>NZ_SHNO01000002.1 GCF_026262645.1 Candidatus Marimicrobium litorale
TCGCCAGGCTTCTAAACCCAATCCCGCAGTGCGTCAGTGCTGCGGGATTTTTTATGGGTGACGAATGTGCTGGATCGACGCCTCTTTGCGCATAGTGTGTTGCACCGTGAGAGGGGATCAGCGTATTTTGCTCTGGCGGCTTTACCTCGCAGGGTGTGCGTTTAGTGCCAAAGTATTAAAACGCAGTGAGCTTAGCAGTGGCTAAAGGCAGAGTGGGATTTGATCCCGGGGGTAGGTTGATGCCGCAAAGAACCACATTTCGATCGCGTAACGGGTGTTTGTCATGCTTTTGTCGATACCGGTCCTGTGCAGTGTCAGCTGGTCGAACAGCAGCGCGTCTCCTGTTTCAAAAACAGGGCGTACGATATTTTTCTCGCCGTAACCCGCAGCAGTGTCGTTACTGATCGACCAGTCGAAAATGTCTTTTCCTCCTGGCTTGACTAACTCTTTAAAAGGCCACGGGAAGATGTCCAGACTAGGCGCATCTACGCCGCACGGTGTGAACGCCGTCCAGATATTTAGAGAGCGTGTGTCTGTCCCAAGAAATGAGCCATCTTGGTGCCAGCCCGCCAGCGCAGTTGGCTCGGTCCGTCGCAATGTTGATTTTTTGACTGACAGAGCGGTGCGCTCGCCGAAGTACTCATTTACCACTTTGTTAAAATCAGCAGCATAAAGCGCATCAAGATGACGAAATAATGCCCTTGGAGAATCCACCGCTAAAACGCCGCCACCATCTGTGGCAAAGGCTCTGTCCAAACCGCCAAACTCATAACCATCGCAAGCTCTAAAAGGCGAGTACCATTCAGTTCTATCAGCTACAAGAGCGTTTTTGGAAGTCGTAACACCGTCGAAAGCTGCATCTATTGCTTCACGAATTCCTGCAGCTCTTTTCTCATCTACGAGTCCTCGAACTAACAGCGAGCCGTGGTGTTGAATGGCGGAAGCAATGGTTTCAGCAGTTAGTTCTGAAGCAAGCACCTCTGGAATCGATGCTTCACAATCCGGGAACAGGTCGTCTACAGGTTTAGGCCATGGCCCAGGCGGAGTGTCATCTACAACTTCTGCAAATGCTTGATGGCGAATCTTGACGAGGCGCCTCTCTATCTCGCCATTTTCAACCCGTTGGTTTGCCTTTGAAAGTACTTGAATTGCATCGTCCCAGGCCCCGTCAGCTACAAGTTTATCGGCCTCTTGTATTACGGTATTGGCTTCTATTGCGACCATGAACGCCTACTATTTTCAGTGTAATAGTAAAAAAACAATGTAGCCTACTTTAGATCGGCCTACAACAGCGTACCTATTATCATTTTTTAGGATCGTATTACGCTAAAATCGAGTTGTTTTTAGCTCCCGTCCCATACTTTATGACATGCATTATTGAGTCTTCATATGACGCGATCGCTTCCTCCGTCGATAGGGATTTGAGCGCCAGTTGTAGCCGCAAATACATCGCCCGCCATTACTGAGAGTAAGCGGCCAACATCTTGCGATCTAATTTCCTTTTTGAGCAAGTTTTTGGTTTTGTATTCTGCAACGCTCAGATTGTAACGTTTCGCTGACTTATTAAGCGTCTCTTCGGTCCATAATTCTGTGTCAAATACTGCATCGGGATGCACAACATTAACCCGAATTCCAGCGGCAGCCAGCTCCAAAGCGGCGACTCTGGCAAGTTGCGTGATTCCTGCCTTACTCACTGAATACGCGGCGGCGCCTCTGCCTGGCGCGGAAAAATTACGGGATCCCACTAAAAGGAGAGACGGATTGACCCCGAATTTCAGGTAAGGAATTGTCGTGCTCATGAAGCGCTGAGTTGCCGTCAGATTAATACTCAGGGTCTGGTCCCAGGACTCAGGACTAAGATCCTCTACATACTCTCCGGCATTGAATATTCCAGCATTACAAACGGCTATATCGATACCTCCGTAGGCCGCCACCACTTGCTCTACGGCTTCTGTCATTGCCTGATCGTCGGTCAGATCACAGCAAATACCAAGCATTCCATCCTTTTCGAGAGAGTCGTTTATCGCGGGGTTGATATCTATGCCAACAACCACTGCACCGTCGGCAAAAAGTGAATTGCAGCACGCCCGCCCGATGCCACTGTAGGCGCCTGTCACGACAGCAATTTTACCCGCGTGGGGCTTGGCGATTGCAGGTGTCTTCCCCAGCTTTGCTTGCTCCAGTTCCCAGTATTCCATCTCAAAGATATCGAGTTCAGGCAGCGCCGCCCACCCTCCGAGAGACTCACCGGTTTGAACAGCCCAGCGAGTGTGGCGCACTATATCTGAAATAATCGTGCATTCACTAACGCTGGATCCAAAAGCTATAGAGCCAGAATTTCTCCAAACTGCATAGCGAGGTGCTTGATCAAGAATCTTCTGATGAGGCTGACTGTGCCGTTCATAATATTTTTTATATTCCTCTACAAACTCGGCCACCTCGGGAACCCCTTGTTCTGGCTTGTTACCGATGATCACTGGTATGCGCTTAGTGCGTATCACATGGTCAGGCGTTATTGGCCCCCTGAGGGCAATATCTTTAAGACTGTCTAGTCGCGCGTAGCCCACAGCGTCAGCGGTATTTTCTAGAATAGCTAACTGCGCCTTTCCGCGAGCGCAGCAAACTGCCTGCCGAATTCGTGCGAGATCTTGTAGATCAATCGGGCCGTTTTTTGCTGTGGCGAGTGGTTTCGCATTTTCGCTGATGAAATCTTCAGCGCGGGTAACGAGCTCAATCATATTTTCATACGCTTCTTTTGCATCATCACTGAAAGTAAAAACGCCATGATTCTGCAGGATGATGCCTTTGCACTGCGACAAATCGGTGACTTTTATAGCATCATTCACCTGCCTGGAAAGGATAAAGCCAGGCATGATGTACGGAAGTATGAGGCAGTCAGGAAATAAATCCGCAAGTATCTCCTCGCCGCGCGGATTATTAGAGAGAGTAACAATAGCGTCTGTGTGTGTGTGGTCGATAAACTTTGGCGGCAATATTGCGTGCAATATGGCTTCTACAGAGGGAGAGGGAGCTGAAGGATCAAGCATGAGCGCGCGCAACTGACGAGTCATATCCGTATCAGATAGAGCCTCAAGATCTGCTAGCATTTTCGTTTCTTTTAGTCGCAGGGCAGGAAAGCCTTTTTGCTCTATAGTTTTTAAATCCCATCCGCTACCTTTTACATACAGCACATCAAGCGGGTTGCCGAAAAAATCCTGAACTTTGGCTTTTACGGATGTGTTGCCACCCCCGTGCATAACAAGATTTTCCTCAGACCCCAGGAGTCGCGATGTATAGACTCGCATGGCGAGACTATTATCCTCCAAAGCGGCGGCATCTTCTTCGCACCATAAACTTTGCATTGTAAAAAATCCTGTGTCGCGAAAATAACGTTATTGAGGTCCTATTTCCTCACAGAGCCAGCACGTGGGTCAAGGCAGGGAGAGGATGTATTTTATCGCTAGTTCAACCCTCATATTCGTAAGAGCAAATCTGAGGCTTTTTCGCGTCAATACCCTGCCGCGAGGGAGCGCGCGAAATCATACAGTTCTATGTCGGCCCAGTTATCTTTTGCAATACGACTTTCGAACTCATCTGATACTTTTTGAGTTGCGCCGACATTCCGCTTAGGCATGGTTTGTATTTCCCAGGAATACCGGTCCCGCAGTTGGTGGAGGAACTGATCATAAGTCTCGGTGACACCAACCAGTTCTACATGGGTAAGATTCTTTTTAGCGGTATCTAGTCTATTTCTGTCGATAGCGATGACGCCGGTGCTGGGGACGAAAGATTCGAGAGTAAAACGTGCCGGATTCAATTTCTCGAATTCGACGACTTCTTCAGATAAGTTTTCCCGAGTAATCAAATCCTGTAGTGATGGAATCGCAGGTGCATTGTCGGCGAAGCGTATCTTCGTCATGGCCTCAGCTACCGACATGGAAAACATCTTTGTTTGATAGTTCTGGATAAACGTATGTTTAAACCAGGCTCTTTCGTAAATCTCTTCCAAGGAAATATTTTCGTGCTCTTTATGGTATTGGCGACAATGCTTGAGATAGGACAAAGTCCGATCTACCGGGTGGCGTAATATTGTCATCGTTTCATAATGGCCATGCAGCAGCGAGCGTACAGCATAGGGAACATGTGCGCTCGCCACCCGCAGTTGTGACCCTAGTGAGTTAACGTCTTGTACAAAGGCCGGGACATCTGTGTAGGACTGAATTCGCCTCGCGTAATCGGTATCAGTGTTAAAGCAGGCGTTGGGATATCGAACCTTGTCGGAGAAATTAATCTTTAGAATATCTGCGAATGATGTCCCACCAGTCTTCATTACATGAATAAATAGAAATCGTTTATTGTTTAGTGGCGCCATTGTAGAACCTAATCTGGTATCGCTCACATACCTAAAAGGTGGTGAGGAAAAATGATTTCACTCAGGATATTTTACTTGAATCATAGAGTAAGTGGGCTGAGCAATCGCCTATTAGGTCTACATGCATTTCTCGAACTGAAAAAACCCATGACGATCCTGTATTGACAAAACGGTCATGATATCTGCCGGAGATTATGGGCTGCAACGGCAGGGAATCTGTTGATTGAATCACTGTGTAGTATGAGCGAGCGTTAGCTTCAGAAGAGCCATCTTCCAGCTCGATAATTACGTTCGTAGTCAGGTGTTTAGTCATTGGCGTTCCGGCTGGCGCGTACAGCCTCGCTGATTGCTGATACATCTGCAAGACCTCGTCGTAGCCGGTACAGCGAGAATTATGCGCAGGCGATACGATCACTGCATTTCTAAATAGCTCGGCCACACCTTTCAGGTCTCCCGCATCGATCAGCTCTGCGTAGTGGTAGATCAGATTTTCAATGTGTCGGCTGTCATTCATTGGCAGCATAGGCGGCTCCTGGGTGCTTTTTCATAAATACCCACATGCCTTACAACTACTCATTGTAGCTGGTGGTTGTTTATGTGGTGCTGATGGCGGGAATAAGATCAGCAGCTAACATGCCATCGGGATGTTTATCTCCATAGTCGAGTAAACGCCCCAGTGCGACATCGATATCACGGCTGACCTTCAGCAAGGATTGCTCTAGTTCAGTGACTGTTTCTGCTGTGGTTTCGCCTTCACTAAGTGCACGAAGTTCTTCAGTCAGCATGTTAATAGGGTCGTGATTACAGGTTTTGCAGACAGGCTCTCGACTTA
Source organism: Candidatus Marimicrobium litorale (assembly GCF_026262645.1). Taxonomy (NCBI): domain Bacteria; kingdom Pseudomonadati; phylum Pseudomonadota; class Gammaproteobacteria; order Cellvibrionales; family Halieaceae; genus Marimicrobium; species Candidatus Marimicrobium litorale. The sequence continues at coordinate 5,205 of NZ_SHNO01000002.1, forward strand.
CCACCATGGCCAGTTTTTGTCGGGAGACTTGCAAGAAACTATAGTCAAAGACTGATCCGAGACTTGCCTGCTTTCGCCAGTCAGAACAGCAGAGATAGTAATTTCCATCGTAGCCGACGAACAGAAAACCCCAGGGCGCTCCGCACAAAGGGGGTGTGTCACCTTGTGTTAACTTTTGACGCGCTCTCACCATCTCACTGTATTGCTCAAACTGCATGTGCTCGACAAATAGCGCTCCACCTCGATTAATGACACTGTAGTCATGAAACTTTTTCAGGCCACGTTCACGCCAGAATGTCTGCATCGCCTTAATATGCTCACGACTATCGTGGTGATCGACGAGGATAATAACGGGTGTACAGCGGCCCTCCGCCAACTTGGCGAAGCGTGTGATATTTTCGCAGGTCGAGTCAAAGGGCAGGTTGTATATTTCTTCGTACTCTTCGTGAAGGTCAGAGATATTGATATAGATCTCGTCCAGCCCCGCATCCAGAATTTCGTGAGTCTTGTCTTCGGTCAGTAGGGCTCCATTGGAAGACATGGAGCAGGTAAAACCCTCTGCCTTCACTTTTTTGATATACGAGATAGTGTTTTTATTGATCAGGGGTTCACCGAGCCCACAGAGGCTAACAACAACCTCCAGGCCGGAGACGTCCTGCACTACCTTGCGGTATTCCACTGCACGGGCGAGCGCCTTGTCGAAAGTTTCAACGTCCATGACGCCCTGATGCGGTGTGGCATCCCTAGGGCAAAAGTGGCATGTGGCATTGCATCGATTGGTGACTTCGATGTCGATGGTTAAAAACATATTTTACTCGTAGCGGCGTGACTCAAAAAATGATGGCACCTAAGGCGATGGACTGTCAAGAAGTGTGCCTGTTTATGCGTTATCTGACTCATATCAGGCGAAATTCGTCATAATTTCGGACATTTCGTCGGTTATAAGGGCTTGCCCGTATTTCACCCCGTGAGGAAGTTGCTGGTTGAAACACTCACAGGTTGTCGATTTTTAGTCAGTCTTGCTTGCACAGTTCGGCATTCATTAGGCTAACAGGCGTGAGTGACAGTTTTTCACGCGCGAAGAGAGATTGATAGAAATCGGTAAACTGTGGCCGGATATTAGGGGCGTATGGGTCAGAAAAAGAACCCAGCATTAGGTTAGAAAATCGTGCCCTGCCGTTATAGTTCACGAAAGTCGGTTGGCTGAGTGCCCCATTGGTATCGGGTCGTTCCGGCAATCCCTGTTTGTAGTCACGAAGAAAGCCCGAGGAGTAAAGCTTCAGTTCTGACCGCGGATCTCGCTTGGCAAGATGCCCCCGGGGCTGTATGTAGCCCGTGAGCACAATGGCATTGCACCGGTTGGGCTCAAAACTTGCGTCCCTGAGTATGCTGTTACCCATGTGCCATTCCACGCCATGGCCCGGCTGATAGAGCAACTCCCAGCCATTTTTCTGTCCCGCGAGGACAACAGTTTCAGCTGAGGCAGGGTGGGGAAGCAGATCCGATAGCGGTCCGATTTCCAGGCCGATGGCAAAACCGTGCCTCAGCGGTGTACGCATAGCATCAAACCCGCCATAAAGCGTCTGTCCAGCCACAGACGCCTGGCTTTCAATCACAGGAAGCAAACTTTTTTCCCAGTGTTGTGACCAGAAACTGTCGGTCAGATCTTGCAGAATGGCGGTATTGTTGGCAGAGACATCATTGTCGGCGGACGGGTTTGCCGCGAGGTGGTAAAGGTGAGGTGGCATGCCTGAGCCCTGCTGGCTGGTCAGTCGCCAAGCACCTGAGGCAGACAGTGTGCTGAAATTCACCAGATTGACGTTGGGGCTATATATTTCCCAGCTCCTGCTGCGTTGGGCAAGTATGTGTTCCCCGAGTAGTGCTGGCCAAAGCGTTTCACCATCGAGCCGCCTAGCGACAGGCTGGTTTGCCGCCGTGAGAAGTGTGGGATACAAATCGACATTCATAACAACATCGTCAATTATTTGACCTTCAGAAATATGACCGGGCCAGCTGATAATTAGCGGAGTGCGGAAGCTGCCCTCAAATAGCTCGCCCTTCTTTCCGAAAAAGGGGTAATTATTGTCTCTCTCAACATTGGTCCCCCCGTTGTCGCTGATAAAAACGACAAGCGTGTTATTCCTGTCGATGGTCTTGAGAATTCGTCCTACGGCATCATCCATTTGTGTGACGAGTGCGGTGTACCTTCCCGCTGGAGTATCTGGAAAAAGGCTGGCGTAGCGCGGTGCGGGTTGGATGGGGTGATGAGGAGCAAGGAACGCATGGTATAAAAACCAGGGCTTGCCATTTGCCTGCAGTCTATCTATCTGGGCGACCGTGTGGTCGGTAAGTATGTCGGTTAGGTGCCCCCTATGTTTTTTCTGGTTGCCGCCATTTTCGCGCAACAGGGGATTGTGATAGGTGGGTTTGCGTGTTCCGCGGTCGCTTTCCGAGACAGCTCCGGACAGCTCCCATTGATTAAGAAAGCCAAACCACTGATCAAACCCCTTGCGCCCCGGCCATGCTTCAGCTCGTTCTTCGCCCGCGTGCCATTTTCCCGTCAGGTATGTGTTATACCCCGATTGCTTCAAGGCCTCTGCAATGGTCGGAAATTCTGCCGGTATCTCTGAGCCTACAGGTCGGAAGCCCGAGCGTTCCGGGTATTGACCTGTCAGAATTCCCACTCGGCTGGGAGTGCAGGTTGCGTCGGCATAATGACGTGTGAAGGTAGCTCCCCGGTTGGCCAGCTGTTTGAGGTGAGGAGTGTTCAGGCCAGTGCTGGTTAGCGCACTGGTGTCGTTATAGCCGAGATCGTCCGCGACGATCAGGAGTATGTTTGGCCGCGCTGCCTGAGGGGTTTCACTGGAGGGGTTCACCCAGTCCAGGAGGAGATTTTTAATTCCAAGGAACCAGGAAAAGAAAAGAGCTACGACTAACAGTAGGCCCAGGGAAAGTCTGTCACCGGAAGTCGATGATGGTGCCGAGGACATTGTCTCTCTCTGGGGTCATTGTGTATCGGACAGTCTAACACTGTGAGCGAGTGACAATAAGCATTGAATAGCAGAGCTGGATTGGAGCGGTCGACTCGGCTTCATAAGAGATAATCGTGATAAATAGATCGTGCCAGATCGTCATACGGGCGCGTCTATTTGCGGACCCACTTTTCCCATACGAAGTGATAGTCCCAGACTAACGTGTGAGTTTTGCTCAGTGCGCGTCGAATATGGCGTCGTCGCTGATAGGCTCGTGGATGCCATTCATGGAACTGGATGAGGTAGCAGTCGACCTTGCTCAGTAGTTCATTCCTGATCATTTGCTCCAGCAGGGGGAACTCTGCCCCCTCAATATTTATTTTCATCAGGTCGACATTGTGCAGTTCGAGCGTGCGCCATGTAGAGGCAATATCACGAATTTCTGCCTCAGCAGTTGGCGTGTTTGCTGCAGGCCGATTGCCTGTGTAGAGCGTGGAGCCCAGGTACTCGAGGGTAATACGAGCCTGCTCATCGCGATCGCCCAGACCGTATTTGTGGGGTTTTAGACAGGGTTCAATTTGTGCCTTTTTTTCCAGGTGCGAAAAGTTGCGAGGGTCGGGCTCAAAGGCGTGAATCGTAGGGTGATAACGGTCGATAATTTCTTTGGCCCACTCGCCGGTATAGGCGCCCGCATCGACCACGATACTTGTCGAATCGAGTTCTGCCTCATAAAGTAATTGCGGGTTTTCGCTGATGGCACCGCACCAGGTATAAAAGGCCGGTCGATAGTAGTGCAATTCCATCGCGCTCAACATGAAGCCCGGTTCGAGATTTTCACGGTGACGCATATAGAGCTTACGAGGGAAGCATGCGGCTTTTTTGAGTTCGTAAAGACTAGGAAAGGTTAGCGCCATATCATCTCCGGAGCACGTCCGGAGAACATCATGCAGCTCCGGTGTGTTCCTTTTTTTAGCCGGGTGGCGCGGTGAGCCTAAAATATTACCGTGTATTCAGCTACTCAGGGCGGATCTTCTCGCTACGGGCTTGTCAGGGATTTGCTTCCCGTCATGAAACCCCGGTACTTTCTCGCCGAAATTGAGTGAAAAAAGCCGACGTCTTTCTCCACCATTATAGCTGCCATGCACGGTGCGGAAGTTCCACAAAATTAAGTCGCCGGGTTTGCTGCTCACCGTTATAGAGGGAATGTCACCACTGGCCATACCGTAAATTTCTTCGACTCCGCTCTCATCCTTGAAATTTTTACGTAAGGTGCGGGAAAAAGTCTGCTGGTGGAAATGGCTGCCCGGGATGATGCGTATGGCACCGTTATCGCCGGACAGGTCATCCAGGTAAAAAGACAGTTTCACGTGATAATGATGCAGCGGCGCCGCGTAGTCATCAGGATGCCAGTAACTTTCGCAGTAGAACAGGTTGCCATCACTGCTTGACCAGATATAGTCGGGACCGAGAATGCTCTTCACTACACCCACAACGCGCGGATCGTGTTGCAGCGGAGCGAGCGTTGGCGACTGCTCTATGAATCCCGGGATGATAAGGCGCTTCTCATCGCCGTGCAGCGCTTCCTTGGTTTCCCAGACGGGTTGTTCCTCGTTACCAAACATGCCCTCGAATCCAGCAACGATATCGTCGATATCGTTGGCGAAAAGCCCTGGAATTCTCAAGAAGCCGAACGTCTCGTAGAAGTGAATCTGCTGCGGGGTGAGCAGGTACTGGCTATCGACCTCAGCTGTGTTTTCTGGCCGGGTGGTCAGTGCTTCACTCATGGTGCTGCCTTGCAAGTTTTGCTGGATTACGGAACACGCTACCACTAATAATGAGCGTAGTGAAGTCGGATGCCCGGGGATGAGAGCCGCGTGACAGTATTTCCTTGTCTAGGTGTCCGAAGCGCTGTTTACAGTAGACTTATCAATAACTTGGTGGAATATGGCGATGAAAGGCAGCCTGCTTGCGGCGCCCTCGGAAAAGGCCTCTAGGGGCCGCTTTTCACTGGGCGTGCTTTGCCTGTGTGGTGCGATCGCCTGGCCGACTTTAGCAGCAGAGTCCGATTCTCGCCCACTGCAGAGTCGATTTCTCAGGACTGCCGGTCATCTCCAGCACACGGGTTCCTCACTGCGCTCGGCGTTTGCCAGCCTGGCCTTGTCGGAGTTGTCTCGTGCCTACCGGGATGAAGTGACGCTTGCCCGGGATGAGAGTAGAAGTGCGCAAGCAGATAAAGGGTTGAGGGGCTGGTCTCGCTCTGTGGCCGGTTATGCGCGCGAGTTGCAGCGCTTGGTAGATGATATAGAAATGGGCTTGCCGGTAAGTCTGATGGTTGAAGATCGTAAGCCCCTGGCTCTGTTCGTATCCAGCCGGTTTCTCATCCTGAGCCATCCGCGACCCTTGCAGCAGCGAATGTTTGAACATCGTGTCCTGGAGCAATTTTGTGCGCGTTACCGCTGCGAACAATTTCTGCCGGGTGAGGTGGGCTCTGGACCGATTCCGATTGCCAGGGCGTCTGTTTCGCCCGACTGGCACTTCGGTCAAGGGCTGTGGTCCTGTTCCCACCGGGGAATTCGTGTTGAGTTCAAGTACCAATCAGATATATCGACCGCAAGGGCAATCTGCGAGGAGCTCATGCGCGAGGTGTTGGCGCTGGCGGACGAGGTTGCCTGGCAGGTCATACACGCGGTGGAGGTCGATTGGGATGGGCTGGCACTAGAAGTCGCTCCCGGGTCGACGCAGCATAGTCTGCCTCTCAACGTGTCTGGTGATACGGTTCTTGCAACTTTGCCGCTACTGCATAGCACTCCAGGGCTGTTTGATAGCGTTCTGCCCTGGATCAGGGCATGGGTGACACGACGGATTGATACAACGATAGAACTGCGGGCAGAAGATTTTGGTTGGCAGGAATCGTAATGGCGTTAATTGCGGAATTTCATTACAGCGCTGAGTAATTGCCGGCAGGTTATCTGGCCAATGAGTTTACCGTTTTCGACAACGGGTCTGCGCCGCTTGTTTTTGTGCAGCATGTCCTGCGCGACATCTACGATATCCTCGTTGGGGTGAGCGACAACCAGATTGTCGGATGTCATATGATCTCTGACAATGCCAATACTGGTGTTGTTATACACAGCCCCGAGGACAGCTTCGAGGCAGTCCATTTCCGAGAGTATGCCCACGAGATTCTCCTGAGCATCGACGACGCAGACACCGGAAATTTTGTGCTCAATGATAATCCGCATGGCATCCATAACATTGTCGTCCGGCGATAATTTAACCGGGTTGTGCAACATATAGTCGCGCAGATTTACGGATTGCAACATGTAGACCTCCTGTACCCGGATCCCTTCGGTGCCATGGGGGCGAATTAAGCCTCTCTCACCTTACTCTGGCTCGAGGCATTTATACGTCGTGATGCGTTCCTATCCAGTATAGCCTCTAATTGGCAGAAAGGTGAGGCAACGAAAATAGACGCATGCGCGGAATGCGGTCGTGTTGGAGTGCAGCACGGTATTCAGCGAGTACTCGGGCCGATGACGAGTCAGTTGATAAGGGTGTAAAACGTCGACCCCTGAGCGGGCTGAAACCCGCGGTGTCTAGCGTATCCTGAAGGGCCGGCCTGAGAAAAATGGCCCGAACAATTGCGGCATTATCGCAGGCTCGCCAGTTACCGCGCGTTGGGCAAATTTGCGTCCGCAGGTAGCGGTGGTTAGAGTGCGATTGAATGCTGCGACAGCGTCATAGCGAACAGAGATACGGTGGAGAGTGCCATGCGACGATATCTGCTTTTATTGATACCGATACTGTCCCTGACGAGCGGGGCAGGGCAGGCCGGCAACGCTGCGGCCGAGCGCCTGGCGGAGGCAGTTCGGTTCAAGACGATCAGTTACCAGGATCGTAGTCGTATCGATTATTCCGAATTTTTGCGTTTTCACGACTTTCTGAAATCGCATTACCCCCGCGTTTTTACGGAGTTGGATGTGGAAACGGTCAGCAACTACAGCTTGTTGATACTCTGGCCGGGCAGCGACCCGCAACTGACTCCGGTTATGTTTACGGCGCACATGGATGTTGTCCCGATAGAACCCGGTACAGAGACTGATTGGGATTACCCTGCTTTTGAGGGCGTCATAGACAACGGGCGAATATACGGTCGCGGCACTCTTGATGACAAACAGGGCCTGCTCAGCCTGATGGAAGCCGCCGAATCACTGCTGGAGGAGGGGTTCACTCCGCGGCGCACGGTGTTGTTTGCGTTTGGGCATGATGAGGAAATCAGCGGATTGCACGGCGCGGTCAATTTGGCTGCCAGAATCAAGGAGCGAGGTCTGCAAAGCGCCTGGATGATCGATGAGGGTGGGTTTTTGATTGCTGACAGTCCCCTACTGCCGGGGCGTCCGCTGGGTCTTGTCAGTGTCGCAGAAAAGGGTTACCTGACCGTTACGCTGTCGACCAGGGGAGAGGGCGGTCACTCCTCGCGTCCGCCGGCAACTGGCACTATTGGGCGCCTCTCTGCTGCGCTTGAGCGGGTGGAAAATAGTCCGTATCCGCCCCGGCTTGTGGGTCCTGTCCAGGCCATGTTCGAGACAATAGCGCCGCACACCGACCAGCCGCAGCGATTTATTTTCGAGAACCTGTGGCTGACGGGTGGTTTGTTGGCGAGTCAGCTGGCTGAGGACCCAGTGACAAGCTCTTTCGTGCGGACCACTGCGGCGCTGACTATGTTTAATGCGGGTGTTAAGGAAAACGTCATACCGCAGTACGCGGAGGCAAAAATCAATTTCAGGCTGCTGCCCGGGGATACCGCAGACACCGTGGTAGCGCGTATTACAGACATCGTAGACGACCCGCTGGTCGATATCAGCTATGACGCGTGGTCTGACCCCTCACCCGTATCTGACCATACAGGCGACGGTTTTGCGGTCATTTCTGAAGCCGTTGCTGAGGTTTATCCCGAGGCCATTGTGGTGCCCTCGTTGCTGGTGGCAACCACCGATAGCCGCCACTATGTGGATGTTAGCGATAACCAGTATCGGTTTCACGGCAACAGGCTTTCAATGGAACAGGTCAATTCAATGCACGGGACGAATGAGTTTTTGGACGTAGAAAGCTATGAAGATATGATTTCAATCGCTCGTCAGATGCTGAAAAAGGGAACCCGCTAGGCGTAATTTGCTTCGGTTCCCAGTGCGGCGAGCGCATGACAATGGTAGGCTGCGCATTGCCGGGATAATCGCCTCCGGCGGGGAGAAATAGATGAGAATCGCCAGCGTATTGGCGCTTTTAATGGTGGTCGCAGGTTGCGCCTCGACACCTGATATAGCATTTGAATGCAGTGAGCCGCGTCCCCAGGTGTGCACCATGGAGTTCGCTCCCACCTGTGCCCGATTGTCTGGCGGCGACCGCAAGGAGTTTGCCTCGCCCTGTACCGCCTGCGCTGACCCCGGGGTCAGCGGATACGACAAGGGTGGGTGCCCCGAGTGAGCCTCACCAACCGTATTTTGATTGCGATGGTTGCGGGCATCCTGACGGGCTCGCTGCTCAGTATGACGCTAAGTAGCGCGACGCTCCCCGAAATGGTTCGCGCGGCGCTGGAAGTGTATCTGATCGATGGTGTGCTGGACGTTGTCGGGCGTATTTTCGTGGCGTCTCTCAAGTTGCTGGTGGTACCCCTGGTATTTGTATCGCTCATCTGTGGAGCCAGTTCTCTGGGAAACAGTTCGCGGATGGGACCTATTGCGGGTAAGACCCTGTTTTTTTATTTGCTGACTACCGCCTTGGCGGTCACGGCGGCTCTTACCTTTGCGGTGTTAGTCAGTCCGGGTAGTGGTGTTGAATTGGCAGGGGAGGCGAACTTTCAGGCGAAGCAAGCTCCGCCGCTGACCGACGTGCTGGTCAATATCTTCCCCTCCAACCCGATTCAGGCGATGGCGGAAGGTAAGATGCTGCAAATCATTGTATTTGCCCTGCTGTTTGGTCTGGCCATATCCTGGGCGGGAGAGCCTGGACAGCGGATAGCCGGCTTCTTCCGCGACATGGAAGCGGTTGTCATGAAAATGGTTGAAGTGCTCATGCATCTGGCGCCCTACGGCGTGTTCGCCCTGCTTTGCAAGTTGTTTGCAACGTTGGGTATTACCGCTATTTTCGATCTGGCGACGTACTTCTTCACTGTTCTCGCTGTGTTGCTGTTCCACGCGTTGGTCGTCTACAGCCTGTTGCTCAAGGGCTTGACCGGCCTTTCGCCCGCCATGTTGTTCTCCAAGATGCGCCCCGTCTGGGCGTTCGCTTTCAGCACCGCGTCATCCGGTGCTACCTTGCCCGTCACCCTGCGTACGGTAGAGCGAAGGCTTGGCGTGGACAACTCGGTGGCGGGGTTCACTGTGCCGCTTGGCGCCACGATCAATATGGACGGCACGGCCATTATGCAGGGCGTGGCGACCGTATTTATCGCCGAGGTGTATGGCGTAGATTTGTCCTGGGTGGCGTATCTTACCGTGATTCTCACCGCTACTCTCGCATCGGTTGGTACCGCCGCGGTGCCGGGTGTCGGCCTCATAACACTAGCCATGGTCTTGTCTCAGGTGGGATTGCCGGTTGAGGGCATAGCACTGATCATCGGCGTCGATCGTTTGCTTGATATGGTGCGCACGGCCGTGAATGTGACGGGTGACTCGGTGGTGTCGTTGATCGTGAGCAGCAGTGAAAACAAGTTCGATGAGACGGTATTCCTCGATCCCCACGCGGATCATGATGGTGATGACGTGGGAGATTTTGTACCGCCTCCCCATTGAGCAAAATGCCAGACCCAGAACAAAGAGACCGATTCCATGTCCATTCAGTGCACTATTGTTCCCGTCACGCCCTATCAGCAGAATTGCTCCGTCGTCCGTTGCGAAGACACTGGACGCGCAGCAATTGTTGATCCCGGTGGTGATATCGAAAAAATACTGGAGGCTGTGCAGCAACTGGATGCCAAAGTAGAGAAGGTGATTCTCACCCATGCCCATCTCGATCACTGTGCCGCCTCAGATGTGCTGCGGCAGCAGTTGGGTGTTCCCATTGAGGGCCCTCACGCAGAAGACAATTTCTGGCTTGAAGGGTTGCCGGAGGCGTGCAAGATGTCGGGCTTCCCCATGACGGAAGCCTTTACGCCCGATCGATGGCTGAACCAGGGCGACACCGTGACGGTGGGCGCGCAAGTATTAAAAGTCATTCATTGTCCGGGACATACTCCCGGGCACGTGGTGTTCGTTCATGAGTCACAGAAAGTCGCCTGGGTCGGTGATGTGCTTTTTCAGGGCTCTATTGGTCGTACGGATTTTCCAAGGGGCAACCACGCAGACCTGATTTCCAGCATACGCGACAAGCTGTTTCCTCTGGGCGATGACATCACCTTTATTCCCGGCCATGGGCCCACGTCAACGTTCGGCCAGGAGCGTCAGGCTAACCCCTATGTCGCAGACTCGCTGCATGAATGATGGACCGGTTGGGCGTGAGGCGCTGCTGCGGAGTGAGTACCACGGCCAGACCGCTCGAATTCCCTGGCATGACCTGCAGACACACTATGCTCGCGGCAACGTGGTCATGGTCTCTCCAGCGCTTGATCTGGTGGAGGTGGCCGTGCAGTTGGGCATGGATAACAGCCAGGTGTTCCAGGCTTGGATAGAGGGCGGCGACATTGCTTCGGTGAGCGAGGAGCAGGCCTTGCACTGGTATGACACTCACGCGGTGCTGTGGGCTGTTGTGGCAGCCCCGTGGGTGCTGATACAGCAGCGCGAGCCGGACTCGAACCCTACCGAATAATCTTTATCCAGTCTCCCGTTCGGGGCTCGCCGCGCGGATAAAAATCATTCAACAAGCGCAGCTGTGCCTCGGCATCGGGAATTCGCATGCCGGCGGCCAGGCTGGCCAGGGTGGCGCCCCGTGGTACTTGTATGTAGTGCACATGGCTTCCGCTACTGGCGCGTTGTTCCTGCGGGTGCATGGGTCTGAAGCTCTCTATCATTTCAAGCAGCGTACTGTCCTGTGATGAGAAATTTCGAGCTTCCCCGTCAAAAAGATAGCTGAGGTTTCTGTAGTCAATCACCGCGAGCCGCCGCGTCCCGGTCGTGCTACTCGACAGCGCGGTAAAGCCCTTTAGTCCGGCTTGGTCGAGTGCCTCGCCATCGTTAATGACCCCCCCAGCACTGGTTTCCAGAACCTTGCGCGGTGTGCTGGCAGGCTCGCGTCGTCGCACTGTGATGTTCAGCTCGGCAGAACCGTCGGCGGCGCTGGCGACAATGGCTCGAGAACCGGCATTGACACTCCAGCCTGGGGGTTGCGTAAAGGTGAAAGCCAGCTTGTTGTGGTAGTAGCGATCACTGCTGCGGCTGCTCTGTACGCTGTCGCCCCAGACCAGCCCCTCAATATGGCGCCGAAATTCGCCCGGCACGGAAGGGTCCTCGGTGTAGGTATCCGTATCGAGTTCGGCTGCAGTGCTGACCACTTTTCTCAGTCGCTGGTCATTGCGCGGGTGAGTGGCATAGAGGCCGTGGTAGGTGGCTCTGCCTGCGCCCCCATTCTTTGCCTTCACCCGCTGAAAATTTTGTTGATTTTTGAGAGCACCGATCACCTCCAGCAGTGATTCAGGGTCGTAGCCGGACTCGTACATATACTCTGCCCCCAGCCCGTCCGCCTCCAATTCCATTTCCCGCCCAAAGCCGCTGATGAGTTCGTTGCCATACATGTTGGATGCAGCTGCCAGATCTCCACTGCCCGTGAGGATGTAGGCGGTGTTAGCGACTATGGTGTTCGTCACGGCGGCACCCTGCTGGCGGCCATGATGATTCGCTGTCACATGACCGATTTCATGACCCAATACGCCCGCCAGTTCTGCTTCATTCTCGAGGTAGGCCAACAGGCCTCGATTCACATAGATATAGCCACCCGGCAGCGCGAACGCATTGATATCGGGGCTATCAACGACAGTAAATGTGAAAGCCATAGTGGGCTTGTCGCTGTTGGCAACCAGCCGTTGTCCGATTCGATTGATGTATGCCTGTAGCTCGGGATCGTCGTACACCGCGTCCTGAGCGAGCATTTCCTGGTGCATCTTTGCACCCGTCGCCGGATTGCTCACGCATCCGTGGAGAAGGGGCAGTGCCGCCAGAAGTAGGGTACCGAGCAATCGCCCTCGTTTTGTCATCGGGCCCTCCTAGTATTCGCTGGACAGGAACTCAAGCAGTTGGTCCCCCACGCCATCGCAGGCGGTACCCTGCACCGGCGCAATAATTGGAATCGGCACAATGACGGCGGGCATATAGGACTGCCCTGACGCGCTGGTGCTGATGTGCCCGACTGCAGCGCGGTCTGAAAAGTCCCAGATGGTGGCTTCGTAGTTCGCATCGTGAGCCCAGGTGCCAAAGCCAAAGCAGCCGCCCAGACTGCACGCCATGGAGCCGCTGCCACCGCTGCGCTCGGTGGACCCGTCCAGCCAGATAATGTATTCGAGCTTCAAATCTGCAATTTTCTTCGCCACGGGTTCTTGTAGAACGAGTTGCTCCAGGCCTTCCGGATGCAGCGGCGCGGTGCGCGGCTCAAACCACGGGTAGAGCGCATTAATGAACTCCAGCTCTCCGATTACGGTAATGGAATTGTCGTAGGATGTAATATGTTCACCGACACAGAGTACGAAATCTGGCTCGGTCTCATAGTTGCTGCTGTGTCTTCGTCCAAGGATGACGACGCTGGATTCGCCGATACCTTCGACCGGTTCGTTGTAGATCATTTCATCCACAGTAGAGGTGACGCAGCCGGATAGCAGGCAAGCAGTGGTCAGGGTCAGGGTCGTCAGCAGCGCATATTTCATGGGCTCGACCCCGGTGCTGGCACGTTTTGAGCTTGCAACCACGCTTGAATAGGCGCGATTCTGGTAAAGGTGGTGGCGAAGTTTGCGCCGGCATCACGCAGGGCCATTACCGCGGCGAGATTCACCGCTTCCTGGTCAGATTGCAGGAAGGCAGTGGGCGTTTTACCGTAACTGCTCATGTCCCACTCGGCGACCGGCTGTGCATCGGGGGTGAGTAGTTCAAAACGGTAAAGCATCCAGATCTCGTAGACCTTGACCTGGGTATGCTTGGGGATGGTGTACTGCAGTTGTGAGACATGCGGAACCAGGATGCCATCGACGCCTGGTATGCTTTGCCCCGGTATCGGTGCGCTTTGTAAGTGGACCACCTCCTCAAAGACGCCGGCCAGCAGACTGTTCCACATCAGTATTTGTGCCTGTCCGGTCTTCACGATCCAGCTGGATTGTCCGCGCGTGGTGGACTCGTCAAAAAACTCATGCTGCGCGAAATCCGGGCCGTACCACACGCCCAGTTTAAGGGGCAGGGGTTCGATAAGGGGAGGAGGAAAGCGGCCCTCCACCACAACGGTAGCCGGCCCGCAACCGCTTAGCAGTAACAGCGATAACAAGACTGCGAACAGGTGTTGCTGATGCCGTTTAGCGAAAGTCATTGAGCGCGACAAAGGTTCCTCCGTTGCGGCGAGTCAGCTCCCGCATCAGAGTAGCGAAGCGGATACCGGTGGTCTGCAAATTCGGTGCGCGAATAAACTGTACGGGGAAACCCACGGCGTGGATGCGTACCAGTCTGTTTCCATTGGCGTCCACCTTGTTGATGCGATCAACCGCATCCAGCACGTCGGTGATGGACTCACCCGTGAATTCGTCTCCAAAGACATAGATGCTGATTTTTTCGCCGGGGCGGGCGAACGTCCGAATAGCGGCCTGTATACCCTCGACGGGGCTTGAGTTGCTAAAAATATTCCAGCCACGCAGATTTTTGATAATCGCACGTCGACGGGCGGGAGAATCGGGAATCCAGCGGCCTCGATAGCTGCTGAACATATAGTTTCCCATGTCGTTCATGATCTGTATGCCCTTCACTTCGGGATAGATATTGAGCGTGGCTTCCACCTCTTTCAATACCCGCTCCCAGGCGTAGGAGAACATAGAGCCAGAAGTATCAATAACGAAGATGATGTACTCGCTATCCACCGGGATGCCACCGATCAATTGATTTTTCGCTTTGTAGGAGGGCCCCAGCAGGCGCTGCATCTCCTCTGTCAGTGCCTGTTTTGCGATAGACAGTTGCCCTGCAATGGCCTCATTGCTCCCGGTTGCAACCTGCAGGCTGTCGTATCGGGACTTCGCGCTGGCCCTCTGTGCGCGCAGTATTGCGATCTTCTCCTCTTGCTCTGACAACTGTTCGTGTTTTGCGTTCAGGTCACGGTTGAGAATTTTTGTCTCGCCGCGAATGTCAAATACCTGCTCCGTGAGCTTGGCGAGTTTGCCTTCGAGATTCACGGTGGAGGCTTCGATAATTTGCGGTTCTACAGTCTTGGTAATCATCAGCAGCAGGATAATGGCACCGAAACCACAGCAGATTACGTCCAGAAAAGACATGGAGAACTCTTCGGGGGCTCTGCCCTTGCGCCGCGCCATCAGGGCCAATCCATCGAGGGCATGAGTAGCGACCCCCGTGTGCTCTGGGCCAGCTGCCACAGCGCCGATACCGCCATCGGGTCGCCTTCCATCGGCGTCAGGATAATATTGACCGGGACCCGGGCGGGGAGTTGTCGGACAGCACTGGCGAACAGGCGCAGACGTTCCTGGCCGCTCACGGTATTAGTCCTTGGCTTCGATTTTCCCTGCGTCGGCAGTCCATCGGTAATGAGGAAAATATTATCGGGTGGGGGTGACAGGCTGCCCAGCGCGAGGAAGGCATTTTCCAGACTGGTACCACCGCCGGGTGTGAGCTTGCGCAATGCCGCGCTCATGTCGGCCAGTTGCGCCTGATTGGCCACCTCCAGCCACTTACCCTCGGTGTCGGGCAGGGCAGCCCTGGCTTGCGTGCTAAAGGTCATGACCTGGTATTTGCTTGCGACCGGCAGCTGGGCAGTCAGCCAGTCTACGGTGTTGACACCCTGCATCCACTTCTCAGACTTGCGCTGGATGCTATCTCCCATGTTTCGCAAACGAATAATCTGGACCACTTTATCAGCCAGCATGCTGGCGGACGCGTCCAGCAGAATGGCAATACGCTGCCCGCCCAGCTTGAGGCCCGTCAGGTATTGGCGATTTCCGTCCCCAACAAAGGTGCGCGCATTCACTCCGCTATTGTCATTGGCGGCCTGGCGGCTTTTTTCAACCTCGGATTCCAGTGCCAGTAGTTCGGCCTTGAGTTGTTCTATCGCTTCGTCGTCGGTGAAGCCCTCGCGTTTTTTGTCTTCGATCAGGGCCTCACTGCGTTCCTTTTCCTCAGTAATTCGTGTTGCCAGACCCTGGGCCTCTGTCATTTGCAGATCTATCTCTGAAAGCGTATTGCGCAGTCGCACAAGGTTTTTTTCGCCGTCGGTTACATCCTCTTCAAGCAGGTCAATTTCAGACAGCAGGTTTTGGTTGAGGTCTGCCGACTCCTCATCGATAGCGTGATTCATGATGAGAAAAACAAGCACAACAGCCCCAAAGCCGCAGGACATAATATCCAGAAAGCTCAGATTGAAGGTCGTGAACTGACGTTTCTTCCTCGCCATGGCGCTAGGTGGTCACCTCAATGAGTTGGAAAACAGCGTTTTTATCGGTGCAGACCTTGTCTCCCGGCATGAGAGGCTCACCGGGCAGATAAGGACTGCCGTTGACTTGCGGTGCTGGTCCGTCACCACGCAGTTGCCAGCCGGTTTTATCACGGTACAAAACCCAGCCGTTATGCAGCGTCACACCGTCGTGATGCAGTGGCGCGGCGACGTGTCCGTTCAGTAAGTGGGTCGGTTCAGCAGGGGTGGGCGCTGCGGTGGTGCGAGTTTCAGCAGTCGCAGGAAGGGGTGGCACAGCCAGGCGTTCCAGCCCGAGGAAGGGAAGGTCGGTGACAAAGCTCAAGGCGTCTTGCCGTTGGATGATTTGTTCCTGATGGTTGTGCAATGCGGTGCGAAGGTCGCCCCCAGACAGAACATGTAAAGTCGTGAACGCTTCGGTGAGGCCCGGCAGCAATCCTGCCAGCGGGTCAGCGACAAGGTGGCCATTGTCATGCCCGCTACCGATGTTCTCCCTGATACTTTCAAACAGACGTTTGCCTGCGTCTTGTAGCTGTAACGCGCTGACCCGCGCTTGATATCCGCCTATATCGAGATTGGCTTCTGGTTGAGCATTGAGTGTGCGAAGGACCTGCGGCAGGGCATCGTACAGCTGTTGTTCGGTGGCCGCTTTGCGCCGCGGATCGAACCGCGTCTGGCGAATGAACTCTGCTGCAATAATTTCTACCAGGCGCTCCTGCAGTTGCAACAAGCCGCAGCCGGGTAGTGGGGTGCAACGTTTGAGGCTGGCGCTGTCCGCGCCCCCCGTTAGTTCGCTGATCACGGCCTGATGCAGCTGTATTTCAAGATGAAACAAGCGTTCCAAAGGTGAAAAAAGGCTGGCCAGCGCCACGCTTCGGTTGACCAGTGCGACTGCATCGAACGGGCACTGCTGCACTATACCTAGCAATAGAGCGAGTTGGTCGCGCTGCATGCTGGCAGGCACTGCCAGCATGATTTCGGCGGGCTTGTCCGCCTCTGCGTGCAGTTGCATGAGGTGCGCGTGCACCAGATCTCCGGTATGGCGAGCGGGTCCCAGTGCTGGTTGTAGCGCCTCAGTGCTCAGTCGCCACCAGTACCGGGTGTTGACGTCTCTGGGCTTAAGGCGCGCCGTCGCGCGGGCGGGCGTGCCAAATACATAGTCCTGGCCGTCCAGCAAGGCATAGCCCGGGCTCTGCACACACCTGTCTCCGTGCCACAGCTGCAAGGTGCTATCCAGCAGGTCAAGCAGAGCGGCAGGCATTAGTGCGATACCAGAAAGCGCAGTAAACGTCGGTCGGCGTAGCGTTGACTGTCCAGCACCAGTCGCTCTTGGGAAAGCTGCAACTGGTGTAGGCAAAACATGATCACGATACTCAGCACCAGCGCCACAAACGTGCTGTTAAAGGCGACACCAAGGCTCGCGGTTACCCCCGAGATATCACCCTCAACAGCTTTATAGGCCTGTCCGAGCGCGTCGCCGATCCCGCGCACGGTGCCAATAAAACCAATGGACGGAATGGCCCAGGCGATATACCTGACCATGGAGTTTTCGGAATCGAGGCGGTCGGATTCGATCTCGCATTGCTCCTTAATAGTATCGGACACCGCCTGGATGGAGCTGGTGGTCGCAAAACGCTGGAGTGCGGACAGCAGTGTCCGTGGCAGCAGATAGTCCTGCTCTGCTTCCGGCAGTGCCTCCAGAGAGCGACTGTATTCTCGTGCGTCCTCGGGCAGAACGCTGGTGCCCTCCGGGATATCCAGTAGCGGGCGCTCCAGCATGGCGCGTTCATGCATGCCGCGGCGGCCTTTGTAACCCATGATGGCCAGTGCCCAGATGAGCAGGATAAAACACGACTCTTGCTCAAAGTCGCCAATGACCACGGCCAAGCTGCGCGTGGTAACGTCCAGTTCTCCGGCCGCTTGTTGGGCCGCCTCCTGTGCCAGGTGCGCTTTGGCACTGGGCCTTATCAGGCCCACATAAAGCGCGTGCACCAGAATGACGGCAATCAGTAGTGCGAATAGCTGATAGATAAATTCCGACGACATTTTTTGTTTCATTGGGAGATCCTATATATCAACCGGAAAAGAAACGGGTACATCCTCGGATATTTCCTCGGAGGCACGATAATCAAAAGGGGATTCGCGCTCTGCCTGTGCATTTTCACGCGCTGCTGTTGCGTCGGTGGCGGAAGTCGTACTCGATTCCTCCCGGGGCACGGCGGGTTCGCTTGTGTCTGTCTGACCTACACAGGGCAGGGCAAATGTGAACAGAGCCAGTGCCAGTAGATTCAAACGGTGTGATTGCAGCATGCCTTACTCCGCGTAACGCGCAATTCTAAATCCTACGTCATCCCGCCCCGATTGCCCATAATCCCGGTAAGAGAGTCGCAGTTCCGAGAGCTTGGACAGGGTCCAGCTAGCCCCGCGAATCACGTAGTTGTCTCCGCCCTGGCGGCCCAATGGGTCTCGCTGTGTCGCCCCGTTGGCGGGCGGAATACTGTACACATTGTTGACCCACTCAGAGACATTGCCGCCCATGTCATACAGTTGGTGCTGGTTCGACTTAAACGAGGCGACCGGTGCGCTGACCACGTGACCGTCCTTGTAGTTGTTGAGCACGCGCCCGGTGATGTAGGCGGAGCTGCTGTCCGCGTAGTTCTCGACGATTTTGTCGGGTGGGAAGGCGTCGCCCCAGGGAAAACGCAACAAACGGTTACCGTCAGCGCGGGCAGCCCAGGCCCATTCTGCCTCAGAGGGCAGACGGTATCCGGTTGACTCGGGGCGGAAGCCCGTGACGATACCGTTTTGCTCCTTATAAAATGCGCGGACGCCCTGTTTCGCGCTCAGCCAGTTACAAAAGGCAGCGGCTTGCTGCCAGCTGACCTGGACCACGGGTTGATGCTCCCGGTTCAGGCTTTTGCCGGCTATGTTGCCCGAATTATGACTCGACTGGAACTGCCGAAACTGGGCATTGGTCACCTCGGTGGTTTGCAGATAAAACATGCGTTGCAGCGCCACCGGGTGTAGCACCTCGTTGGCGCGTCGGCCGGGGTCGCGTCGCGAGGCGCCCATGGTGAATTCTGCCAGGGGAGTTGCTGCCGGGTTGAAAAGAAGCAGGGTCTGGCCCAGTGGGGAGGTAATTTCTGGCTTGATGCGGGCCAATTTCGCGGCCTGTTGTGTCTGTAACTGCACGTCCACGCTTTGCTCGAGTCCGGGTCTGGGCGTCACCTTGCGCGTGACGCTGGAATAACCCTCGAGGCTCACGCGGATCGTGTGTTCTACAGCGGGTAATGACAGCGTTTGACCGCCTTTGCCGCGGCGGATGCCATTGATGCTCAGCACGGCGTTGCTTGGACTGATACGGAATCGGACCTCGCCCAGTTGCGCCAACAGCGTCACGGCACGCTGGTCTGTTGCGCCCGCGGAGAGCTCCACAGTCTCATTGAAGCGCTTGTAACCCGGTTTAAACAC
Organism: Candidatus Marimicrobium litorale; assembly: GCF_026262645.1. Classification (NCBI taxonomy): domain Bacteria; kingdom Pseudomonadati; phylum Pseudomonadota; class Gammaproteobacteria; order Cellvibrionales; family Halieaceae; genus Marimicrobium; species Candidatus Marimicrobium litorale. Next base: position 24,242 of record NZ_SHNO01000002.1, read on the forward strand.
GGCCAGCCGATGGGGGCTGCCGGGGGTCAATTGTAGGCTAAGGGGCGTTTGACCCTGAAATTCACCGTCCAGCGTCACATTGGCCCCGGTCGGCTCGCTGGACAGCGCCAGAATACCCTCGGCCGGCAGCAATTCGATGGTGCCGAGGTCTGCATCCTTCCCGGCTTCCACAGTAAGGCGTTGCTGCCATTCGGCATAAGCAGGCAAAAGCAGCGTGATCGTCCGTTCGCCTTGCAATACCTCAAGTGTGAGGGGCGTTTGCCCGACCGGTTCGCCGTCCAGTTGTGCGGTGGCACCAGTCGGTGTGCTGGAGAGGCTGATGTCAGCCCAGGCGGGTGCCAGATCAATGTGTAGTTGCTGTTGTACGTTGCGCCCCGTGATCTCAATGTCCTGTGTCATTGTCAGGTGTCGCGGCTCTTCGAGTGACACGCTGTGAATGCCCTTGTCTAGTGACAGGTCGATCAGCGGCGTTTGCCCTACCGCCACATCATCGACGAGCACAGTGGCGCCTGAGGGTGTGCTGTTGATCGACAGGCGTCCCGGCAGGGCGTCCAGAGTCAGCACGACGCTTTGGTCGTCGCCGTCATCAACAGAAAAAGCGGCGGACAAGGGGCGATAGCCCGGTGCGCTCGCGTCGACCTGATAGTCCCCGGGGCGCAGCAGGTAGCGCTGGCCCAGCGGTAACGCAAGCCCGCTAACGGAGACATCAGCGGGGACTTCCGCGATCACCTTTATCTCGACAGACCGTGCCGTCAACAGGAAAAAAAGGACTAGGGCGGCCGCCGCCAGGCAGGCGTAAAGCAGGGCGCGCCCCGATCGCTGCTGACTGCGCGGTGCTTTCCCCGCCTGGTTCAATGGCGTGAAGCCGCTGGGCGCGATGACATCTTTCTGGTCTGATTGCGGTGACATCTCAGATTGGTTCCGAGCAGACGATGTTAACGGGCGCGGCTATGCCATTGCGCTTGATCGTGAACTGCCGACGTACGTCGCGGTAGCCGTCGCGCGTACCCACCGCGGTGTACGTGCCGGGGCGCAAGGTGAGTTCTTTCTGCGTAAAACGGCCCAGCCTTGCCACCTTGTAGACGATGATCTCGGTCTCTCCGTCGGAGCGTAACGTGATGTCATACTCTCTGTTGGCCTCGGCAAGCAGCGAGTCCAATTGAGTAATCTGGCCAGCCAACACAGTGCCTCGGGGAGACACTGTCCTGGCCCGTTCGAGCAAACGCGCAGCACCTTGCGCTACGGAGGTGTTCGCCAGGCGATCGGGTTCATCGAGCACTGTTTGCAGGTCCCGATTCAGTTGCGCCCTGCCGCGGCTGCGTTGCAGACCCTCACTTGCAAATAGCACGCTGCTATCTGTCTTCTGCGCCTCTTCATAGGTGTCTACTGCTTTCTGCCATTGTTCACCCTGCTCATACCGCTTCCCCCGACTGTCCAGCGAGCCAAGCTTTCGAGCGGTTTCCGCTGTTTCGACTTCCTGCAGTGCGCTGGCCGCCTCGGTAGACCCGGACTGCAGTGTGGCAGCTTGGCGAAAGGCCGTTCGCGCGTTGTTATAACGCCCCTCGTCCAGTGCGGCATAGCCCTCGCTCATGGCCGCGTTGAAGGCCTTTTTCGCGGCCGCAGCCGAAACGCGTTTTAGCTCGGCCGCGGTGTACTGATGCTGTGGGTCGAGTTTGGCGGCCTGTTGGAGTGCGTCCTCGGCCCCGGCCAGTTCGTCGCGGGATTCGCTGGCAGCGGCCTCCTCAAGCAGCGTCAGCAGGCGCGGCAGTGTCTCCAGTCGGGTTTGCAGAGTGGCTGCAGCGCTGCTGTCCGGGGCGATCAGCAGTGATAGCTCCAACGCGTTGCCCGCCGCTGCGGCATCTCCCACCTCTATAGCCTCCCGTGCCTGTTCCAGCAGGGTTGCCAGTGTTTGGGGTAGGCCAGCCTGAAGAGCCTGCAGGCTGCTCAAGCCCTCCTGGTAGAGCGTGTTGGCCTGTTCATAGTGCTGATCCCGGTAATGCGCATCACCGTCCTCTGCAAGGCGTTGAACGTTGGCGAACGGTTCCGGCGCCCAGCGCTCAATGCCTGTTTCGCGCAGTTCAAATTGCAGGTCCAGTAATTCCGCCGCGGTCTCCTGTGCTTCGCGGCGCAACCGGGCCGCTTGCGCATCAGACCAGGGCGAGGCAGCCGGTGCGACGTTTTTTTCGACCGTTTGTGTTGCCGTGCCAGCACCGGCAGGCGCGGTTCCAGAGGGAGTGGCGTCATCTGCCACTGCCTCTGCGGCGGGGCCATCAGACTGAAGACTGGCAGGTAGCCATACTACAACGGCAACGACCAGCGCGAGCAGTACCGCGAGAGCCGGCAGGACCCAGCGCGGCGTCGACTCCGCAGGGCGCGCGGTGCCGGCGGGGGATGACGCGGTGGCGGCCGGAGCGGGCTTTGCCGTGTCAAAGGGCGTCGGTTTTACTGGGTCGTTATGCGAGGGCATGCCAGGGCGGCCTTGTGAACAGGGACTGCGAGTCTAAAGTGTATCAGCTGAGCCGGGTGATTCCTCGGGTGAGGCCAATTCACCGATCTCTGCGAGATAAATATCGGCCAGCAGCTCGCGCCACTGACCGTATTGTTGTTCCACGTTGCCGCTGAGGGTGACCGTTTGGTCCTCCAGTTCAATGACCTGCGGACTGACTTCAGCCTCGAGGGATGCACCCAGTTCCTCCAGCTCGGCGACATGAAACTGCGCCTCGTTGCGTTTTTCAAGTCCGCTTTTCAACAGGTAGCCGCCACCAAGCACACCGATTTGTCCCGCGGCCCGGGTGGCAGCGCTATCGCCAGTGGTAGCGGCTGCCAGCCCCGCCAGGATGGCGACACCTCCGGCGATTAATCGCCGTGTACTTTCTGCTTGTAGCTCCTGTGCCGCCAGTGCAGCGTAGTAGCTGTTGCGTCGCCACTCTTGGTAAGGGCTGCTCATCTGCAGGTCAAAGTTGGTGTAGTAGCCTTGCAGCGTGTCCACGTAGACATGGTCGCGTTCCCGTATTTGTCGCACTCGCTCTAGCATCGGGTCTCCCTCTGCCGGCAAACGCCGTATCTCGTATTCGCCCTTGCGGCTTTTCTCGAGATAGCCTGAGAAGGCGTCCGGCGAAAAATCCTGGGCAAAGCGCAGTTCCGTCACGGCACGTATGGCGCTCAGGTCATCCACGCTCAAGCTCTCCGAGTCGGTCAATAAATCATTGGCAATGGTGTGATATACCGCCTGGAATGGATCGTAAGGATTGCGTGTAGAGGGTTGGTAGGCGTACCGGCTGGCATGGCCCTTGTAGGTCTTGTCCAGCCAGACCTGGCCGAGGGAGTCAGTGGCCACAATCTTCAACTGCAACTGTTCTCCATCGGAGTGCATAATTTTGCCACGCACGACCAGATCGGTGATTTGGCTATCGTTTGGCACGACCCGCACGGCACCCCACGCACCGCTGCCTTGCATGGCTTCGGCAAGTTGCAGGGGCATAAAGCGAGACTCTGCCTTGCGTACCTCCGGGTAAACCTGCTCATCGTCGTCGTAGTCATCCAGCCCCGGTTCGAAAATCACGATGGCAACATCGAGCAGCAAAGCCTCGGGTACCAGTGAGGAGGGCGTCTGGATCGGCGGCACAGAGGTGCTCTTGATAGACTGGCTGACGCACGCGGTCAGCAGCAGGCAGAGCATGCCAAGCAGAAACAGCCGAGTAGCATTCACGGGTCAATCCCTTTGTATTTGCGGTATTCATTCCATAATTTTTCCCGAATAGCGGGATCGGGTTCACGCATCGCAGCCTCTCGCAATTGCCGGGCGACGACGTCATCATCGTCTCCTGCAGGAATACCTGCGGGCGGCGGATACTTTGCCGTGTTCTGGGGTGGGCCGCCGCTGGCACCACCGAGACCGCCGCCGTAGCCGCCGGCACTGGCGATGCCGCCACCGTAGGGGCTATCCGCATCCGCGTTTTCTGAGCCATAGCCTGCGCTGCCGCTGCCTGTGGCAGGAGGCGGTGCTTGTTCTCTCGCGGCTTCGCGCTGCTGCGTCTCTGTTTGCATGATGATTTCGTCGAACTCCCCCGCACCCCGTGCCAGTTCCGCATCCAGAATGGCGATCTGTTCACCCGGTGTCAGAGCCCCTTCGGGATTGTCGCTACCATAGGCTCCGCCGGTGCCATAAGGACTGTTTTCGTCGTTGCTGCGCGCTGTCCCTGCATTGGTGCCGGGCACGGCATCGGGCATGGCACCGGCGATCTCTCCGTACGCCTCGGGTACGCCGCCTCCGGTGGCTGCGTCTGCGCTGCCGCTGTCGGGTTCATCTCTCAGATCAGGGAGCCCTGCGGCCCCTGTTGGCGCATTACCAAAGCCTGACTCGTCAGTGCCAGCAGTGGGTTCGCCAGTGCCGGCTTCTGCGCCGGCGGCAGCGCCGGATTGTGCGTTCGAGGAGGAGTCATTACCCTCTGCCCCGGCGGTCTGTTGCGAGTCATCTGCACCATTGGCTTGGCTACCGCTGGTGCCGGCGCCTTCCCCGGCTGCACTCTCGCCCCCGGAAGCTGTCTCGCCCTCGGCGCCGCTGCCGGTCGGACCCTGCTTGCTTCCGGAGGTGCTGCCAGCCGCGCCGCCCGCGCTGCTGGTGGGCGGTGGGGTGCTGGGTGAACTTGATTCCTGCGGCTTGGGCGGGTTGCTGGCACTGGGGCATCCCGACAGGAGCAGGCACAGGCAGGCCGCGCCTGTCGCGTAGCCGAGGGCGCGCAGGGTGCCGCTACTGGATGTCGAAGGCTTTGACAATGTGCTCGGCCTCTACTGGTTGTCCCGCTTCTATGCGTGGACGAAACGTTGTGTTGCGTAACTGTCGCATTAATCGTGATGCCCGTCTTTCATCGATATCATTCTCATCCAGCCGCTCCAGTTCCCGCACGCGGCCTTCATCACTGACGTTAAATGACAGCAGTATATCGGCTTCTTCCGGCTTCACGGTCGGCGGCAGCGTATTCACCGCCTCGAAGTCGGGCAAGGGGACGGGCTCCCCAAACAGCATGGTACTCATCGCTTGGGCATCATTAACGCCAGCAAGTTCCACCTCGGCGGCCTGATAGGCGGCGAAGGCGCTTTCCGTCTTGCCATTCCACAGACGCCAGTCCCCCAGCATGACCATGGAGCGGGCTCTGGAGAGCGCATTCTCGGGTGCTCGCTCCTGCTCGATATCGGACAGCGTGCCGAGCACAGCGTTACCCTGCTGGTAACTCTTCGCGCGGTACTTGTTGAAACGCATGAGCGCCTCGTTCGGTCGCCCGTCCTCGCCAAACGCCTGGGCTGGACTCCTGATTTCATAGCTGGAGATTAAATACTGGGTTTGCAGCATACCGAGCAGGGGCGGCAGTAAATTTGGGGAAGACTCTCCCTCGCGGTCGACGATATCACCCATTGCCAGTCTGTAGAGTTCCCACATATTCATCAGGCGAGCGTAGCGCTCCGACCCTTCAAGGCCGAGTTGATAAGCCTCAAATTGCCAGCTGGCCTGCGCCATCAGAGCCTGTGGCAGCCCCTCGTTATTTTGTAAACTGCTCATTTGCACCCGGTAGAGATAGTTTTGACGCTCATCGGCCTCGGTGTAATCCCGCTGCGCCTTGTGACTGTCAATCTCCGCGTGCAACAGGGGTATCTGCTGAGCGCAGTAAAGGCCCTCGTTGATGCGGGTCAGGTGGACACCCCGTTTCAGTACATCAATGGCTTCTTCATGCCGGCCCTCGCGCTGCAGCGCTTGGCCAAGACCGAGCAAGGACTCAGGTAGTCCCGCCGCGTAGGCACCTCCGCGAGATTCAATCGCCGCAATGGCGCGCTGATAGGATTGCTCATCAAGGCGTTCGTCTGCGAATGCCGCGGCTGCATCGGCCTGTTCCTGTGCCGCGACAGGGAGGGTCGTCAGCAGGGCACTGAGAACAAGGCTTATGAAGCGGCTGGGAATGTCGTCGATACTCATCTAACGTCGCGTCCTGTTTCAAGGCAGACTATACATTGCCTGCAATGGCGGACAAAATACCTGCGCGGCCTAAATCCGGGCGTAAGATTAACCAGAGTGTGGCCAAGATGAGTCAATTTGCAAGGGAAACTGCTGTTGAAGCGGTGGGTGAAAACCTCTACCGGGGTGAATTATGTGAGGGCTGGCGCGTCGGCGAGGTCCCCAACGGGGGCTATGTCATGGCAATCGCCGGGCGAGCCCTGCGGGCAGCGTTGCCTCATCGTGACCCGTTGACTGTGAGCGCGTTTTACCTCGCGCCGACGGCGCTGGGTCCTATCGATTGTCAGGTTGAGATGCTGGGAGGAGGGCGCGGCACCAGCTTTGCCGAGGTCAAAATGTTCCAGAACGAACAACTGAAAGTGAAGGTGACGGCCGCGTACACCGATCTTGACAAATTGAAGGGAGAAAACTGGTCGTCCAGGGAACGGCCCCACTACCCTCCATGGGACGAGTGTCCGCCATCGCGAGACAAGGGCGTCGAATTCCGGCAGCGGGCAGAAATCCGTCTGGTGTCTGGTCAGGAGGTATTCAGCGAACGCAAAGGCGATGGCAGTGGCGAATTCAGGGGGTGGATGGCCCATCGTGACGGTACCGACCCGGATATTATCTCGTTACTGATGTTTGCCGATGCGGGTCCGCCGCCCGTACTGACCGTGTTTGGGCCGGTGGGCTGGGTGCCCACCGTTGAACTCACCGTGCAGGTGCGTGCGCATCCTGCGCCGGGCCCTATTCAGTTCCGCACGGTCTGCCACTATCTGACCAATGGCGTGGTAGAAGAGGATGGGGAGTATTGGGATAGTGACGGTCAACTGGTGGTCATCAGTCGGCAGACCGCGAAGTTCAGGTTGCAGGGAAGCCCGCTCAAGAAAAAAGGCTGACAGTGCCAGTGGCGCTTTTTCGCCGGCTGGCGCTGGCTATCCCCGCGGTATCCTGTTCAGCGGTAGATGCCAAGGTGAGCAGCACCCGGCCACTGAGATCCTTGCCACGCCTTCGGGTGCATGCCTCGACAACAGCGATAAGCGCGCAGTAGCGCCTCATTCCTGAGCCTGCGTGCTGCCGTTCGGCGTTGTGTGCAGGCGCAAGGTTACTGACCCTGCGATGAATAGCCCGCGACAAACCCACCCGGGCGGCGCGTATCGGAGGCACCCAGTAACCAGCCATCCTGCAACATAATTGAGTTGGTGCGTCCGCTGGTCCGCGGTGAAATGCCCACCGGGTGACCCATGTCGATCAGGAGCTTGATCGTGTCCGGGCTGAATCCTTTTTCCATGCGCAGTTCATCCGGCATCCACTGGTGGTGAATGCGTGGTTCTGCAGCAGCTGTTGCGATATTCATATCAAATTCCATGGCGTTCAGAATTGTCTGCAGAACGGTAGTGATTATGACGCTCCCCCCCGGGCTGCCCGTGGCGATCCACGGTTGACCATCGCGAAACACGAGCGTGGGGCTCATGGAAGAGAGCGGCCGCTTTCCCGGCTCGATCCGATTAGCGTCACCCTGTATCAGTCCAAACGCGTTAGCCGTGCCCGGAGCAGCGGCGAAATCTGCCATTTCGTTGTTCAGCAGCATGCCGGTATGTGGCACCGCAATGTGTGAGCCGAAGCTGAAGTTTAACGTGTAGGTATTGCTGACCACGTTGCCAAAGCGATCTGCCACACTGTAGTGAGTGGTGTCCGTGCTTTCTCCATTGATCAAGAGTCCGGGTGCGATCTGCGCCGATGGCGTGGCTACCCCGGAGTCAATCCGCTCGCGTTGCAGTGTGGCGTAGTCCTTACCTATCAATTCAGTGACGGGTACATCGACAAAATCAGGATCTCCCAGATAGAGGCTGCGATCGGCGTATGCCAGTTTCATGCTCTCCGACAGGTGGTGCAGGTAAGCGGCCGAGTTGTGCCCCATGGCTTGCAAATCGTAACCCTCCAACAGATTGAGCATTTGCAGGATATGCACGCCGCCAGAGGAGGGGGGTGGCGCTGACACGATCTCAAAGCCGCGGTAGGTGCCGCGCACGGGTGAACGCTCGACGACGTTGTACTCTGCCAGGTCTTGCGCGGTGATCAGTCCGCCACCGTTTTCCATTTCTGTGGTGATATAGTCGGCCACAGAGCCCGCGTAAAAGCCGTCGCGACCCTGTTGGCTGATTGCCTCGAGAGTGCGCGCAAGATCGGGTTGGCGCCAGCGCTCGCCAATGTCGTAAAGGGTGCCGTCCTCGTGGAAAAATATGTCACGGGCCGCAGGGTTTGCGCGCAGGCGCTCGGCACTGGCGGAAATTTCAAAGTGCAGCCCGAACGATAGGTCTATACCCTCGCGGGCTAGCGCGATAGCGGGAGCCATCACCTCCTGGCGGCTGAGTAAGCCATATTTTTCTTGCGCATACAGCATGCCTGCGACGGTGCCGGGTACGCCAGCCGACTGCAGACTGAAAAATTCCCTTTGTCGATCGACCTCGCCCGCGGGGTTGAGATACATAGTTTCGGTTGCGGCTATCGGTGCTTTTTCGCGGTAATCAATGAGTGTTTGCTGATTTTCATCCGCCAGGTGGATCAGCATAAATCCCCCGCCCGCTAGATTGCCGGCGCGAGGATACGTCACGGCCAGCGCAAAACCGGTGGCAACAGCCGCATCGATGGCATTGCCACCTCTGCTCAGGATGTCGACGCCAGCTTGTGCGGCCAATTGCTCCGGGCCAACAACCATTCCATCACGGGCTACCACCGGCAGGAAACGTTCGCTGTAGTTGATAATCGGCGCTGCCGATTCGGTAGTCACCGGAGTGATGGTGCGTGTCGATACACTTTCGTCTGCCGAATCACCCGGACTCATAGCGGTACATGCGACCACAAGGGTCGCAGCGAGCAGTGATGTCAGTCGTTTGCCAAGTTGCTTAGTCATGCCTTGTGATTCCATTGTGCTGCCAGTGCCAGACTTTAACTGTTTTGATTTGCCACGCATACTGTAATGCGGGCGTATGTGGGAGCCGCGTCAGCGCCTGTTTTTTGGCGTGTTAAATCTATTATTACAGGGCATCGCGTATGCACCCGTTGGAAACAGAGCTGCAGGTCCGCTGGAATGAGATATTTCTTGCATTAGCCACCGGTGATGATGTGCCTCCCGCCGTGCGTCTGCGTGCCGAGGGTATGATGGAAGCGGCAGTGTTGCTCGGTGTGGCGTCTCGTGATGCGCTGATCGAGTCTATGGACGAGTGCTACCGTAATGCCGGCGGGCAGCTTATTGCTGAAGATTTCGGTGCTGATTGGCAGTCGCTGTTCCCCTTCCCCCAGATCCCGGCGATGATGCAGCGTGCACCGGTGTTTCCCAGCACCAAGGATTAAGCCGCATGCCCGGACAGACTAGCGGGGGTCGCGCCACATAAACCAGGCCATCGGCCCGTTTTTGCCCACTACCTGCTGCGCCTTGATTTGAAAACCATGGCGCTGGTAGAGCGGTACGTTGCGGTGATTCGAACACTCGAGGTAGGCCGGCATGCCGCGGTTATCGCAGATGGCCAGCCCATCCTTCAGCAGGGCTGCGCCGATGCCCTGACCCTGGTCTGCGCTGCGGCAGCCGATAAACTGCAGGTAGTAATGTGGCTCACGCGGGTAATGCTTCTCGAAGACCCTGCCTTGTCGATACAGTCGCGACAGGGCTCTCAGCCCCCCTGTTTTACCCACCAGTCTGATACCAAATCGCAGTAGGCCAAGGCGAGGTGCAACCTCCAGGCGTTCTGCAGGCGGTAGCCACAGTGCCGCCGCGCGGTCCCTCTCGTCCATGTGCACAATACCGTGCGGGAGGTACACTTTTTTCACCAGCAGATGAAAAAAGTGGGGATAGAGTTCCGTTTGTGGAAAGACCCAGTTAAACATGGGGTCAGTGGAAAAACTGTCGCTGAGTATGTCGACCAGAATGCCCAGATCGGTGTCATTGGCGATTTGAATGGTGGGTGGGTGTTCCATAGGGCCGGACTTTGCCTCTGTGAGGCCTCAAGGCTACACTACTAGGCCCGCAGCGTAACAGGCATTGACATTGGGATACGAGAAATTCCGGAGGGAATACACGGCAGGCGGCCTCGCCAGGGATCGGCTGGACGACAGTCCTCTGCGGCAGTTTGAGCTCTGGCTGGAGCAGGCTGTAGAGGCTGGTCTTAAAGATCCGACTGCAATGGTGCTGGCGACTGTCGGTGAGAACGACACGCCAGGGCAGCGGATAGTGCTGCTGAAGGGGATGTCTCAGGGTGGTTTTATATTTTACACCAACCTTGACAGCGACAAGGCAAGAGCGATGGCGCAGCGCCCCCAGGTATCTTTGCATTTTCCCTGGAACGTACTTGATCGCCAGGTCATTATTGGCGGTCATGCCGAGAAAATGACGGCGACTGAATCGGCGGCTTATTTCCTGACGCGCCCGAGAGAAAGTCAGATCGCGGCCTGGGCATCTCGTCAAAGTAGACCTGTCAGTGCCCGAGCCGTTCTCGAGCAACAGTTTCATGGTATCCGCGAGAAGTTTGCGCAAGGAGAGATTCCGATGCCCGATTTCTGGGGTGGTTACCGTGTGATTCCGCAGCGCATCGAGTTCTGGCAGGGGCGAGAGCACCGCCTTCATGACCGTTTCGTATACACCCTTGGCAGCAATGCCGTCTGGCAGATTGAGCAATTGCAGCCCTAGCGGGTATTACCCGGTGTGCTTGGCCTGACGCTGATCAAAGTAGCGCGGTTCAGTGTCAATGCCCAACAGGGTTCTTCGGATCATGTCGAGCCCTGCGGCGGCGATCATGGTTTGGAATAGCGTTCGCTCGACCGGCCAGCACAGGTTGCGCGTGTGTAAATCCTGCGCTGTGCCCCAGGCGAGCCACACTGTTCCCACCGGTTTTTCGGCGGTACCGCCGCTTGGGCCGGCTATACCGGAGACTGCGATTACGTAGTCCGCTGCGGCTTCTCGCAGTGCGCCCCTGGCCATTTCCCGAACCACTTCTTCGCTGACTGCTCCGCACTGCGCCAGCGTGTCTTCACTCACTCCCAGGACGGAGTGTTTGATGCTGTTGGAATAGGTGACAAAACCCGCATGAAAGCCGCTGGAAGCGCCGGGTACCTGCGTGAGGCTGGAGGCGATTAGTCCGCCGGTACAAGACTCCGCTGTGCACAGGGTGGCGTTTCGCCCGTCAAGTAGTTGCAGCACGCGCTGCGCCAGAGTCGTGTCTCCCTCTCCAATAATATGGTCACCAAACAGCTCATTCAGTTGTTGCCTGCATTTTTCCTGCGCGTCTGTGGCAGAGGGAGTATTGATGCTGAGCTTGATTTCCATTTGCGGCGAGCCGGCGCGAAAGCCCAGCTCAACGGCAGTGGGCCAGTCCGGGATCGCGTCGCTGATTATCTGCTGTGCAGTGGATTCTCCGAGACCAAAGGTCTGCAAGCGCAGTACGTTGCGTCTCGACGCAGAGGCTGTCTGCCCGGCGATGCTGGCGACAATAGGACCCAGCATCGCCTTGAGCTCCCCGGGCACTCCGGGTGTGCAGATGATGCGGCAACGGTCGATATTCAGCTCGAAGCCCACAGCGCTCCCGATAGGGTTATCAATGATCGCGCAACCCGCGGGGAGCATAGCCTGCTTTAGATTGGCTTGGTTCAGTTGCAGGTTGCGTCGTGCACACCATTGTTGCAAATGAGTGACCGCCTCCTGTCGTTCTTCAAGCGCCACGCCAGCGGCATTGGCGAGTATTTCGGCAGTAAGGTCGTCAATGGTCGGGCCGAGTCCACCATTGACGATAACCACATCTGCACTTTTGGCCATGTCGACAAGCTCGTCTGCGATCAACTGTGCATCGTCTCCCAGTGTGACCTTGCGGTGAATGCCCAGCCCCGCCTCTGCCAGCCGTTGGGCAATGACCGCAGAGTTGGAGTCGATAGTGTCGCCGCTCATAATTTCGTTGCCGGTGAGCAGTAATTGGATTTCTGGCAGACGGTCGTTCATGCGGCTATCTCGCTAGTGCAAAGGGTGCAGCATAGCGCCAATGCTTTTGCCAAGGCAAAGTGCTATCGTTTCCCGACAAGGAGTGGCCTGTTGTCCGATATCAAATATTGTCCCGAATGCTGTGGCCCGCTGATGCGCTCGGTGGTCGGTGGCGAAGTGCGTAACTATCTTTTTTGTCAGCGCTGTCAGGCACCGGTTTACGATTATCCCCGCGTGGTGGTGACAGCGTTTATCTCCTGCGGAAAGCGGCTTTTATGGGTGCAGCGCAGTCACCCGCCGCAGCGCGGAAAATGGGCTATTCCAGGTGGTTTCCTTGAGCAGAACGAGACACTGGCAGAGGGTGCTGCCAGGGAGCTTTGCGAAGAGGCCGGGGTTAGTTTGGCCCCTACTGAGCTGCAACTGTACATGGCGGGGAGCATCACGTTCATCAATCAGTTATATGTTGGTTTTCGGTCTGCCGTGGTGTCAGAGGAGTGCGAGCCTGGTGAAGAGTCTTTGGCCTGCCGTTTTTTCTCCCGGGATGAATGCCCTTGGGACGAGGTGGCTTACCCCCAGGTAAACGATTCTATTCGCCAGGCCTACGACGATCTGGAAAGCGGCTGCTTTGGTGTCTGGGAAGCGCAAATGACGGAACAGCGTTACGAGCTGCGGCCTGTTCGGACCAAGGGTCATGCGGGAAGCGTTGACCCCTGATGATTACGGCTACCCCACTAGCCCCGCCTTTCGCGCCAGCTGCAGTGTTTTTTTACCGTAATGAGCTCGACCTTTCGTGCGGGTCGCCTTGACCTCGCATACCTGCCTTGCGAGAGTGCCACCTCAAAGCACATCAATGCACAAAAGTACGTCACAGGAGATCGCGCAATGGCGTCGATAATTAACCTGCCCCGCATTCTGCGTGTCGGCGCCGGAGCTAGCGCAGAACTGGTCACGACACTGACAGAACTCGGACTTTCCAGGCCGTTATTGGTGACCGACCCCTTCATGCGAGAGTGCGGCTACAGTGATCGTATACAGTCGCCCCTGTCGGAGGCAGGTATTGCCTGCGGCCTGTTCGGTGACTGTGTGCCCGATCCGACAACCGAAAGCGTGTATGCGGCCCTCGAGGTGTGTCGCGCCGGTGAGTACGATTGTGTCGTTGCTCTGGGCGGAGGTAGCTCTCTGGATACCGCCAAGGCGGTGGCGGTATTGGCGGTGCACGGTGGCGTTATGCGCGACTATAAGGTGCCTCATCAAGTGAATTCCGGCTTGCCTGTTATCGCCATTCCCACGACCGCCGGCACGGGGTCCGAAGCGACCCGTGTGGCGGTCATTACGGATACACAGACGCAGGAAAAAATGCTGTGCATGGGGCTGGGGATGATGCCGGTCGCTGCCCTGGTCGATTTCGAGCTGACTCTGAGCATGCCTTACAGGCTGACTGCAGACACAGGTATCGATAGCTTCTGCCACGCGATGGAGGCCTTTGTGAGTCGCAAGTCCAATCCCTTCACCGACAGTGTCGCGCTCACCGCAATGCGCACTATTTATCAGAATATTCAGACCGCTTGCGCCGAGCCGGACAACCGGCAGGCGCGCGAAGCGATGATGCTGGCGGCGACTCAGGGTGGTATTGCTTTTGCCAATGCCTCCGTGACCCTTATCCACGGCATGAGCCGCCCCATTGGCGCCTTGTTCCATGTGCCGCATGGGTTGAGCAATGCAATGCTGCTGCCGGAGGTGACCGCATGGTCTGTTGGTGCTGCAGCGCAACGCTATGCCGAATGTGCCCGCTATATTGGCGTTGCAGAAGCATCAAACGCCGATGCACTTGCCTGCGAGAAATTGGTTGACGCACTGCGTGCATTGACACGGAATCTGCAGGTGCCCGGGCCTGCCACGTGGGGCATCACTGAGCGAGACTGGTTTGACTCGCTTACGCTGATGGCGACGCAGGCACTGGACTCGGGCTCCCCGGCAAACAACCCGCGTATTCCCGACACGGGGGAAATTATCAGCCTGTATGAGCGTATCTGGTAGCATGCAACCGACTGCGACAGGGCATATCTATATACTTTGCGGTTATTGGTAACTAGGTTTTTGATTCTATAAAGTTCATTCCACGAAAATGGGAATAGGGTGGTGTCATCCGCCGTGGATTTGGATATTGACAACCTGAATAAAACCTTGCGCGATGCCAGTGCCGGGGACATCGTGTCCTGGGCGCTGGGTTTGCAGCAGCCTACGATTGCGACTACCAGCATGGGCCGCAATGCTGCGGCCATGTTGCACCTCGTGGGACAGGTCGATGCGACAGTGCCTACCATCTGGGTTGATACCGGCTACAACCTCCGCGATACCTACGTGGTAGCAGACAGGCTGATCCGCAGCCTCGATGTGAATATCCATGTGTACTCACCAGAGATGACATCGGAGCGCCGCAATGCATTAACGGGCGGGATTCCTACGGTAGATGAAGAAGAGCGGCACCAGGAGTTTACCCGGCAGGTGAAGCTGGAGCCTTTTGATCGTGCGCTGAACGACTTCCAGCCGCAAATCTGGCTCACCGGTATTCGTCGCGAGGAGACAGAGCACCGTAAAACCCTCGATATCGTCTCCAGAGATGCGCGGGGAATTCTTAAGGTAGCACCCCTGTTTTATTGGTCCGAGGAGGATGTCGAAGCCTATATGGAGCGCTTCGAACTACCTACCTGTAAGCATTACTTCGATCCCACCAAGGTGCACGACGGTCGTGAGTGCGGTATGCATACGGCCGCCTGAATGGCTGAACCCATGACAACGGCAATAGCGATGGCCATTGCTGCCGTTGCAGCGATAAAACAACCGACTACCATACCCAGGCGCCGCATGATGCGTTGATCTTCAATGTCGTGTTGGTGCAGTACGTGTTGCGACATGAGTCTTTCTCCACTGGTTTTTGTCTTTCACAGTGGCATGGTTTCTTATTGTTTGAGTGTTCGCATTGATACAGGTCAAGTGGCAGGGAAATTGACTCGGATATAGGCGCGCCGCTGCATTTTACCGGTTAATTTTGAGAAAAAATCGGCCGCCAGCATTTGCAGGCCGTATTTGCGGCGCAAGGCGTCAAGTGCTGTTTTCTCATCTGCAGGTGTGGTGAGCAGGCAGGCCTCGGCTTCGATCCATGCGCCGGTGACGGTGCCAGTGACCGTGCACGGCGCGACGCGAGCGTCTGGGAAGTTGCGCAGTCGTTTCACTTTTCCCGCGTGGCCGGCGGAAAAGAGGTAAACACTATCGCCGTCGGGTGCGAACCATACCGGGGTAGATACCCAGTCACCACTGCGTTTGCGGGTCGAAAAACTGCAGTAGGCGTTTCCTTGCAGTGCTGATGATCCGTTTTTCGTCATAGTGACCTCGTTGTCCGCGCGCCCCTTTGGCGCACTCTGCATTAAATCGACAACGCTCGCAGAGCACAACAGCTGCGCCCCGTAGGCGTCAAAAAGAAAACGGTGCACGAAACCGTGTGCCAGTTGGGTAGTGTCACCCGGTTGCGCGGGAGACTTATGTCTGGAAGCCTGCGAGCGCATTGGGTAACCTACTGCCCACTGCATTCTTAAACGGTAAGTTCCACCCGATGTCTGATATTCACACAGTTGCGGTTCTTCTCAGTGGCAAACCTCCTGTTAGTGGCAGGGTAACGGTCAGGGGTTGGTTGCGCAGCAAGCGCGATTCCAAGGCCGGTATTTCTTTCCTCGCCGTGCATGATGGCTCCTCTTTTCACGCGGTACAGGCGGTTGTGCCCAACACGCTGGCGAACTATGAGTCCGAGGTGCTGGCGCTGACCACCGGCTGCGCCGTCATAGTCTCGGGGGAGCTGGTCGCGTCGCAGGGCAAGGGGCAGAGTGTCGAAATTCAGGCGACCTCGGTGGAGGTGGTAGGTGTGGTAGATGACCCAGAGACCTATCCCATCGCCAAGAAGCGGCATACGTTTGAGTACCTGCGCTCCCAGGCACATCTACGCCCGCGTACGAATACCTTCGGTGCAATTTCCCGGGTGCGCAGCACTATGGCGAATGCGATTCATAATTTCTTTCATGATGATGGCTTCCAGTGGGTCAATACACCCATCATCACTGGCAGTGACTGCGAGGGTGCTGGAGAGCTGTTCCGGGTGAGTACTCTGGATTTAACGAACCTGCCGCTTACTCCGCAGGGAACGGTCGATTACGCGCAGGATTTTTTTTCGGGCGAGTCTTTTCTCACTGTGTCGGGCCAATTGGAATTGGAGTCTTACTGCCTTGCCATGAGTAAGGTATATACGTTTGGGCCCACGTTCCGCGCCGAGAACTCACATACCAGCCGTCACCTTGCTGAGTTCTGGATGGTGGAGCCGGAGGTGGCTTTTGCGGATCTGGACGAGAATGCCCGCTTGGCTGAGCAATTGCTGAAATATGTTATTGGCGCAGTGCTGGATGCGCGTGAGGATGATATGGCGTTTTTTCAACAACACATCGATGAGGGCCTCATACCGCGCTTGCGCGGTGTACTGGATAGCCCGTTTGAGCGCATGGACTACAGCGAGGCCATTGAGGTGCTGAAAAGCAGCGATGAGACGTTTGAATTTCCGGTGGAGTGGGGGCTGGATCTGGCATCCGAGCATGAGAGATATCTGACGGAAAAATACATCGGACGCCCGCTGGTGGTAGTCAATTACCCCGCTGAGATCAAGGCGTTTTATATGCGGCTAAACGATGACGGTAGGACCGTTGCTGCAATGGATGTGCTGGCTCCGGGTATGGGTGAAATTATTGGTGGCAGTCAGCGAGAAGAGCGGCTGGATGTGCTGGACGCACGTATGGACGAGGCACTGCATGAGGAATTGTGGTGGTATCGGGATCTGCGTCGCTATGGAACAGTGCCGCATGCAGGATTTGGCTTGGGTTTCGAGCGACTGCTGAACTACGTGACCGGTATGGAAAATGTGCGAGACGCCATACCTTTCCCAAGAACTCCGGGCCACAGCGTCTTCTGACAGCCCGGTGAGCGGTGTAAATCGATTGCCCTATATTGGGTGTATTCGGCGTTTTCCGGCGATATCTGTGTAAAATTCCCCAAAATGACGGGTGGCGCTGCGCAGGGGTCGTCCATACTGAATAGGTGTTCAACGGCCTTGATAACAGGGGAGTGCCAGTGCGACGATCCTATAAAGATGGCGGCATGGACTGTACTAATGAGATGACGGTAGTCGATACCTTCACCCGGTTGATTTTCGGGGATTCCGATTTCTCTGACGGCGAGATAGAGATCATTGAAACCCTGCGAGTGGTAAACCCCGATGTGTGGTGTGATACCTATCCGCAGATGGGCGAGTACCTGCGTAATCTTGGCGTTCGAGAGATGATTCAACTGGTATTGCGGGTCAGGGAGCAGATGGCGAAAGATACGCATAGATCAGTGACAGGGGGTGCTACCACCGAGGTTTCAGGCTCCCCGATCTCTAGGAAGTAGCATCCTGTATGGCTGGTGTGGCCACAGTCTTCAGGCCGCAGCCCGGGACTGGAGCAAACAGCGCCTGATTGCTAATCTCGTCATCAAGCCCTATCAATGAAAGCTCTACTGTCTGTTCGATTTGAAAGCGGCGAGTGGTACTGGTCAGGCTGGCGGTCCATTTATCATAGCTGAACTTTTCAGGGTCTTTGCGCAGATCTACAAAACCGGTCAGTCCGTTTTGTGTCAGGCGTGCTGTGAATCCACTGCTGGTCACGTGGGAGACTGTCGCCTTAAAAGTGACGCCGCCGTCCTGAGTAAGCCGCTTGAGGTAGTTCCCCGCTAACCAACGATCAGTTGCCATGGTCGCTTCACGACTTGCGCCAATGCGGCTTCTCAGTCCCTTTAACAGTGTTTCCTCAACATTTTCAGTCGGTTCTTTTTTGTTCAGTATGGCCTTGATCTGAAGGTGCACCAGGAAGTCGACGTATTTGCGCAAGGGCGAGGTGCAGTTGGTGTAACAGTCCAGGGCCATGCCCATGTGGGGTGCGTGCTGTGTTGTCACTGCCGCGCGGGTTAGAAGCCTGTTAGCCATGGTGCGTAAAGGCAGTTTTCGCCCCTCAGCAGAGAGCCCCTTTATGATGTCGCGGTAGCCTTGCACGGTGTCGGGATCCAGTTCGGCGAGATCGGGCGCGTGCATTTCGAGAAATTTTTTCAATTCCTCCCGTCGGTCCGAGCGAAATCCCGGGTGGGCGATGAACGGTCCGGTTGTGTTGTTTGTCACTAAAAATCGCGCCGCACACCGATTCGTCGCAACCATACATTCCTCGACCAGCTTTTGAGAGAGTAATTTCTCCGCGGTCTCGATGGTCTCGATCTGTTTGTTGTCATTGAGAATCCATCGAAACTCCTGTCTGTCATCCATAAGCAGGTTGTTCTGCTCGCGGCGGCTGCGCAGTGCTCGATAAACCTGATAGAGAGATTCCAGCGGTGTGGAGTGGCTCATTAACTCGTCATACTGCCCATTGAGGTAGCGCTCGACTGCATAGTAAGACAGCTTGGCTCGCGAGCGCACGGTGGCTTCAATAAACTCAAACTCACCTACCTCTCCAGCGTCGCTGACAGAGATCTTGCATACCAGCGCCGGCCGGTCCACACCCTCGGAAAGGGCGCAGGTTTCTTGCGAGAGTATTTCGGGGAGCATTGGCAGGACATCACCATGAAAATAGACGGAGGTAGCGCGCTGCGCTATGTCTTTGTAAAGCCTCGACGCGGTGCTCACATAGGCTGTTGGGTCGGCAATGGCGACAAATAGTGTCCATCCATCGTCACTGATTTCAGCATAGAGCGCGTCGTCAATGTCCTGTGTTTTTGCCGCATCTATGGTGACAAACTCGAGATCAGTCAGGTCCCGCCGATCCAGCGTCGTCTCTGGAGGGTGTTCTGCGAGGCTTTTTTCAATGTCATTGAGGCTGCCCTTGCTCCACTGGTTAGGCAGATGGTGCTTGCTGATGCTGTAGAGAATTTCTATCCCGGGGGTGGTTTCATCGCCCAGAACCGACAGGACCTTGGCCTGTGGTTTGCCGTCTCGAATAGGGTGGCGAAGTATCGCGCAGCGCAGGAAGTCTCCCTCCTTTGCGCCGTTGCGGGCCTGTGTGGGGAGGAATAGCCAGCGGCTGAACTGGGGCAGATCCGGCACGACGAAAACGGCTTTGCCCTTGCGCACGCAGCGCCCCGTGAATTCTTCAACGGGACTGTCAATCAGCTTTTCAATATCCGCAATGGTTTTGTTGTCCTTGGTGGGACGTATACAAATCTGTACTCGATCGTTGGGAAAAACCTTGAGCATTTCTTGCGGGGGGATGAACACTTCACGCCCATCGTCCAGCACGGCGAATCCGTACCGGGCTTGAGTACCTTTGACAACTGCTTCGGCGCGTTCCTTCGCAGCCTCCATCTGGTTTTTCAGATCTGTAAGCTGGGTGAGATTATCCTGAGTAAGCATGAAGCAAAGTAATTATCATGGAATCAGCGCACCATCGTAGCGTAATTCCACGTTGCTGTCAGTGCGTTATGCTGGAATGACACAAAGCTTTGCGAATTTCTCGCGATGCCTTGACAGTGCGCCACAGCCAGTCCAATAATCAAGTTATTGCGGTTGCATGCCGCCGGGATGTGGATTTGAATAATTTTCAGACGCCGGGCTGCCTTATCAATACAGTCGTTCCGGAGTCGAACGCCAGGTACCGTCATCTCACCAGTGAGTGTCCTTCACTGGGGTGTACCTCTCGCGCCGTCACAATGCCCTCGAAAAAAGCTTTGTCCATCGTGTTTTATGTCTCCCAGTCGTTAAAGCGGCTGAGGGATTGTTGTGCTCCCTTGAAACTCACCGAGAGGAATTCTTTATGGACCGAGATTCTACGCTGCGTGTAGAAAAAACCACTTCACTCAAAGCTGTTGTCAAAAAGACATATGTACTGGATACCAACGTATTACTGCACGATCCGACGGCGGTAGCTGCCTTCAAACAACATCATGTGGTCATTCCGATGACCGTTCTGGAAGAACTCGATCATATCAAGGACCGTCGCGACAAGACCGTCAGCCGTGAGGCGCGTATCGCGATACAGATGATCGATAAGGTCGTCGATAACGCATCACCGCAAGATATTCAGGCCGGCGTGCCCGTGCCCGGTTCAACGCCTGAGGATGTGCCCCGGGGAACACTTGCGATATACCCTGACCAGCGCCTGATTGGCGACGCTGATGTGCCCTATCTCGACGGCACGCAAGATCAGGCGAATGACAATCGCATAATCAATGTGGCCTTGAGCCTGCAGGCGGAAAATCCCGCTGAGTTCGTCTGCCTGGTGACCAAGGACATCAACATGCGAATCAAGGCGAAAGGTTCTGGCCTGATACACGTTGAGGACTACCGGCGCGACAGGGTTCTCGATGATATTGACCTGCTTGCGCGCGGTTACGAGCATGTGGAGGGCGATTTTTGGTCCATGATCAGCGAAGTCGATACGCTGCGAGAGGGCAACTGCACGCTGCACCGGATTCCGCGCAAGTCGCTGCCACAGGCGTATCCCAATATGTTTGTGCACGACGATCAGGAATTCATTGCCTTCGTGCAGCGCGTGGACAGGGACTTTGTCTACCTGCGTTGTGATTCCCGCGACAGCCTGATGCACAAGCGTTTTTGGGGTTTGTCACCGCGCAATCTGGAGCAGGCAATGGCCATGTCCCTGCTGGATAATGACAGCGTAGACATGACGGTGATGACCGGCCCTGCCGGGTCGGGGAAAACATTGCTGGCGCTCGCTTACGGCCTGCACGCGATCCTCGAGCAAAACAAGTACAGTAAATTGATTGTGGCGCGCTCGACCCCCCCGATCGCAGAGGATATCGGTTTTCTGCCGGGTACAGAGGAAGAGAAAATGGCGCCTTGGCTCGCCGCATTTGACGATAATCTGGAGGTATTGCACGGCACGGATGAATCGTGTCATGGCAGTATTACCTACGTCAAGGAACGGGCCAATATTCAGTTCAAGTCGCTGAACTTTATGCGCGGACGCTCGTTTAATAATGCCTACATCGTGATTGACGAGGCGCAGGGATTGACCCAGTTTCAACTCAAGTCGGTGATTAGTCGCGTCGGGGCCGATTCCAAAATTGTGGTGCTGGGTAACCTGGCTCAAATAGACAACAAGTATATTTCACCGCTGACGTCGGGGCTCACTTACCTGGTAGAAAAAAGTAAGGCCTATCCCCACGCGGGCATCATGCACGTGAACGGTATTGTGCGTTCACGCCTGGCCGCCTTTGCTGAGGAGAACCTGTAGCGATAGAGTTCCGGGACAGGAGTCGGAGTGTGTGAAATTGTGCTCTTCGGCTCCGTCCGCTGACAGGCACAGTGCGCAGAAAAATCCATGCAGGGGTTTAGTGTAGCGGCACAAACGATCACCCCTTAAAGGCGGTTTGCGGGTACACTGTGCGCCATGGAAAAACTATTTATCTTGTTTCAGGCGCTGGCGCCGCAACACCTCTTGTCTCGCTTCACCGGTGCCCTGGCCGAGTGGCGTCATCCGGCCTGGTTGAAAGACTTTGTTATCCATCGTTTTATACGCGCCTTTGATGTGGATATGTCAGAGGCGCAGGAGCCAGAGTACCGACGTTATTCCTGTTTTAACGAGTTCTTCACGCGCCCCCTGCGAGAGGGCGTGAGACCCCTGGCGAGCGCGGATCTTGTTTGCCCTGCTGATGGGGCCGTGAGCCAGATAGGTGACATTGTCGAGGGGCGGCTTTTACAGGCCAAGGGTCGTGATTATACGGTGACCGATCTGCTGGGCGGAGATTCGAGCCGTGGAGCAGCGTTTCGCGGCGGCCGATTCGCGACTATTTACCTGTCGCCAAGGGATTACCACCGCGTACATATGCCCGTGGCGGGCCAGTTAACGGCGAGTTGCTATGTTCCTGGCCAGTTGTTCTCGGTGAATGGTGTTACCGCTGACAACGTGGAGAGGCTGTTTGCGCGTAACGAGCGCCTGGTCTGCTACTTTGATACGGACTTCGGTCCCATGGCGATGGTGCTGGTCGGTGCAATGGTGGTGGCAGGCATCGAAACGGTTTGGTCGGGTCGTGTAGCACCGCCGCAACGGCGCCGACAGTTGGTGGATCATGTGAATCCCCCTGCAGCGGTCTCGCTGGCCAAAGGTGAAGAAATGGGGCGCTTTTACCTCGGCTCTACGGTGATTCTGCTGTTCCCTGAAGGGGTAATGGAGTTTGATGAGCGCTATGCTCCCGGAGTAATGACGCGCGTGGGGGAAAGTTTGGGCGCAGTGGTCTGATCCTGAGCTGGATTACTGTCGACTGTCTTCCAGACTGGCCACGATGCGCCGATAACTTTGCAGCCTCTGCTCGCCGATATCACCCGTAGCGACGCATTGCAGGATCGCGCAGCCCGGTTCTTCCTCGTGCTGGCAGTCGCGGAACTTGCAGTGCCCCAAGAGTGGCTGAAATTCACGGAAACCCTGCTCTACTTGTTCTCGGGTCATGTGCCACAGCCCGAACTCGCGTACTCCAGGAGAGTCTATCAGTGACCCGCCACATTGCAGATGCAGCAATTGTGCGGTGGTAGTGGTATGCGTGCCCTTTTGCGTATTTTCTGACAGTGGTCCTACCGGCATCTGCGCGCCCGGCAGCAAGGCATTCACCAATGATGATTTGCCGACACCAGATTGCCCGACGAAGACGCTGGTGTGTTCTTCCAGAGCGCAATGGAGAGCGTCCGTTCCTCCGGTTTTGACTGAGGTGTGAATGATTTGGTAGCCCAGGTCTCGGTAGACGCTGAGCATGCTGTGAATACTTTCCTCTCTGGCTGCATCCTGCGCAAGCAGGTCGACTTTGTTCAGCAGGATTACCGGCTCTATTCCGACCGCGTCTGCTGCAACCAGGTAACGGTCAATTAAATTGGCATGGGGTTCGGGGTAGGGCGCTACGACCAGCATAATCCTGTCGATATTGGCAGCGACTGGCTTCAGTTTGCCGTAGGAGTCCGGCCGGCAAAGCTCGCTGCTTCGTGCCCGCTGAGCCACAACGACGCCGAAGGGATCCCCCTCACGCCAGATTACATTGTCACCGGTAACCAGTCCTTCCAGATTGGCTCGCAGGTGGCAGCGGCGACTCGAGCCCGGTATCGACTCCACCGCGACCTGCGTACCGTAATGGGCCACGATCAGGCCGTCCTGCTCGGGCCCGAGTTCCCCGCCCGACAGCGCACCTTGTGCGGCCTCGTCACGCCTCGCGGCGCGTTTGGCGCGCTCCTCTTGGATTTTTTCTACTCGCCAGGCCTGCTGGCGGCTCAGTTTACGTTTACTCATCTCCCCATTATTAGTTGGCAGTCTTGGTCTGTCGAGGCAATTTGTTACACTGCGCGCCTCACATACCGGGCAGGACGGGAATCGTATGCAGGATGCCAATAATCTCATTTGGGTTGACATGGAAATGACCGGCCTCGATCCGGAAGGCGACGTTGTTATTGAAATCGCCACCATCGTCACTGATAGTTTGTTGAACACCCTCGCGGAAGGACCTGTCATCGCGGTGCATCAGTCGGATAGCCGGCTGGATGGCATGGACGAGTGGAATACAAGGCATCATAACCAGTCTGGCTTGGTGGCGCGTGTGCGCGCCAGTGACATCGATGAGGCGCGCGCGGAGCGAGACACCGTTGCCTTTCTGGAACAATGGGTTCCGGCGGGAGCGTCTCCTATGTGCGGCAACTCAATCTGCCAGGACAGGCGGTTTATGGCGCGGCACATGCCGGGACTGGAGACCTATTTCCATTACCGCAACCTTGACGTGAGCACGCTGAAAATATTGATGATGCGCTGGCGGCCTGAGCTTGCGTCAGGTATTTCCAAGTCCGCCGCCCATCTGGCGCTGGACGATATTCGTGAGTCGATCAGCGAAATGCGTTACTACCGGGAGCATTTCCTCAGGCTGGAGTAACGCCATGCTGATTGAGTGCCCAGGCAACGTGCTCGCGGACCAGGGAAGAAGCGTGGTGCTCCCGTTGGCGCAGCGCCTGTATGACGCGCTCGGAAGAAGGCGCATTGCCCAGCGCTATCGCGACATTGCGCAGCCAGCGTTCATAGCCGATGCGGCGAATGGCAGAGCCGGCGGTCTTTACCAGGAACGTGTCCTCATCCCATAGCAACAAGGCCGTGAGCTCTGTATTCGACAGGCCATGACGCGGACGAAAGTCCGGTTCATCAGTATGGCGTGCAAATTTATTCCAGGGGCAGCACAGCTGGCAATCGTCGCAACCGAATACCCGGTTTCCCATCATGGGTCGCAACGCTGGATCGATGCTGCCTTTGTGTTCGATGGTTAGATAGGAAATACATTTGCGCGCGTCCAGCTGGAAGGGTCCTGTAAACGCCTTTGTCGGGCAGATATCAAGGCAGGTGGTGCACGTGCCGCAATGCTTCTCGCTGTGGGGTGTGTCAATGGGCAGAGGCAGGTCTGTGTAGATTTCCCCAAGGAAAAACCAAGAGCCGGCGTCCTTATTGATGAGCATTGTATTTTTAGCGATCCAGCCAAGGCCGGCCTGTTCGGCGATGGCACGTTCCAGCACTGGCGCGCTATCGACAAAGGCGCGGTAGGTGCCACCTCCCGCTGCTTCCTCAATGCGCGTGGCGAGTTGGGCAAGCCGCTTGCGGATCAGCTTGTGGTAGTCACGCCCGAGAGTGTAGCGTGAAATATAGCCGGACTCCGGTGACTCCAGCACGTCAAGCGCTCTGGTGTCATCCGTTAGATAATCCATTCGCAGTGAGATTACGCGCAGTGTGCCTGGAATGAGTTCGTCTGGTCTGGCGCGTTTGCTGCCGTGGCGCGCCATGTAGTCCATATCACCGTGGAAGCCTGCGTCCAGCCATTTCTGCAGGTAGCGCTCGTGCTCGCCCAGCTCCACATGGGTAACGCCAGTTTGCTGGAATCCCAGTTCACCGGCCCATCGCCTGATGTCCGACGACAGTGCCTGCAGCTCCTGTTCTGTTGGCGTTTTCTGCAATTCACATCGCCCCGTGGTTTGTCTCTGAGCACTAGTTTGACAGAACCTATCTCACTCTGCGCTGCTTAATTCGGGCGCAGGTGAATGAAACGTTTGCCGATCTTATGCTCCTTGCGCAGAGCAGTGGATGTTCACCAGAATAAGGCCTGTTATCCTAGCTGCAGAGGTACGGCGTGAAATGGCCGGCCATTATCAATCGCGGACTGGAATATGTTGGGAACTGAAGCGCTGTATACCGCTGCACAAACTCGCGCCCTCGATCAATGTGCCATCCATGAGCACGGTATCGCTGGCGTGACACTAATGGCCCGTGCTGCCGCCGTGGCCTTTCGTTATTTGCTCGAACTGTGGCCTGCAACCGATGCCATAACGGTATTCTGTGGTACGGGTAACAACGGCGGCGACGGCTACCTTTTAGCCGACCTCGCGCACAAACGTGGTATCAGTGCCACAGTGGTGCAGTTGGGTGATAGCGGCAAAATAACCGGCGATGCCCTGATGGCGCGGGAGCAGGCGATGGCCAACGGTGTGCCGGTTTGCTCCTTTGACGGATATGAAATGCCCATCGACGGTGTACTCGTGGATGCCATGCTCGGGACCGGCCTGGCAGGCGCTTTGCGAGGTGAGTATCCGGCGGTTATCTCCAGCATCAACAGCAGCAACTTGCCGGCACTGGCGATCGATATTCCTTCGGGTATTTGCAGTGACACAGGCAAAGTGCTCGACGACGCAGTGAGAGCGGATTTGACGGTAACGTTTATTGGCATGAAACGCGGTTTGTTCACATGCGAGGCGCCGGAATATACCGGCGCGGTCCAGTTTGCCGACCTGGAAGTGCCCGCCAGCGTTTACGAATCGACGGGCGGCAACTGCGCAAGACTGGATCTCGCCGCGCTGCTGGAGCAACTGCCGCCGCGGTCGTTAACCACCCACAAAGGCCACTGCGGTGCGGTGCTGGTTGTGGGCGGTGACTATGGCATGGCGGGTGCGGCCGCGATGGCTGCTGAGGCCGCATTGCGATGTGGCGCGGGTTTGGTGAGCGTAGCGACGCGTCCCGAACATGTTGCGGCGCTAGTGGCTCGCGCTCCAGAGGCCATGTCCCGCGGTGTCTCTTCTGATGAAGAATTTGCGCTCCTGCTGGAGGCGGCTGACGTGCTGGTGGTTGGCCCCGGTCTTGGCGACGCTGCCTGGTCGAGGCAGTTACTGCACAGGTCGCTGGCGAGTGGCAAGCCGGTCTTGCTGGATGCCGATGCGTTGACTATGCGGGCCAAGGGAGTGGTTGAAGATTCCGGGGCAGGGCCGCGGATCATGACGCCGCATCCGGGCGAGGCGGCCCGCCTGCTTGGCACGACTGCTGCCGTCGTTCAGGCTGATCGGTTTGCCGCGGTAGAGGAGCTGCAGGCGCGCTATGCGGCCACGGTCGTGTTAAAGGGCAATGGCAGCCTCATTGCTGATCGCGAACAGACGCTGTTGAGCGACTACGGTAATCCTGGTATGGCAAGCGGCGGTATGGGGGACGTGTTAAGCGGTGTCATTGGTTCATTATGGGCGCAGGGTCTCACCGCGATTGAGGCGGCCGCACTCGGCACCTGTCTGCACGGTGCCGCTGCAGATGTCGCGGCCGAGGAGGGTCAGCGAGGGCTGCTGGCAACGGACTTACTGCCGCGCCTCCGGGCTTTGCTGGGCTGATGACAGCCTTTGCGCAGACGGCCGTTGACGAACCTGCTCTGGTAGCGAGTGGTGCTGCATTGGCGCGTGCCGCGGAGCGCGGGCTGGTTGTTTACCTGCAGGGCGGTCTGGGCATGGGCAAGACAACGTTCAGTCGCGGATTCATCCAGCAACTTGGCCATTGCGGTGCGGTAAAGAGTCCCACCTATACCTTGGTCGAGCCTTACGAGCTGCAGGCGTATCAGGTTTTCCATTTCGACCTCTACCGGTTGGTCGATCCGGAGGAGCTCGAATTTATTGGTATCCGGGATTATTTTGGTGATTTTTCCGTTTGCCTGGTGGAATGGCCCGAGCGGGGTGAAGGCGCTTTGCCCTCGGCAGATTTAGTGATTACCATTGATCGCGACGAACCGGGGCGTCGCGTGGGTTATGACGCCAGGTCCGAGCGAGGTGAGCGAGTAATGGCGCGGCTGCGAGCGCAGCCCGACGGGTAGATGTCGGGTCTATAAAAACAGTAATGGGTCAGCGGGAGTGTTATGGGCAGGGCGTGTTGGATCTGGGTGGCCCTTTTTTTGCTGGTTTGCCCTTCCGTGTGGGCGGTAGAGGTGCACGATGTGCGCTTGTGGCGAGCACCTGACCACACGCGTATTGTTTTTGATCTCAGTGGCGCGACCGAGCATTCACTGATGGTGCTATCCAATCCGCGACGCATCGTGATAGACCTTCGCGAGGCCACTTTGGGTGCTGACTTGACCAAACTGAACCTGGAAAAAACGCCGGTGACCGCCATTCGCTCGGGCATACGCGATGGTGATGATTTGCGTGTTGTGCTCGAGGTCAATGCTGAGGTCGACCCTCGCAGTTTTGACCTCCGCGCCAATGAACAGGCTGGCGACCGCCTTGTGCTTGACCTTTACGACAAGCAGGCGCGGCCTGTTGAGGTCAAGAAGCAGGTAGATGCTGCCGGGAAGCGCGACCTCATAATTGCGATTGATGCTGGACACGGAGGAGAGGACCCGGGCGCGATCGGCCCCTCCCGGGTTCGCGAAAAGGACATTGTGCTGGCTATCTCCCGGGAATTATTCGCCTTGCTGGAGTCGGACACAGGTTTTCGCCCTACGCTCGTTCGCAGCGGCGATTATTACGTTAGTCTCAAGGGGCGCAGGGAACTCGCGCGCAAGCGCCAGGCAGATCTGTTTGTTTCCATCCATGCTGATGCGTTCCGGCGGCCCTCGGCCCACGGTGCCTCTGTGTATGCCCTGTCCACTACCGGTGCAACCAGTACCGCCGCTCGGTACCTCGCGCAGCGGGAGAATGCGGCCGATCTGGTCGGGGGGGTCAGCCTGTCAGACAAAGACGACGTGCTGGCTGGCGTGCTGGCGGACCTGTCCATGACGTCGACACTGGATACCAGCCTCAACCTCGGAGACCGTGTGCTGCAGAGCATGGACAGCGTCGCTCGATTGCACAAAAAAAAGGTAGAACAGGCCGGATTTGCTGTGCTCAAGTCGGCAGACATTCCCTCTATTCTGGTGGAAACGGGGTTTATCTCCAACCCCGACGAATCACGTAAACTGGCGAGCCGCAGCTACCAAAGGAAAATGGCTGCGGCGATTCACCGGGGCATCAAGAGCTGGTTTCTCGCCCATCCCCCGTCGGGCACGTTGCTTGCCTGGCAGAAACAGCAAGGCGGCCAAGAGTACATTATAGCGAGGGGTGATACACTCTCCGGCATCGCGAGTCGCTTTCGTGTGCCCCTGACTGACCTGATGAGTTATAACGACATCAGCAGTACCAAGATAAGGGTGGGGCAAAAGCTCACCATACCCAAGAGTTGATCCCAAGTTTACATGTCTCGAATCCGTTTGCTCAGTTCCAGACTGGCCAACCAGATCGCCGCCGGCGAGGTGGTAGAGCGCCCGGCGTCCGTGGCCAAGGAATTGCTGGAGAACAGTCTGGACGCGGCTGCGAGTAGAGTAGAGGTGGAGGTTGAGTCGGGCGGTGCCCGCCTGATTCGCATCCGCGATGACGGCATTGGCATACCCTCCGAGGACATGACTCTGGCGTTGGCGCGGCACGCCACCAGCAAGATCACTTCTCTGGAGGACCTCGAGGAAGTGGGCAGCCTGGGCTTTCGCGGAGAGGCGCTGGCCAGTATCGGTTCTGTGTCGCGCCTGGTGCTTACCAGCAATAACGCCGAGGATGGCAGTGAGGGCTGCAGTGCTGTCTGTGAGGGGCGAGAAATGGAGGTGCAGATCAAGCCTGCGGCGCACCCCCGGGGCACGACCGTAGAGGTGCGAGACCTGTTTTTCAATACGCCTGCGCGGCGCAAATTCCTGCGCACGGAAAAGACGGAGTTCGGGCACCTGGAAGAGGTGATCAAGCGTCTCGCCCTCTCCCGCTTCGACGTAGCCTTCAACCTGCGGCATAACGGCAAGGCAGTGCACAGCCTGAAAGCGGCGACGACGCTCGTCGAGCAGGGGCGCCGTGTCGCCTCGGTGTGCGGTCCCGCCTTCATGGAGCAGGCGGTTGTCATCGAATCTGATGCCTCCCCCTATCGGCTCACGGGCTGGGTCGGGTTGCCTACGTTCTCCCGCAGCCAGGCGGACCTGCAGTATTTCTTTGTGAACGGGCGCATTGTGCGTGACAAGTTGGTGGCTCATGCGATTAAACAGGCTTACCGGGATGTGCTTTACCACGGTCGCCATCCTGCGTTCGTGCTATACCTCGAGCTCGATCCCGCCCTCGTGGACGTGAACGTGCATCCCACAAAACATGAGGTGCGCTTCCGTGACGGCCGCGCAGTGCACAATTTCCTGTTTTCTACTTTGCATCGTGCTCTGGCGGATCTGCGGCCCGGCAATGAGCCGGCTCTGGCCGATGGCACTGCTCACACGCCAGTGGCGGTTGACGGTATGGCGGTCGATACCGCTACGGGCGAGATACGCGCTCAGGGCGCGCTGTCCTGGGATGTATCGCGGGCAGGTAGCGCGATGTCGGGCGGACGCGCCCCTATGGCTGTGGGCCCGGCACGAGTGACTGAGCAGTTGCAGGGCTATGCCAGGCTTTACGGCTCAAACTCCCCGGTTCCGGAGGACGCTGAGATACCGCCGCTGGGTTATGCACTGGCGCAGTTAAAGGGCATTTATATTCTCTCGGAAAATGCCCTTGGCCTGGTGCTGGTAGATATGCACGCTGCCCACGAGCGCATTACCTACGAGGGTCTTAAAACGTCCCGCGATGCAGAGGGTGTTAGAAGCCAGCCCTTGCTGGTGCCGCAGTCGATCGCCGTCAGTCAGCGGGAAGTCAGTGTGGCTGAGACGCATGCGGCGCTGTTCCGCAACCTGGGTATGCTGGTTGAGACGGGTGGAGAGGAGAGCCTGGTGATTCGCTCGGTGCCTGCGTTGCTAAGAGATTCTGACCTCGAAATGCTATTGCGTGATGTGCTGGCTGACCTCGTGGAATACGGCAGCTCAGAGCGTATCGAGGCTCACATGGATGAAATTCTGTCGACGATGGCTTGTCATGGCTCTGTCCGGGCCAACCGGCGCTTAACTGTGCCGGAGATGAACGCGTTGTTGCGCGACATGGAAGAGACCGAGCGTTCCGGGCAGTGTAATCACGGGCGCCCGACCTGGGTTCAGCTGGGCCTCGAGGAGCTGGACAAGCTGTTCCTGCGTGGTCGCTGAGGCCCGAATGACGTCCGCCAAACCCGCGCTGGTCTGCTTGATGGGCCCCACCGCCTCCGGTAAGACAGAGTTGGCGATCGCTCTTGCGGCTGAGTTGGATTGTGAATTGGTCAGCGTCGACTCCGCGCTGGTCTATCGCGGCTTGGATATAGGTAGCGCCAAACCGGATTATCCGCATCATCTGGTGGATATCTGTGACCCCACTGAGGCCTATTCAGCGGCGCGGTTTTCCGAGGATGCGAGAATCCGGGTGGCAGAGATCGTTGCCCGTGGCCGCACCCCCCTGCTGGTAGGGGGAACAATGCTGTATTTTAAAGCCTTTTTGGAGGGTCTCGCCGATATGCCCGAGGCGGACCCGGTGATCCGTGCACAAATCGAGCGGGAGGCCGCGGCACAGGGCTGGCCGCATATGCACCGGCAACTCGCGGCGGTAGATCCGGCAGCAGCGGCGCGTATTCACCCGCGGCATTCGCAGCGTCTGAGTCGGGCGCTGGAGGTTTACCGAGCGACAGGGACTACGTTGTCGGCCTTCCATGCCCAGGGCAGCCAGGGAGGCGGAGGCGCCATCCGTGAGCTTTATCGGGTAATCCAGTTGGCGATCTGCCCGGCGGACCGAGCGCAACTGCATCGCCGTATCGAGCAGCGTTTCAGCCTTATGTTGGATGCGGGGCTGGTGCAGGAGGTGCGTCAACTGCAGGCGAGGGGTGACTTGCATCCAGACTTGCCCGCCGTCAGGGCGGTGGGTTATCGACAGGTCTGGCAGTACCTGGATGGACTCTGCACGCTCGAAGAAGCGCGTGACAGGGCAGTCGCAGCGACACGGCAGCTGGCTAAAAGACAATTGACGTGGCTCAGAAAATGGCCGGAAATTGAGTGGATATTAACCGATCATGCAGGTAACGTCGCGCAAAGTGACCAATTTGTATCCGGTGATGCAGGGGTGCCGTGCACGCCGCTGGCGCATGCATTGCAGGCCATTGGCGATGTTCGAGCATAACTCGGACTCGCCTACTATCAGATTGTTGTAAATACATTATAATGGACGGCCTGAAATTCAGGTTCAGACCACATCTGCTTGTTGCAGGACGTGGTAAGACGTTATTTTATAAAGCTTTTTGGCTCGAGTTTGAGCCTTGTCAAATTAGGAGATTGTTATGTCAAAAGGGCATACGCTACAAGACCCTTACCTGAACATCCTGCGCAAGGAACGAGTGCCGGTTTCTATTTATCTGGTCAATGGCATCAAATTGCAGGGTCAAATTGAGTCCTTTGACCAGTTTGTTGTGCTGCTCAAGAATACCGTTAGCCAGATGGTCTATAAGCACGCTATATCGACCGTCGTGCCCTCGCGGGTAGTGCGCGTGCCGTTGCAGAATGCGCCGGATGATGAAGAAGCCGGCAGCTAGCTGCTGCGGGGCCGTGGGTCCTGAGCAGGGTGTCGCAGCCATCCGACGTGTTGTCACGAGGTAGCATTGTTTTTTGAACGCCCCAGTTCGGGTGAAAAAGCGGTACTCGTTCATCTAAATCTCGATAGTGAGTCTCAGCGTGAAGACCCGCGTGAATTCGAGGAGCTCGTGATCTCAGCGGGCGGGGATCCCACCGCCTATATCATGGGCTCACGCAGGGCCCCGGATCCCCGCACGTTCGTGGGGTCGGGTAAGCTCGATGAGATTGCGCGGGAAGTCGATGCACACGGTGCTGAAATCGTCATGTTCAATCATGCCCTGAGTCCCAGTCAGGAGAGAAACCTGGAAACCGAACTCAAGTGTCGTGTACTGGACCGCACGGGCTTGATACTCGATATTTTCGCCCAGCGCGCTCGAACGCATGAGGGTAAGCTGCAGGTGGAGTTGGCGCAGCTGCAACATATGACGACCCGCTTGGTGCGAGGCTGGACCCACCTGGAGCGACAAAAAGGCGGGATCGGGCTCAGGGGTCCCGGGGAAACGCAGTTGGAAACGGATCGTCGCCTGCTGCGCGCACGCATTCGCTCTATTTCGGCGCGGCTGGAAAAAGTGCGCAAGCAGCGGAATCAGGGGCGACGGTCCCGTCTGCGGGCGGAAATTCCAACGGTGTCACTGGTCGGTTATACCAACGCGGGCAAATCGACGCTGTTCAATCGCGTGACGGCATCGAGTGTATATGTAGCGGACCAGCTGTTTGCGACCCTTGATCCCACGCTGCGACGGGTATCTGTGGAGAGCGTCGGTCCAATAGTATTGGCTGATACAGTGGGCTTTATCGCTCATCTGCCGCACAATCTGGTCGAGGCGTTCAAGGCGACTCTGGAGGAAACTCTGAGTGCCCAGATACTGATCCATGTGGTCGACGCATCAGACGCGGAAAAAGAGCGAAATATGGGCGAGGTGCAGGACGTACTCGCGGAGATTGGCGCGCAGGATATTCCGCAGTTACAGGTGTTTAACAAGCTGGATCTGCTGCAGCAGCCACCGCGCCTCGATCGTGATTCTGATGGTCGACCACTGCGGGTCTGGCTGAGTGCAGTCACCGGCGAGGGGGTTGAACTTCTGATGCAGGCGATTGCCGAATTGGTAGGCCGCGATATGGTGTCGGAGGATGTCTCCCTCGATCCGGGTCAGGGGGATTTACGCTCGGCATTTTATAGCCTTGGCGCGGTGCAGACGGAGCAGTACGGCGAGGACGGAGTCGCCCATCTCAAGGTGCGACTGCCGCGTGCGGACTGGAACCGCCTGATGAAAAAAGGCCCGGAGCCTATTTATTAATGCGTCCTTGTATCGCCCGATTGCGGTCTGGACACGAAAAGTTTGTTAAACTGTTGGTCTCAATGAATTAGGAGTTAGATATGTCCTGGAATGAACCGGGCGGTGGTGGAAACAAGCCCAAGGATCCTTGGGGTGGCGGCGACAATAATGGCCCGCCCGATCTGGATGAGGCATTGAAAAAACTGCAGGAGCGCCTCGGAGGCCTGTTTGGCGGCGGTGGCTCATCATCCGGGGGCGGGTCTGGACCTGCTTTCTCGGGCGTTGCCATTGGTATTTTGTTGTTGGTTGTGGTCGTGATATGGGCGGCAATGGGTTTATACCAGGTCGACCAGCAAGAGCGCGGCGTCGTCCTCCGTTTTGGTAAGTACTATGAATTGGTCGGTCCGGGTCTTCACTGGAATCCACCGTTGATCGACGATGTCACCCTGCTGAATGTTACAAAGGTACGTTCGGTCAGTTTCAGGGAAATCATGCTGACTCAGGACGAGAACATCGTTGAGGTTGCAATGTCCGCGCAGTATGTCATCAACGACCCTGTGAAATTTGTTCTGAAAGTGCGTGATCCGGAGCGCTCTCTGAGCCACGCCGCCCAGAGTGCTCTGCGTCATGTCGTAGGCGGGATCAGCATGGACATGGTGCTGACCGAAGGCCGTGTGCAGATTGCTATCGATGTCGAGGATAGGCTTCAGGAGTATCTCGACCTCTATGAGACCGGTATTTTCGTAGAAAAGGTCACGGTAGACGAGGGTAAGCCTCCCACACAGGTGCAGGCCGCATTCGACGATGTGATCAAGGCGAGGGAAGACGAGGAGCGGGTGAAGAACGAGGCTCAGGCTTATGCGAACGGAGTGGTTCCGGAAGCGCGTGGTGCGGCTCAGCGCCAGATAGAGGAAGCTAACGGATACAAGGAGCAGGTGATAGCCAATGCTCAGGGTGAAGCGGAGCGTTTCACGCGGCTGCTGGAGGAGTACGAGAAAGCGCCTCAAGTAACCAGAGAGCGCTTGTACCTCGACGCGATACAGACGGTGTACGCCCAGTCAAGCAAGGTGATGGTGGATGTCGAGGGGGGTAATAATGTGATGTACCTCCCGCTGGACAAGCTGGCGGCGCAGAGCCCGCGAGTTAACGGCGGTGATGGCCAGCTCAAGGTAGACAGTACCAATATTCGCGAGTTGACCAACGCGGTCACAGAACAATTACGCCGCGATGCCGCGGTCAGTGAGCGCCGCAGGGGAGGGCGTTGAATATGTCCGGACGTAATATCGTAGTCATTCTGGTGGCACTGGTTTTGGTGCTGGTGGCCAGTAAATCGCTTTTTGTGATCAAGGAAACCGAACGTGGTGTGTTGTTGCGGTTTGGTGAGGTGGTTCAGCCGGATTTGCAACCGGGTCTGCATGTAAAGATTCCTTTCGTGAACAATGTGCGGAAGTTCGATGGGCGCGTATTGACGGTAGATTCAACGCCTGAACGTTTCTTTACACAGGAAAAGAAAGCCCTGATTGTGGACTCTTATGCCAAGTTCAAGGTGTCTGATACTGAGAAGTACTACACGGCAACCAATGGCGACGAGGCACGCGCCATGAATCTTTTGGCACAGCGCATCAATAACGGCTTGAAAGATCAACTGGCGGTAAGAACGATCCAGGAGGTGGTTTCGGGCGAGCGAGATCAGCTGATGCAGGCGCTTACAGAGGAGCTTTCGACAGTTGTGCAGGAAGTGTACGGTGTTGAAATGGTAGATGTGCGCGTGAAGCAGATCGATCTTCCCCCGGAAGTGTCCGAATCGGTATACAGAAGGATGAACGCCGAGCGTGAGAAAGAGGCCCGGGAGTTGCGTTCGCAAGGTCAGGAGCTTGCAGAGGGTATCCGTGCGGCGGCTGACCGTGACGCGACGGTACTGAAAGCCAACGCCTATCGTGATTCGGAACTGATCCGCGGTGAAGGTGATGCCACCGCTACCTCCACTTATGCGGGTGCTTTCAATCAGGATCCCGAGTTTTACTCATTCACCCGCAGCCTCAAGGCGTATCAGGATGCGTTTCAGGGGCAGGGCGATGTCCTGCTGCTGCACCCGGACAGTGAGTTTTTTAAATATCTCAAGGATTCTCAGGGCGGAAATTAGGCCCCCGGGCACCTGACCGACCGCTCATCTGAAATAAGAGCCATAGCGGTCGTTGCAGGTTGTAATAATCACGGGAAACCCCTTACCGGGCTGTGTTAAAATTGGCTAACCGTGGGTATCCGCGCTTACCCTTAAGCGCAGTTGTCGCGGTTTTTTTGTGCCCCGCAGTTAGGTGAGGGAGGGTGAATGGACTTCTGGCAAATACTTCCGGTTGCCGTGGCCCTGGTGTTCATTATTGAAGGCATGTTGCCTTTCATCAGCCCACAACGCTGGCGCAATATGCTGGTGGTGGCTGAGCAGATGGACGACAGCGTGATTCGAAAAATCGGCCTCGCCTGTATGCTATTTGGGGTGGTTGTCCTTTACTGGGTGCACTAGGTTCAGGTGAACGTGATGAAAATGGTAGATCACTGGCAACTGCCCGACGGAGTGGAAGAGGTTCTTCCCGCCCAAGCCGAAGCTGTGGAGCGGCTGCGCCGCCAACTGTTGGACCTGTTTCACGCTTGGGGGTACCGGCTGGTGATCCCGCCGTTGGTGGAATTTACCGAGTCGTTGCTGGTGGGCCTGGGAGAGGATCTGGACCTGACCACGTTCAAGCTGACCGACCAGATTAGCGGTCGAACACTCGGACTTCGCGCGGATATCACGCCGCAGGTCGCGCGCATAGATGCGCACAGCATAGCTGACGAGGGCGTCACTCGACTTTGTTATGCCGGCTCGACATTACACACGCGCCCGAAATCACCCTTCGCCTCTCGCTCACCTATACAGCTGGGCGCGGAATTATACGGGGACGACAGTGTTGGTGCGGATGTTGAGGTCGTGTGCATGATGCTGGCGACTCTCGAGGCAGCGGGTCTCTCTGGCATCACCCTGGACCTCGGTCACGTG
Source organism: Candidatus Marimicrobium litorale (assembly GCF_026262645.1). Classification (NCBI taxonomy): domain Bacteria; kingdom Pseudomonadati; phylum Pseudomonadota; class Gammaproteobacteria; order Cellvibrionales; family Halieaceae; genus Marimicrobium; species Candidatus Marimicrobium litorale. The sequence continues at coordinate 60,349 of NZ_SHNO01000002.1, forward strand.
GGGATTTATGAGGCGGTTCTGCTGCATGCTGAACTGGAAGAGGCGCGGGAAGCAACGGTGTTTGATGCCTTGCAACGCAAATCGGTGCCCGATTTGATACAGGCGCTTGAAGGCGTTGACCCGGGCACTACCGCGTTGATCATCGCTCTGGCCAAGCTGCACGGTGACGAATCTATTCTTGACGATGCCCGAGCTCTTTATGCTGAAACAGTGCCGGACGCATTGTTGGGACTGGACACGCTGCAGCAGGTGGCGCGGACGATTCGCCGTCAGCGGCCTGACCTTGATATTTACTTTGATCTGGCCGAATTGCGCGGCTACAACTACCATACCGGCCTCGTTTTCGCCGCTTATGTGCCGGGCGTTGGCGAGGCTCTGGCGAATGGTGGTCGCTATAATGATGTAGGGGCTGTTTTTGGCAGGGCCCGGCCCGCCACCGGTTTCGCCGCGGATCTGAAAGCCCTCATGACCCTGGTGCCGGACGTGACTGAAAGCGGGGCTATCAGTCTGCCCGGGGTCGATGACGAGGCGCTGCTTCTCCGCGCCCGAGAGTTGCGTGAGTCCGGCGAAGTCGTCATCCAGAGTTTCTCGGGTGAGGTTGACCCGCGCTGCGATCGTGAATTGGTCGAGATGGAGGGTCAGTGGTTGATTCGCCCACTCAAGACAACAGGGCGTGACTGAATCGCGCCATTTTCGTACACCTGAAAATTTAGAGCTGACTCAATGAGTAAGAACGTCGTGGTTCTGGGCACCCAGTGGGGTGATGAGGGCAAGGGCAAGATTGTCGATCTACTGACGGATCAAGCGACTGCCGTTGTCCGCTTTCAGGGGGGGCATAATGCCGGGCATACGCTCGTCATTGATGGCAATAAAACAGTCCTGCACCTCATTCCTTCGGGTGTTCTGCGCGAGAATGTGTCCTGCCTGATTGGCAATGGTGTGGTGCTTTCTCCCGCGGCAGCCCTGAAAGAGATCGAAGAGCTGGAATCGCGGTCGGTGCCGGTGCGCGAGCGTCTCAAAATTTCTCCTGCCTGTCCTTTGATACTGCCTTACCACGTCGCGTTGGATCAGGCCCGTGAGGCCAAGCGAGGCAATGAAAAAATTGGTACGACGGGTCGAGGTATCGGGCCGGCGTATGAAGACAAGGTGGCACGGCGCGGTTTGCGTTTGGGCGATCTGGCCGACGAGCAGCGGTTTGGACGCAAACTGCGGGACGTGATGGAATACCATAACTTTGCTCTCGAAAACTACTTCCAGGTGGAGGCGCTGGATGTGGACAAGGTGCTGGAAGAGACGCTTGCACTGGGGCGTGAGCTGGTACCGATGATGGCTGATGTCTCGTCTATCCTGCACCAACATCGACTGGCGGGAGACAATATTATGTTTGAGGGCGCCCAGGGCGCCCTGCTGGATATAGACCATGGTACCTATCCCTTCGTGACCAGCTCCAATACGACGGCTGGCGGCACCGCAACCGGATCTGGTTTTGGACCGCTGTATCTTGATTACGTGCTGGGGATTACCAAGGCGTATACCACTCGCGTCGGCTCGGGGCCTTTTCCGACTGAATTGTTTGATGAAACGGGGGCGCATCTGGCCGAAAAAGGCCACGAATTCGGTGCAACCACAGGTAGGCCGCGGCGCTGCGGCTGGTTCGATGCCGTCGCATTGCGCACGGCAGTCAACATCAACTCGGTTAGCGGGTTGTGCCTGACCAAGCTCGATGTGCTGGATGGGTTGGAGTCTATTCGCATCTGTGTGGGCTATACCTGCAAGAATGGCAAACCTGTGCCCAACCCTTTTGACTCCGAAGACTATGAGGGGCTGGTGCCCGTTTACGAGGAAGTGCCTGGTTGGAGTGATTCAACGCTGGGAGCAAGAGCCCTCGAGGAACTGCCGCAGCAGGCACGCAACTACATAAACAAAATCGAGACGGTCGTGGGCGCGCCGATTGATATTATCTCCACCGGCCCGGAGCGTTTGGAGACGATCGTACTCAGGCACCCCTTCGACGCGTGAGGGGGCGTTTTCGGCGACGTTTCCGTCAGAAACTTTGTCTCTAAAGAGAAAAATAAAGTATGCATTTGAGAAAGCGAGTTTTGGTAACAGGTGGGGCGGGTTTTCTGGGTTCGCACCTGTGCCAGCGATTGGTTGAGCGGGGCGACGACGTATTGTGTGCGGATAACTTTTTCACCGGTACCAAGGACAATATTATCGACTTGACGGACAAGCCGAATTTTGAGTTGATGCGTCATGATGTGACATTTCCCCTCTACGTAGAAGTAGACGAAATTTATAATCTCGCTTGTCCCGCTTCACCGGTGCATTATCAGCACGATCCGGTGCAGACCACAAAGACCAGTGTCCATGGCGCGATCAATATGCTGGGTCTTGCCAAGCGCACAGGCGCAAAGATATTTCAGGCCTCAACCAGTGAGGTTTATGGCGATCCTCAGATACACCCTCAACCTGAAAGCTACTGGGGTCATGTCAATCCAGTAGGTGAACGCTCCTGTTACGACGAGGGCAAGCGCTGTGCTGAGACGCTCTTTTTTGACTATCACAGACAGCATGGTCTGAATATCAAAGTAGCCAGAATATTCAACACCTACGGGCCCAAAATGCATCCCAACGATGGCCGGGTGGTGTCGAATTTTATTATGCAGGCCCTCAGAGGAGATGCGATCACGATCTTTGGTGACGGCGATCAATCGCGGTCTTTTTGCTATGTTGACGATCTGATTGATGGTTTCCTTGCCTTGATGGATACCGATGACGCAGTGACCGGCCCCGTGAACCTTGGTAACCCGAATGAGTTCACGATTCTGGAGTTAGCGGAAAAAGTGATTGCCCTAACAGGTTCGAAATCTGAATTGGTCAACAATCCCCTGCCCAGCGATGATCCCCTGCAGCGCCAACCCAATATTGACGCGGCAAAGGCTTTGCTGGGCTGGGAACCCGGAATTCAGCTTGAGGAAGGGCTGAAAAGTACAATTGACTATTTTTCACGCATGCTCTGAGGTTGCGGCGCGCGCTCTAACGTCAGCGCGGTGGAGCGATGTATTTCGCACGCTTTCGCCTTTGTACAGTTGGCGTTACCCTGTTGTTCCAGATTTGTGTACACAAGGTGATTGTCTCGCCAACGATTGACGTGGCCTGCAAAAGTGAATGATTTGGCGCTGTCTAGGTAATGATCATTCGTCGTTGGTGGTCCCGTAGGCGCTTAACGCCCGACGCAGCTGTAGTGGAAGCCGTGAGATTGCACGCGACCCCTTTCGTACACGTTACGCAGGTCGATGAAAACGTCGCCGCTCATCAGGGATTTCACTTTACCGAGGTCGAGTCCTCGGTAAACGTTCCATTCCGTCATCAGCACTATGGCATCAGCGTCGGCGATAGTATCTTCAACGCTCTCCTGGTACTGGATGGCGTTGGGGAGTTCCTTGCGGGCCTCATCCATGCCCTGAGGATCATGGGCCTTGATGCAAGCGCCCTGCTCCAGCAGCGCGGGCAGAATAGTGAGCGAGGGCGCATCACGCATATCATCCGTTTCGGGCTTGAAGGTGAGTCCGAGAACGGCAATCGTTTTATTGGCCGCGCTGCCTCCCAGTGCCTGTTCAATCTTTTCCACCATGCGTCTCTTTTGCGCTGTGTTAACGTCAACTACCGCCTGCACAATACGACTCGTTGCACCTGCATCCTGTGACATACGGATCATGGCAAGCGTATCTTTTGGAAAGCAGGACCCCCCGTACCCTGGGCCGGCATGCAAAAACTTTTTACCGATACGCCCGTCAAGCCCCATCCCCCTTGCAACCGCGTGCACGTCGGCGCCGGTTTTTTCACACAGCTCCGCCACCTCATTGATGAAACTGATTTTTGTGGCAAGAAACGCATTGGCGGCATACTTGGTAATCTCCGCGCTCTCAAGGTCGGTGACCATAATGGGGGTTTCTATCAAGTTGAGTGGTCGGTATAGCTCGCGAAGCATAGTGCCTGCTCGTTCGGATTGTACGCCCAGTACCACCCGGTCAGGACGCATGAAATCGCCGATCGCTGAGCCTTCACGGAGAAACTCGGGGTTGGATGCGACATCGAAATCCGCGTCAGGATTTGTTCGGCTGACAATGTTGTGTACTTCACGGGCAGTGCCTACCGGTACGGTGGATTTATCGACGATGACGGTGTATCCCTCGAGGTGTTCAGCGATTTCTTCCGCTGCGGCATAGACATACTTTAGATCTGCGTGACCGTCTCCACGTCGCGTCGGTGTGCCCACAGCGATAAAGACGAGGTCCGCGTCAGCAATCCAGTCTTTTAGCTGGTCGGAAAATTTTAGACGTCCACCCTTCACATTGCGAGAAACGAGGTCGTCCAATCCGGGTTCATAGATTGGGATGTTAGCAGCCTGCAGTGCTTTTATTTTTGATGCATCAACGTCGACGCAGGTTACATTTGCGCCGAACTCTGCAAAGCAGGCACCGGAGACCAGCCCCACGTAGCCTGCGCCTATCATCACAACATTCATTTAATGCCCCTTATCCATGTGGCTCATATACCATTCGATAAAATGATCGATGCCTTCCTGTATCGGCGTTCTGGGATGATAGTCCACCGCCTCTATCAGGGCGCCAATGTCGGCATAGGTTGCCGCTACATCACCAGGCTGCATGGGGAGCAACTGCTTTTCTGCTTTTTTTCCTATGGCCTGTTCGATTGCACCAATAAATTCCATTAACGAGACGGGGTTGTTGTTTCCAATATTATAGAGTCGATAAGGGGCGCTGCTGGTTCCTGGATCGGGTTGTCGTGAGTCCCAGTCAGGATTGGGGGTGGCGGGCTTGTCTGTCACACGGATGATGCCTTCCACAATATCGTCGATGTAGGTGAAATCCCTTTGCATCTCACCGTTATTGAAAACCTTGATAGGTTCGCCCTTTAAAATGGCATCGGTGAAAAGGAAAAGCGCCATGTCGGGTCGCCCCCACGGTCCGTAAACAGTGAAAAACCGCAAACCCGTGGTCGGAATGTTGTACAAGTGCGAATAGGTATGCGCCATTAGCTCATTGGCCTTTTTAGTCGCCGCGTAGAGTGATATCGGATGATCGACATTGTCGTGAACGGAAAAGGGCATGCTGCCGTTCATGCCGTAAACCGAGCTGCTGCTGGCGTAGACAAGGTGGCCGATGCGATGGTGTCGACAACATTCAAGTATATTGGTGAAGCCTATGACGTTGCTGTCGATGTAGGCGTGTGGATTTTCCAATGAGTATCTCACCCCTGCCTGGGCGGCGAGGTTGATAACCGCATCGAAACGCGTTGCCTCGAAGAGCGCATTCAACGCGTCCCGGTCTCGCAGATCGGCCTTGACGAAGGTGAAGTGATCCTGACGGCGCAATCGCTCCAGGCGTGCCTCTTTCAGGCTGACGTCATAATAATCGTTGAGGTTATCCAGCCCGATAACCCTGTCGCCTCGGGCGAGGAGTTTTTCACTGAGGTGGTAGCCAATAAAGCCGGCGGCGCCGGTGACGAGTATCTGCATGGGAAGGGATCTATTACCGAGTTGGAGTCACATAATATAGAGTTTTTCTGATATTTTCATAGTCGGATAGTCAGAGAGTATGACGCCCTGCGGGTTTTTCCCTCATACCAATCGGTTATACTCACAGTCTTTATTACAGTCGACGTGATGGGATAATACTATGACGGGTACCGTGTTGGTGACTGGAGGAGCGGGCTACATTGGCAGCCACGCCTGTGTTGCTTTGATTGACGCGGGATATGACGTGGTTGTGCTGGACAACCTGTCTAACAGCAGCGCCGTAGCCTTGGAGCGATGCGGCAGTATTTGTGGGACAGTGCCTGAGTTTGTGCAGGGTGATATACGCGATCGCCAGTGCCTGGACGCGGTATTCAGTCGGCATACAGTGCGGGCGGTGTTGCACTTTGCCGGTCTCAAGGCAGTGGGTGAATCGGTAGCAATGCCATTGGAATACTACGACTGCAATGTCTCTGGTTCGCTTGTGCTGCTGGAGGCGATGGCGAAAGCAGGGGTAAAAAATCTTGTGTTTTCCTCATCGGCTACGGTCTATGGCGACCCGGCAACTGTGCCTATCCGCGAGGATTTCAATCTGGCGCCCACCAGCCCCTACGGGCGAACCAAGCGCATGGTTGAGGACATACTTGCTGACTGGCAGGTGGCCAACCCGGACTGGAGTATTTGCCGCCTACGCTATTTCAATCCGGTCGGTGCCCATCCAGGTGGTACGATAGGCGAAGACCCGCAGGGCCACCCGAATAATCTGATGCCATTCATTGCGCAGGTCGCTGTAGGTCAGCGCGATAAGCTGTTTGTTTTTGGCGACGACTATGCAACATCTGATGGTACGGGTGTTCGCGACTACATTCACGTCATGGACCTTGTAGAGGGACACGTGTCTGCGCTCGACTATGTGTGTCGTCAAACAGGGTTGCACACCATTAACCTCGGTACCGGTAACGGTGTGTCAGTGCTGGAGATGATCAGCGCGTTCGAGCGTGCCAGCGGAAAGGCGGTGCCCTACGAGATTGTTGCAAGGCGACCGGGCGATATCGCCACCTGCTGGGCCGACCCAACGCTGGCGCAAACATTGCTGCAGTGGAGGGCGTCTCGCGACCTTGCGCAGATGTGTCAGGATACCTGGCGTTGGCAAGCGTCTAATCCGCGGGGCTACGCCTCCTGATTAACGCGTTGCACGATTCAGGCCCGGTGACCGAGATCGTTCCTGTGCCAATCGGCCCGCCGTTCGTGTGTACTTCGAAAGAAAATCTAATCAGCAATACGCGCAGAAACACCTTTTATGCTGCGGGATTTTGGCCCTTCAGGTAGCTCGCCGAGCTCAGTGGAGCGAGGACTTTCCGGTGCGGCCGCCGCAAAACGGAAAATGTGACCCGAACGCGTCGCCATTCTCATCTTCGTTTTGACGCAGCCCCCGAAGGCCCAATAGCGCCAGTAAGCCTGACATTAGAGCGAGTAGCCAGAGCGGAGCCAGCGGCACAGAGGTTGGGCCCGTGCTCGAACAATTTATGGGCGTGGATGCGAGGCTGACGCTACCGTTGTAAAAGGTCTGTCCAGACCAATTCAATGCGTTGCTGCAATAGCTGACAGTGGCCAGCCCAGTATTGTTTTGAAACATGGTGTCTATATCGAAGGCTTCGAATGCCCCCCTGAACTCGACTGTGCTGAGGTTGTTCCTATTGAAAGCATTAGCGTCGATAGTAGTGACACTAGCGGGAACGGTTAGAGTTTCAAGAGCGTTGCTCTCGAACGCTTTCTTTCCGATAATTTTTACGCCGTCCGGAATTCTTATATTTTTGAGGGTGTTGCCCTTAAAGGCTTTTTCGCCAAAAGTCTGTATGTTTTGTCCTATGACTACGCTGAACAGATTTTGATCTTCAAAGGCTTGAATTTTGACACGGGTCACTGCGTAATCGATTGAGCCTTCCCGCACCGTAGCTGGAATTGTTATGTTTAAGTCACTGCATATTGCTGTATCACAGCCTGCCAGTTCGACCTGATTATCGGGCGTTCCGGCAATGACGTCATAACTCAAGCCAAGCGCGTTGAAAGCAAAGGTTTGACTCGAAAAGAGTGTTGAAGAAATAAGAAGAAAATAAAGAGCTGGCAAGCCGTATTGCGGTATTCGAAGACGTGACATCTCCATTAGAGAATTCCTAATGCGTAATCTATGATGCGAAAACCGCGGGTATGCAGTGATAGTATCGATCGGTTCGGTTAAGTCAAGGGCATGGCATGGCCCTGCAGGCTTGAGAAGCGACCGGCTGGAAATTGTCGCCATCGTCGCTGCGCGTACATCCGGTCAATCAAAGTATTAATGTCAGGTCCGGGCGCACACGCTGCTGTTGACTGAGCGTTGTATCAACGTTGCGGTCATCATGAGCGAACAGATTGTCGCTTGCAGTTTTCCCCCAAGCTTAACTTTCGGTTTTACTGCGGCTGAGACTAACCGCTCGTAAAGCGACCAATTATTGCGAAATAGACAAGCAGCGATTATTCGGCGTGGTCTTCCTCTACGAATGCCCAGGTAAGCTCTGCTGAAACGATCTTACCCGCATTGGCACTCATGGTGGGCCTTGTACTCGCTATAGGTCAGGCCGGTCCATCGTCGGAAGGCTCGGTAAAAGCTGTTGACCTCGAGATAACCAAGCTCATCTGCCAGACATTTACCCGGCAGCCATGCCTGTTTTAGCACTTGTTCACACCGATATTGTCGAGCTCGATCGAGCAAAAACTGGTAGCACGTATGGTCGGCACGCAGACGCCGACGCAGGGTGGTGCCACTCATACCAAGGGTTTCAGCGACCGAGTCCGCCCGCAGGCGGGCGAGATCTCCGCCAAGCAAGATTGTCAGCACCTTATCGGTTGTTCTCGTGGGCGCTGGGTACTCAGTGCGATGGGGCGGGGTCGCGTGGTGGCTGCCCGAGACTAGCAGGGATAAATTTTCCATAATCAAAACGTCCTTGTTTCGGTTTCTGGATGACGAATAGTGAGAGACTGAAGGTTTTCAGGGCCACAATCCGTGTCGCCCCGGTACACCTATTTTCAGGCTAGCACAGGTTCTGCGGAAATAAAGCCGGCCGCGCGCCCTGACTGAATATGATGGTAATCATCACCGGCCTGAAACGATATGGCCTAAAAATCGGGAGTAGGGCAGTCCATGACTGCGGCGACGCTGCAGATCAATTCTCGTTCCTGCGGGTTGAGCTCCCCGTCGATACTCGCAGACAGCGCCATGGCTTTCAGTATTCGGGGTTTGAGCAGAGGATAGCAGTCGTTGAGCTCGTTTACTGCCCGGCTGAAAGTGGCAACATCGCATGACTGGGAGGGCGCGATCGTCATGTCGCTGAGGTCCAGACTGTTTGCGGCAGCACCAAAGGCTAACCCGGAATCATCGTCTCCGTGGTAGGCCAGCACTGATAACACAGTGCGCAGTTGCTGGGAAACCCGACGCAGTGTGCGATGGCGCGGGCGGCCGGGGCGCACGCGGAAAAACTCGGGGTCCAGGTAGTGGCGAATCAATTGGAACAGGCACCACTCGTAAAGGCTCGTTCGTCGGTCCGCCCTGATCAGGGCGAGCAGGGTATTCTTGAACACCCGATACTGCTGCCTTGACATGGACTTCAGCGCCGGCAGACACATCTCCACCAGCGGCAGCCGCTGTCCGGCGTTCAACTCCTGTACCGCTGGCGACACGGCAATCATTGTCTCCCTTAGCCCTGAAATCTCTGCAGCGGCAATCACCTCAAACTGTTTCTGGCGTATAGATATCACAGGGTCTAACAACAGTGAAAAAATCAGAACATGGGCGCCCAGCGGTTCCCTGCACTGTTGAGCCAGCGCCAAAGGAATGCCCTCTGGCAGTGCGGACGCCGTCCCAGGTGGGTCGGTGGCGAAATGCGCATCTGCAAGCGTCGTAGAGTCGCCTTTGTCCATGATTGCCCCGGCTATTGCCGCGGTGACAATGGCAGCTCTGCCCACGCCTGCCTCGCTGCTGCGGGTATCCGTGGGCGTCTCTCTGTAATGAACAGGTTCGCGTCTGATGAACTCTCCGTTCCACTCTGGCTCCACTCGCCGGATTCTGTTTTCCAGTGGCGGGTGTGTGGCGAACAAGTGCCACAGTCTGTGTTCTATTTGACCGAAAAAAATATGGGACATCTCGTTAGCGCGCGCAGCGTGCACCAGCGTGCCCGGAATATAACCGCCGATAACCTTTAATGCGTCTGCAATACCGGTTTTGCTCCGTGTCAATTGCACCGCGCTGGCATCGGCGAGGTATTCCTTCTGGCGGGAAATGGCAGCTTTTATAAAGCCTGCTACCGCTCCCCCCAGCCATCCAAGGGCGAGCAAGCCCAGCCCGAGGCCGAGAAAAGCGGTTCCGCCATTACGGCGGCTGCTGGAGCCGGTGCGGGCATGGTTGCTTGAGCGCAAAATGAAATGGCCGACATCGCCGATAAAGGTAATCCCCTTCAGCATGGCTGCCAGGCGGATGTTCAATCGCATATCGCCATTGAGTATATGGCTGAACTCGTGGGCGATGACCCCTTGCAGTTCATTCCTCTGCAGGTGATCAATGGTGCCGCGGGTCACTGCCACTACGGCATTCGCCGGCGTTATGCCCGCGGCAAACGCGTTGATACCGCGCTCGTCGTTCATCACATAAACGGGTGGGACGGGCATGTTGGCCGCCAACGCCATCTCTTGCACCACGTTCAGGCAGCGTTGCTCTGCGGCGTCATCCGACTGCGGTAAAACCCGGGTGCCTCCCATACGTTCGGCCACGGTCTTGCCGCCGGTAGACAACTGTATCCACTTTACGAGTACTACCATGGCGACCGTGGCAGAGACCGCAAGGCCGATCATGCCGAAACGCGCCCAACTGAAATAGGCGGCAAAGCCATCTATACCAGTACCGCCGCTGTAGAGGTTGTAATCCTGACTGACGAAGAGAAAGGCTGCTACGGCGGCATTAGTCAGTGTCACCAAAAGCAAGACTGCGGCGACAAAAAGCAGCACTAACAGGCGCGTGTTGCGCCTTGCGTGATCCTGCTGGGCAAAGAAGTCCATCCGGCCGGGGCCGCCGAATCAGAATGACACCTGCGGTGCTGCCTGAATCGCCGGGGAATCCTCAAACTCCAGTAGAGTGGCGTCTTCGGGGTGGCCAAACCGTGCCGCAAAGAACAGGGGCGGAAAGCTCTGCCGGTAAGTATTGTAGGTCATGACAGCATCATTGAAGCCCTGTCGAGCAAAGGCTACGCGATTTTCGGTGGTAGTAAGCTCCTCGGTGAGCTGCATCATATTTTCATTGGCTTTCAGTTGTGGATAAGCCTCCATTGTAACGTTCAGTTTGCCCAAGGCACTACCCACCGCGCCCTCAGCGCTTGCGAGTTTGCCCAGATCAGCAGGGCCAATATGACCGCCTTGCATCCCCTTGAGTATGGCCGCAGCGTCATTGCGTGCAGTCACAACAGCCTCCAGTGTTGTTCGCTCATGCTCCATATAAGCCCGCGCAGTTTCCACCAGGTTGGGTATCAGGTCATAGCGGCGTTTTAGCTGTACTTCAATCTGGGAAAAAGCATTGAGGTAACGATTCTTGAAAGTGACCAGAGTGTTGTAAATATTGGTGACGTAGATCACCAGGCCAATGAGCACCAGCCAAAGGATAATGGTCGAGACGTCCATGCGGTCTACCCCGGTTATTAATTTTTCGTGGTGGCGTGATCCTGAGACTCATACTGGCGAAGCCACGCGGTATTTTCAACTCGTTAATTGCCGTTTTGCCGAAGCGCCGGCGCGTATTAATATAAAACTTCTTTCTCAATTAGCTTGACTGACCGTGCGTAGCCTTGAAAGATGTTGATGGCGGCTCGGGGATAATGAATTTCTAGCTGATGTGTTTGGTTTTAGCCTACGGATGGGGGCGTTTATGGACAAACGAAAACTGGTGGTGCAGCTGGCCGGGCGCATGGGTGTAGCCGAGGAGAAGGCCGAGGAATGGCTGCAGGCGGTGATGGATTTGCTTCATCAGGCTTACGTTGGCGATGCGGTGTCCGACGGTGAAGCACAGGAACAGCCGGTAGATCGGTCGCTCAGCAGTCAGGGTTTGCCTGTCTTGCGGCCGCTTACACGGGTGACAAAGCTCGCGATTGACGATGAAGTTGCAGTTGCAGTGGATCGTTTTCCCTACAGGGTAGGGCGTTACGAAGTGCCATTGGATCGCTTTCCCTTCAGGGTGGGGCGTGAAGCGCGGGTTCAAACTGCCGCGGGCGTTCGCGGGCTGATGGAGCGTCGCCAAACCCCGGCCAAGAAAAACAACGAGTTGTATGTCAAGGATCAGGGTAAGACGGTCAATGTTTCGCGCGAGCATTTCCAGATCGAATTGAAACCTGATGGTAGCTATGAATTGGTCGATCGTGGCAGTGCGTGCGGCACAATCGTAGAAAATCAGGCGGTAGGCGGTAACTACGCAGGGGGCCGGTGCCCTCTGAATTTCGGTGATTCCATTATCGTGGGCACGCCGGAGTCGACGATCGTCTTTGAATTCTCAAGAGTGGATCAGTGAGCTGCGGCTGTTCGCTTCGTGCTCAGCCTGGAGCGTCTTCCCTGGTGCGTATGAAGGACCGCCAGGCGCCGGTATCGGTGCGAATTGATTGGCCCTTTGCTCACTCAGCGAAGTGTCTTCCTTAACGGATCGTGCAGTAGTCGCAGAACGTGGTGGCGACGTCCCGGCATACCTGCCTTTTTAAACGGCCAATACAATAACCGGCCCCAATAAGGTAAGGATGACATTCGACACGGCATAGGGAACGGTATACCCGAACACGGGCGCTTCACTATCGGCTTCACTGACCAGCGCATTGAGCGCGGGAGTGCAGGTCAGCACCCCGGCCAATGCGCCACAGATCACCGGTGGTGGCATTTTCAGCACGCGGTGGGCGTAGAGTGTGCACGTCAGCAAGGGGACGCTCACGGTTATAAGTGCGAGCAGAGGTAACAACATGCCCTTTTCCTCGAGTAGTGTCAGGGCGTGGGGGCCACTGGCCAATCCCACAGAGGCGATGAAAATCGCCAGGCCATAGTCTCGTAGATGCAGTGCCGTCGTGGCAGGGAGGCTGCCGAAGGTTGGTTTTCGTGCACGCAGCCAACCGAATACCAGGCCCGAAATCAAGCACCCCCCTCCTGTATGCAGGCCAAGGTCGGCGCCGGCCACGGGAACGGTAACGAGGCCGAGAATCATGCCCACGATGATGCCAACACCAAGATAGACGTAATCTACTCCCTTGCTGGGGTCCACAGAGTAGCCTATATCGCGTGCTGTTTTATCCACCGAGTCGCGGGGTCCGTAAAGAGTCACAACGTCACCGGGTTGCAGCATGACCCCTCGCCAAATTTTCAGTTCTCGATCGGCGCGCTTGAGGCGAAGTACGAACACGCCTCGGCGAATGGCAGGATCGACCACCTGCTTGGCTTCTGCGAGAGTAATGCCGCTCAGTTTCCTGGTGGTAACTACGACGTCCCGTGTTTCGTCGATCAATTGGATGCCATCGACTGTTCCCTCCTCGGCGCCCAGTTGTGGGCCGTAGGAAGCGAGCGCTGTGCGCGGGCCCATCAGCGCGACCAAGTCACCGTGTTCCAGGCGCGTCGTGGGCGAAATTTTGATTTGTCCGTCGCCTCGGTATAGCTGAACAACGTGAACTGCTTCTTTGCTGGACTCACGAATGTAAGCCACAGTTGACCCGACAAAGCTTTTTTCGGTGAGTCTGTAAAGCCGCGCCCTAACGTCCTGCAGCGGTTCTGACTGACCGTCCTCCAGATCCTTCTCAGGGCCTCCCATGGCGTCCTCGAACTCCTTGGAAGCCTGCCGCAGATTTACCCCCATCAATCGGGGAGCAATTTTGGTGGTGAAAAAAATGACCAGTGTGAAGCCGAAGAGATAGGTGATGGCGTAGGTGACAGCAATATTGGATTGTAGGCGCAGTTTTTCTTGCTCAGTGATCTTCAGGTTGGCAATGGCATCTCCCGCGGTACCGACCGACGCGGATTCTGTTGTGGCACCGGCAAGCAGTCCTGCTGCTGATCCTGGGTCTAAATCGAAGAAGCGAGCTGCGCACCAGACGGTAATAAATATTATTACACCCGCAAAGACAGTCAGGTGAAGCTGATCGAGTGTCGTCCGGCCAAGGCTTTGGAAAAATTGCGGGCCGCTAACGTAACCCAGAGTGTAGATAAAAACTGCAAACGACATCGTTTTTATATTGTCGTCTACTTCAACGCCGACCTGACCAATGATAATGGCGGCGAACAACGTGCCGGCGAGACCGCCCAGTTGAAAGCGGCCAAACTGGATTTTTCCGATAGTGTAGCCCGCCGCAAGTGACAGGAAGAGGGCGCTGATGGGAAGTGCTGCAAACAAGGTTCGCAGATGAACGTTTATGCTGTCGATTAGAAAATCCACTCTTGCTCCCGTTGAAGTTATCAGTGCGGACAAGGCCGTCTGTAGGGCCGGTAATTACGATGGTGTGATGAGAGTATAGAAAAAACTATCAAGAATTCCGCGTTATCAAAATCTGGATCGCCGTCGCCTCGCTGATTCGCTGGGGTATATGGGTGTGCCGCCAGGATGCTTACCTCACTTCCCGCGGCAGGGCGGCCCAGTGTTGTTCACCGCGGTCACCTTCAGTGGCCTCGCTGCGCGCGGGATTCATAAAACGTGCCATGAAAGGCTCCGAAAAACTCCCCCAGCTGCGGATGGTCCACCTCCTCGCCGCTGTGGTCTTCGAGAAGGTTCTGCTCAGACACATAAGCGATGTAGGTCTGTTCGCTGTTTTCAGCCAGCAGGTGGTAAAACGGCTGATCCTTGCGGGGTCGCACGTCCGCCGGTATCGATTCCCACCATTCCTCGGTGTTGTTAAAGGTGGGATCTACATCAAAAATGACGCCCCTGAATGGGAAAAGGCGGTGTTTTACTACCTGGCCAATGGTGAACTTCGCATCTCGTTTGAGCATTTTTTACCCCTGTTCGACAGCGTCCAAAATAACAGATTTACGCAGGGAGGGGGGTAGGTCGTTGGGTCGGGTAAATCAGTGTAAGAACGGCGTTAAACGGTAAACCGCTTCATCCGGAGGGATGAGAGACAGAATGAGGGGCCAGCGTAAGGCGGGTCACTTTTATCACTAGTGCCCGGTTTGAGGGTTGAATCATCAGTATTTATCTCATTTTTTGTGGGATACCAGGCCACTTGCCCTCCGTATCCGCTATTTTTTATATGGGGGTGCTACGCCCGTAAAAAAGTCTTATACGGCGGGCCGCCTCCTTAACGCAGGTCATGTCTGTGGTATCGCCTTGTCCGTCCACCGGCGCACTGAGGATACGCTTCACTGGAGCGGGCCTTGGGGTTGAACCAGCACTCGCTCTGCTGCGGCGCTGCGCTCATTCTCGCGTGCGTTTGGATCGATGATGCTCTGCTCCGGGAATCCGAGTGCGTCTTCTTCCACTGTCTGCGTTAATGCGCAGTGTGCCAAGGCTATTGTATTACCTTGTTTTTTTAAAAACGAAACCGTATCTCAGCTGGCCCGACTGAGCGGGGTTTGGGCAGCTCCGGTGTGGCAGCCACATGTCCTACCCTCGGGGGTAAGCGGGCTCCTCTCGCGGTCAAATGGCGAAAGCGTAAGCTCCGAAGGTACTGCGCAAGTTGTTATGAGTCGCTACTCTTCCCCGTCTTGTGATGCTCTCGGGAGTGCTCTTTGTGATCTCGCTTTTTGTTTTGATGGTGCCTGTCATCGCTCTGAGAATGCCCATCATGATGTTGCTTGGTGTGTTTATGTCCTTCGGGATCTCCGCCATGTTGGGTGTGAGGATGGGACTTTTCGTGAGCGCGATACTCGGTATGGTCCTTGTTGTGCTTATGTTCGTGCCCATCGTCGTACTTCTTTTCCATTTTTTGCTTCATCTGATTGCTCGTTTTCTGCTTCTTGTCTGACATGTTGACTCCCTTTGAAATGACCGGCTCGGTCGCATGTGTATCGGTCTTGATTCGCCTGTAATGGCAAATCTACCACTGCATTAAACGGAGATCCAGCGCGATAAATTGTCTGGTTAGGTTTAAACAATCCGAGGCGCGCGAAACAGGGTTTCGTGCGGTTCGTCAACGCAGTCTCGGTCTATTGCAGCGACGCAAGCAAAAGCCAGCAGTGGGAGACGAAGAGGGTGGGGGATGCAGGAGGGGTTGCTCGTTGCTGAGCCCGAGTAGGGTTAAACCAATGGGGTCTTGTGAAGTCTGTAATGGTGCCCAGGAGAGGACTTGAACCTCCACGCCCTTTCGAGCACTAGCACCTGAAGCTAGCGTGTCTACCAATTTCACCACCTGGGCACGTTTGCCTGCCCTCAGTGAAGGGGAAGGTCAAAGCGAGCGCGGCGACTTTACTTTTCCCGCGCGTCCATGTCAATGCCCAGCGGGTGGTGGTGGGGATACGCAACTGAGCGGTGTGGAGTGATCTCGCGTATAATTGTCGGAATACACCATCGAGAACTCATTATAAGGCCCCCTTTATGGCCAGGAAAGGCAGGATTGCCGACCCGTACGCAGCCCGCGAAGCGGAACGCTACGATAACCCCATCCCCAGCCGCGAAGTGATTCTAGAGCTGTTGTCTGATGCGGATAAACCACTCGGCCATGGCCATATTGCCCAGGCGCTGGGTCTTGAAGAGGTTCCTCAGCAGGAGGCCCTGAAGAAGCGTCTGCGCGCCATGGAGCGTGACGGGCAGATCATGGTGAATCGTCGCGGGGCCTATGCTCTGGTGGACCGTATGGACCTGCTGCACTGCCGGGTGCAGGGGCACAGGGATGGGTATGGTTTTGCCATACCCATGAACGACGGTGAAGATATCTATCTGGGCCCGCGGCAGATGCACTTTGTGTTTAATGGCGACGAAGTGCTGGTGCAGGTAACGGGCGAAGACCGTCGAGGTCGCCTTGAAGGCAAGGTCGTTGAGGTATTGCAACGCGGCCAGACCTCTTTCGTAGGGCGCTACGATGAAGAGAGTGGCATCGGATTTGTCATTCCCGATAACGGCCGCGTCAGCCAGCAGATATTGATTCCGCCCAAGGAGAAAGGTGGTGCACGTCCCGGTCAGGTGGTGACGGTCGAAGTCACAGATTATCCAACGCGCAAATTGGGTGCCAAGGGTCGTATCGATGAGGTACTCGGTGATCATCTCGATCCGGGCATGGAGATCGACGTGGCAATACGTTCCCATGGTATTCCGTGGGAGTGGTCAGAGGAGGTCCTCGCCGAAGCGTCTGCGCTGGAGGATGAGCCGCTGACGGTGGACAAGCAGCACCGGGTAGATTTGCGGAAGCTGGCCTTTGTCACGATCGACGGCGAGGATGCCCGGGATTTCGACGATGCGGTTTATTGTGAAAGGCGCAAGGGAGGCGGCTGGCGTCTGTGGGTCGCGATTGCGGATGTGTCGCACTATGTGATGCCGGGCTCGGCTCTGGATACGGAGGCCGCGCAGCGGGGTAACTCGGTGTATTTTCCCGCCCGGGTGGTACCGATGCTGCCCGAGGCCCTGTCCAATGGGCTCTGTTCCCTGAAGCCTGCGGTCGATCGCCTGTCGATGGTCTGCGAAATGGATCTTGGCCCGCAGGGAGGGCTCGAGGTTTACACGTTCTACGAGGCGGTGATTCACTCCCACGCTCGGTTGACCTATACGCAGGTAGGCGGTGTGCTGGAGAAGGGGCATCACGCCGAAGTGGATGAGGCACGTGTTGCCGATCTCGAGCGACTGCACCAGTTATACAAGGTGCTGCGTGAGGCGCGCGCCGAGCGCGGTGCAATCGATTTTGAAACGGTAGAAACGCGGATCCTGTTCGATGACTTGCGCAAGATTGATGCCATTGTGCCGGTGATTCGTAACGATGCCCACCGCCTGATCGAGGAATGCATGTTGTGCGCCAACGTGGCTACGGCTCGGTTTTACGAAGACAATGGGCTGCCTGTGCTTTATCGCGTGCATGAGGGTCCCAGCGAAGAAAAGCTGGAGGGGTTGCGCACTTTCCTGAGTGAATTAGGATTGAATCTCGGCGGCGGGACAACCCCCACCCCTGTTCATTACCAGGAGTTGTTGGCGCAGATTTCCGACCGGGATGACGCCCATGTGATCCAGACTATGCTGCTGCGCTCCCTGAGTCAGGCGGTCTATCAGCCCGAGAACAAGGGACACTTCGGTCTTCATTACGAGGCCTACGCGCATTTTACCTCACCTATACGACGTTATCCGGACCTGCTGGTGCACCGGGGTATTCGCCGGTTGATTCGCGGTGAGGTGAAAGCTGTGGGTGTGCGCCGGGTGGAGGCGGCAAAGGCTATCCCTGTGAAAAAGATTTTTCCCTACGATGCGCAAAGTATGGCTATTCATGGAGAGCACTGCTCCATGACAGAGCGACGTGCCGATGATGCCACGCGAGAGGTGGATGCCTGGCTCAAATGTGAGTACTTGCAGGAGCACGTGGGGGACGAATTTGACGGGGTGATCGCTGCGGTGACCGGTTTTGGCTTGTTTGTGGAGCTGAAGGACCTCTACATTGAGGGGCTCGTGCACATTACCAGCCTACCCGGTGATTACTACGAGTTTGACAAGGCGCGGCAACGGTTGACCGGTGAGCGCACCGGGCGCAGCTTCCAGATTGGTGGTTACGTTCGGGTGCAGGTGGCACGGGTAGATCTGGATGATCGAAAAATCGATCTGGACCTGGTCGATTCTGCGCCGCCACGAAAGTCGCGACCGGGCAAGAGTCCCACCAGAACTGCCGGGAAAGCAAAAGGAAGGGGTGGGCGCAAGGAGGCCAAAACCCAGGGTAAAGCCAAAACCAAAGGTAAAGCCAAAGCCAAAGCCAAGGGTAAAACCGGCCACAGGCGACACCATTGATGCTGGTTTACGGTATACATGCAGTAGATGCCCTGCTGCGGCGCAATCCTCATACGGTAGATCAGCTTTTGTTACAGGATGGTCGGGATGACAAGCGACTCAAGGCGCTGCTCGCTCTGGCGCAGAACCAGGGTGTCAGCGTTGAGCGGGTTTCTCGGGAAGAACTGGCCCGTCTGGTCGAAGGTCGACATCAGGGCGCAGTGGCTCGCGTAGCAGCATCGGATGCCGAGGGTGGGGGAGGGCTGCAGTGGCGAGAGCCGGAACTATTGCGTCACGTTGAGGGTAAAGCGGGCCCGGTCCTGTTGCTGGTGCTGGATGGGGTGACCGATCCTCACAACCTCGGGGCGTGTCTGCGCAGTGCTGATGCGGCCGGCGCCGACGCGGTGATTGTACCCCGCGATAACTCGGCCAGCATGACGCCGGTGGTGCGCAAAGTGGCCAGCGGTGCGGCGGAGGCTTTGCCTCTGGTCACGGTCACCAACCTCAGTCGCACCCTGGAGGCCCTGAAGGGCAGCGGTGTGTGGCTTTTTGGCGCGGCTGGAGAGGCTGAAAATTCCATATATAACAGTGATTTAACCGGTTCCGTAGCCTTGATTATGGGAGCTGAAGGCAGGGGTATGCGGCGTCTCACCCGGGAGCACTGCGATCATCTGATCAGCCTGCCGATGACCGGTTCTGTCGACAGCCTGAATGTCTCTGTGGCCGCGGGCGTTTGCCTGTTTGAAGCCCGCAGACAGCGGCTTGCTGCCTCCTAATAATCCGCTTGTCAGTCCGTTGCAAAGCCGATACACTTCGCAGCCTCAAAATTTGCCCGGCTGTTTCTGATGGCCGATCCTCCTTGCTGCACCGCGTTTAACACAGGCGACGGGTAGCACTAACCCATAGGGAGCCTTTCGTATGCGACATTACGAGATCGTTTTCATGGTCCACCCGGACCAGTCTGAACAAGTACCCAGCATGATAGAACGCTACAGCTCTGTCATCAGTAAAGACGGCGGCACTGTCCATCGTCTGGAAGATTGGGGGCGTCGCCAGCTCGCCTATCCCATCAATAAAATTCACAAGGCGCACTACGTGCTGATGAATGTCGAGGCATCCGGGGACGCATTGGATGAATTGACAACCACTTTCCGATTCAACGATGCGGTGGTGCGTAACCTCGTGATTCGCCGTGACGAGCCGGTGACCGAAGAGTCTTTCATTATGAAGGCCGAGAAGGAAAACCGTGAGCGCAAGAGCCGCTACGAAGAACGTCAGGCTGCCGATGCGGCGCGCGAGAAGTCAGTTGAAGATAAGAACAAAGCTGCCGAAGCCCAGAGCGAAGAGTCTGAGGCGCCCGCAGAGGACGAGAAGACGGAAGGCTGAGCAGGCGCTTCCCGGCACTTAACACATATCGAGGTTTTGGAGGAATATCATCATGGCACGTTTTTTCCGTCGCCGTAAGTTTTGCCGCTTTACCGCCGAAGGCACCAAGGAAATTGATTACAAGGACCTGGAAACACTGAAGGCCTACGTATCCGAGACGGGCAAGATTGTGCCCAGCCGTATTACAGGCACCAAGGCCAAGTATCAGCGCCAGCTGGCGACCGCCGTCAAGCGGGCCCGTTACTTGTCACTGTTGTCTTATAGTGATTCGCATAACTAAAGGACGCAAGGTGAGCCGTTGAGGTCGCTGTGAAGGGACTGGCGGAGTTTGTTCTGCGCGGACGTGCCCAGGCGCTATTGGTCACGCTTGCAGGTGCCACCAGTATCGTTTTCTGCTGGTTGAGCGCGGCGGTTATCGGCCTCGTCACCCTGCGCAAGGGCGCTGTTGCCGGAGGCTGGTTGTTTGTTTGGGCCCTGCTTCCGGCCGGGGCAGTTTGGTACATGTACGGTGATGGCGGCCCGCTGGCTCTGCTGGCCGGAACGTTGACGCTGGCAGCGGTATTGCGTGCCACTGTAAGTCTGCCCCTGACGATATTAGCGACGGTTGGGGTAGGGGTGGTGACAGGAATTGCCACATTGGGGCTGTCCGGGGTGTATCTCCAGGAAATGGCCACCTACTTTGCAGAGTTTCTCGGCTCGCTGGAACAAAGCTTGTCCGAGGGCGGGCAGCAGGTTGAGCTGCCCCGGGTGCAACCCGCCCAGATTGCCGGGATGTTGGGGGCGGGTACGGCCATGACCGCGGCGCTGTGTTTGTTATTAGCACGCTATTGGCAGGCCGCATTGTTCAACCCCGGCGGTTTCGGGGCTGAGTTCAGGGAGTTGCGTTACCCGGCGTCAGCCAGTCTGGTGTTGGTACTGGCGACACTGGTGCTGTCCAGCACGGGGCCGCAGTTACGCGCCTGGGCCATGATTTGCATGATCCCGCTCACGTTTGCGGGTATTGCCCTGGTGCATGCGAACGCCAAGGCACGGGGGCGCGGTACGGGATGGCTAGCGGGTTTTTACCTCCTGTGGCTGATATTCGACCCGGTAAAATTGCTGGTGGTGTGTCTGGCCATTGCAGATAGTTGGTTGGATTTTCGCCGGCGCTGGGCGAAGGTGGAGAGTGAGCATCACCAACCACCGCAAGAGCGTGACGACGACAGAGATCTTTGAGAGAGCGGGAAGTTATTCCCCAGAGAGGAACCAAAAATGGAAGTCATATTGCTGGAAAACATCAGCAAGCTGGGCAAGCTCGGCGACACTGTGAACGTGAAAGCGGGCTTTGGCCGCAATTACCTGATTCCACAGGGCAAGGCGGTTTACGCGACAGATGCCAACACGGCGGAGTTTGAGGCCCGTCGGTCGGAGCTGGAGACCGCGGCCGCGAGCCAGCTGCAAGCGGCGGAAACGCGCGCGGAAGCCATCACGGCGCTGGGAACGTTGACCATTCCTGCCAATGCCGGTGAGGAAGGTAAGCTGTTTGGCTCTGTGGGTACCCGCGATATCAGTGACGCTATTGTCGCTGCCGGTTGCGATGTGGACAAAGCCGAGGTTCGCTTGCCCGAGGGTGCACTGCGGGAGTTGGGCGAGTACGAGATTGCAATCCAGGTGCATGGCGAAGTGACCGCTACTGTTTCCCTCGAGGTTGTTCCGGAGTAACCCCCTCCGGACCGGACGCCGCTGCCGGTGGGTGGTTGCTGCTCACCGAGCCGCCTTGAGGGCGGCTCGCGTTGGTTCACCGCCATTCTTCGGCAAGCGATTCCCTGTAGGTCTTCTTCTGGTCGCTCCTTTCCTATAATCTGGTAGACCCCCTTAATAATAAGCGCAGTGATGGCCGATACGGATTTTCCAGACAATGTATCCGAAATGCGCCACCCCGGTGACGGGGAGGTTTCGCGGATCAAACTGCAGCCCCACTCGATCGAGGCTGAACAATCCGTACTCGGAGGCCTTTTGCTTTCCGCGGAGGGTTGGGATGCGGTCGCAGAGATTGTGGTGGCCAGCGATTTTTATCGACCGGGGCATCGCCTCATTTTTCGTCAAATCGCACAGCTGGCCGAAGCCGCACAGCCTATCGATGTCATTACGGTGGCCGACAAGCTCGATGCTGCGGACGAGATTGATGCGGCCGGCGGCCTGCCCTATCTGGCGGAACTTGCGCAGAATACGCCCAGTGCTTCCAATATCCGCGCCTACGCCAATGTGGTCCGTGAGCGCGCCAATCTGCGCAACCTGATCGAGGCGGCACAGGAGATCGCAGAAAGCGGTTTTAACCCTGAAGGGCGCAATTCCACTGAACTGCTCGACGCCGCGGAGCGGCGCATCATGCAGATTTCCGAGCAGGGGCCAAAACTCGGTGGCCCGGAAGAGATCAATCCGCTGCTGCAGAACGCACTCGCGCGTATCGAAGAGCTGTTCCAGTCTGGCGGCGATATTACCGGCTTGAGCACCGGCTTCCTGGAGTTGGACGCGAAGACGTCGGGGCTGCAGGAGTCCGACCTGGTGATTGTTGCGGGGCGTCCTTCTATGGGTAAGACCGCCTTCGCCATGAATCTGGTGGAGCACGCGATACTCAACCAGAAAAAGCCCATATTGGTGTTCAGCATGGAAATGCCTGCTGACTCACTGATTACCCGAATGCTGTCGTCTGTAGGGCGCATCGACCAGACGCGTCTGCGCAACGGTAAGCTGGAGCAAGAGGATTGGCCTCGTCTCAGTAACGCGGTGAACAAGCTAAAGGACGTTCCCCTGTTTATTGACGATACCCCCGCACTGACGCCAACCGAGGTTCGCAGTCGCGCCCGTCGCGTTGCCCGGGAGCACGGTGACCTGGGTATGATCATGGTCGACTACATGCAATTGATGCAGGTAGCGGGTGCCTCGGATGGTCGCACCGCTGAGATCTCTGAAATCTCCCGCAGCCTGAAGGCGATTGCCAAGGAATTTAAAGTGCCCATGGTGGCGCTCTCCCAGCTGAATCGCTCCCTCGAACAGCGGCCCAACAAGCGCCCGGTCAATTCCGATTTACGCGAATCCGGTGCCATTGAGCAGGATGCCGACGTCATTATGTTCATCTACCGCGATGAGGTGTATCACGAGGAGTCTGAAGATAAGGGTATCGCCGAGATTATTATCGGCAAACAGCGTAACGGGCCTATTGGCATCGCGCGTTTGGCCTTTATCGGTGAGTACACCCGCTTTGAGAATCTTGCACGGGGCTCATACGACGATCGTGGATAGAGTGTTCGCGCTCGCTCTGAACGGCGGCGCACCGTCCACCGGTTTCCGCTAGATACCCGTTTCTTTCCGCAGCTTAGCCAGCTGCTCGAGTTGCTCTTCCTTTGCCAGAGGGGCGGGCCGCGCGTGCTGCAGGCGCTCGGCGGGGGGCAGTTCCAGCGATTCTCCGCGCAATACGCGGCTGCAGTATTGCTGGTAATGCTCTCGGAATATGGGCCACGTGGTGCGCTCTGTATTGTTGGTCAGGAAAAACCAATCGCTGTCGCGCCCGGCCAGGTAAACGGCGGGATGGCTCCACTGCTGCGCAACGCGCGGTGAGGCTGCCCGGCAGGCTTCCGTGAACGCATCGTGACCGCTGGGTAAGCCGAACTCTGCGAGCCCCTTGTGGCAGCACTCCAGCATGCGGTTGAGCGTGGGCAAGTACTCGCTGTTCTCGATAGCGTGCTTGGCCCCCTTGAGAATTTGTTCGACAGGGATCTCCGCCAGGGCATCAAGCCACAGGCGCTTGATCTGAACCAGCTGTGTTTCATCGGGGTAAGCGGCGTAATACTGGTTGTGATAATTCAGGCGGAATAGGGCGAAGACCTGATTAAGTGCCTCGACATGACCCTCTGTTGCCGTCCGGGGGGATTCACTTGGCCCAGGAGGTGTCTGTGAGGTCTTGCTCGAGGCTTCGATCCCTTGTGCGGCCTGTTGTACCAGATCCTGGCTGTCCCTCATGCTTATGCTTACCTCCCGCTTGCGCTAACTGGTGGCGTTTTGCCCAGTGGTACTTTACGTGCTGTATGAATTTACTGTTCCAGGAGGTCTGTGCCTGGTTACTGTCGCGCCAGTATACGATGAACTCGGGCAGGAGTGACTGGGCGAAGGTATGATCGATGTGGGACAGTTGAAGTATATCGAATACGTCCCGGGAAGGCTGCCATTGCTCATGCATACGCTTGGGTTCAGTGCTGTGCTCCATACTGGAGGTGTACTTGGCCCACTGGATGCGAATATGCTGAATAAATTTCGAGTTGAGCTCTTTTGGGTTGGTGCCTCGTTCTCGCCAGTACAGGATAAACTCCGGGATGGCCTGCGCGATGAAGTCCTCGGCGATGCCGGCCCGGTCCATGATTTCCATCGCGTCTTGACTGGGTCGCCATTCATTATCCAATGCGGCGGTGGGCGTGCGAAAGGCCTCGGCCTCGTGTTGCTGGTGACGCCGCCAAAGACTGACGACGTGCTGCCTGAACTTGTTTTCCCAGGCATGGCTGGTTTCACCCCGCTCGCGCCAGTAAAAGGTGAAATCTTCCAGTTGGTCCAGGGCGAACTGCCTCGGTATGCTGTGGTTCAGGCTCATCAGCTGCAGCAGATCCTCGCTGGGTGACCAGTGCGCGGGGAGCAAGCCTGCGCTGCGTCTGGTTGGCGCTGCCGGCGCAGTCGCCTGCGGCGGAGGTGTTACATTGCTTTGCACTTGCTCGTTAAGGGCAAAGACCAGCGTCGCTGCGCTGAGTAGAGGAGGTGACTCAATCAGCAGTATCCCTTTGTCCGCCAGGTTGCGACTGACACGGTGTAAATCTTCCGCGCACCAGAAGGGTAGCGTGCTCAGCAGGTAGTCCCGCTCTGCCGTAAACCACGCGTATCCCCCACGCACATCCGCTCGCTGGTGGTCGCACAGTTGTTGCAGGTGCTGCAACAGGATGGCCTCTTCCAGACCGATGGTGGAAGCCAGCGTCGGCGAAAAAACAAGCTGTCGCTCGGGGACTAGGGAGGAATCTGGCATCGGGTTACCGGTTTAGGCTTGTAACTCTGTTAGCATAACAGCTTAGCGCCACGGGTGCTCATTACCGAGGCGGTCGCCGCGGGCAAGTGACACGCAAACCAGTGAGTGACTGGCTCAGCAAGCCCGCCAAGTCTGCACAGAGACGCGGGTTTGGCGATGCTCGTCCAGCACACGGGTCGGTTTTGTGGCCTCGGCGCTCGACAGGAACTCAACGACGGTGGCCAGCCACCGTGATGGAACCAACATGGCAAAACAGAAAACCGCGTTTGTTTGCAGTGATTGCGGCTCCGATTATGTGAAATGGCAAGGGCAATGCGGTGACTGTCACGCATGGAATACATTAAAAGAGATTCGCTTGGGTCCGGCTAAGGGCTCGGGCCGGGCCGGTGCCAGTGTTGCTGATCAGCGCAAGGGTTTTGCCGGGGCTTTGGATAGCGCCCGAGTGCTCAAGGAAATCGATCTCGACGCGGTGCCGCGTATTTCCTCGGGGGCAGGGGAGTTTGACCGGGTGCTGGGTGGCGGGCTGGTCTCCGGCTCGGCGATTCTGATCGGCGGCAACCCCGGAGCGGGAAAGAGTACCCTCCTGCTCCAGACCATGTGCCATCTGGCGAAGTCCATGGATGCCCTGTATGTCACGGGTGAAGAGTCGCTGCAGCAGATCGCTATGCGCGCCAAACGACTCGGCCTGCCCACAGACGCGCTGCGACTGATGGCCGAAACCAATGTAGAAGCCATTGTTGCGGCGGTGGATGAACTGAAGCCGCGCGTGCTGGTCATCGACTCCATACAGGTTGTGCATACCGACGAGCTCACCTCTGCTCCCGGCAGTGTCTCGCAGGTGCGTGAGTGTGCCGCCTATCTGATTCGTTATGCCAAGCAGAGCGGCACCGTGCTATTGCTGGTGGGTCACGTCACTAAAGATGGCTCACTCGCGGGCCCCAAGGTGCTGGAGCATATGATCGACTGTTCGATTTTGTTGGAGGGCAGCGAAGATGCGCGGTTTCGTATTCTCCGGGGCCAGAAGAACCGGTTTGGTGCAGTCAACGAGCTGGGTGTTTTCGCGATGACGGAGCAGGGCATGCGGGAAGTAAAAAACCCCTCTGCAATTTTTCTCGATCGCGGCAGCGAACCCGCCTCGGGCAGTGCAGTCATGGTGGTCTGGGAGGGAACCCGGCCACTGCTGGTAGAGGTTCAGGCGTTGGTGGATGATAGCCAGCTGGGCAATCCGCGCCGAGTGGCGGTGGGTCTGGAGCAGAATCGCCTGGCAATGCTGCTTGCCATACTGCACCGGCACGGCGGCCTGCAGGTGGGTGATCAGGATGTGTTTGCCAATGTTGTGGGGGGGGTTAAGGTGCTTGAAACCAGTGCCGACCTGGCCCTGTTGCTCGCCATTGTGTCCAGCTTTCGTGACAGGGTGTTACCCACAGATTTGGTGGTGTTCGGCGAGGTCGGATTGTCCGGCGAGATTCGTCCTGTGCCCAATGGCCAGGAGCGTCTTTCGGAGGCGGTCAAGCATGGTTTTAAGTGGGCTATCGTGCCCAAGGGCAATGCGCCGCGGGCAGACATTAAGGGTATGCGTGTGACCGCGGTAGCCAAACTGTCCGAGGCACTTGCCGCGCTGGAGTGACAGGGCGCGACCTGGACAGCCTCTTACCCGGGACGTTACGTACTCAGCAGGGTCAGCTCTTCCTGCAGGGTCGCTAAATCCATATGTGCTTCGAGTACATCCAACAGGGGCTGCAAATTTTCTCGATCTACGTGTTGGACTGAGAAACCGAGCCTGCCGGCCTCGACGTGTTGCAGGTAGGCGTGTAACTCCAGAGCGTCGCCGTTGTCTGTCTTGATGATGAGAGTAAACGGCTCGTTGTACTGTGCGTCCCACTCCGCAGGCTGGTCGGTCGCGACTCCACTCAGGGAGATATCAATGAGGCTCTGCTGCCACACGCTGCCGCCCTGGTGGACCTCTACCGGAAGGGTCAACTCGACGCGTGTGAATCGGCGTTTTTCGGTGTGTACTTCGCTCATGTGGCACTCTGAACAGCTCGAATTCGAGCCACTATAACGCCGCACTGTGGTTATTGCGAGGGCCTGCGTCGCAGTATGCCCTCCTGTGCAATGGTAGCGACAAGGTTCCCCTGATCACTAAACGTATTCGCTGTGGCGAAGGCACGACCGTCATGGGTGCTCGGTGAAACACTGTGCATCAGATGCCAGTCATTGATGTTCAGACTGCGGTGAAACCACAGGGAGTGATTCATCGTCGCTATAGCGAGCCCCGGATCTTCCCAGGTCAGGGAGTGCGGCTGAAGTGCGGCTTGTAAAATAGAGGCATCCGAGACAAAAGCAAATAACATTTGCTGCAGGAGACTGTCCTCAGCAGCATTAAATCGCGGTTTGGTCCATACCGAGGAATAGGGCTCGCGGCCACCGCTGGTGGGTGGGCACACCACAATCCAGAAGGGAAATGGTGCGTTATCGTCATCCGAAAACTGCATCTCGTGGTCACCGGTCGCCAGCAAGGTCTCCGGCCTGTCCACCGCGGGCATCGGCACTTGGTGCGAGTACCCTTCAGAGATGGTCTGGAATGACAGAGCCGCCGCCAACAGTGTGGTGCCCGCTTGGCTTACTTCGACCTGCCGATTGCTGGTGCTCTTTCCGTCGCGCAGCTTGCGCACTTCAAAATCCAGAGGCTTTGTCGGGTCGCCGCTGGCAATAAAACTTGCCTGCAGATAGTGAGCCGGCCTCGGGTTGTCCAGTGTTTGCGCTGCGCTGTGCATCACCTGTGCCATCAGCTGGCCGCCATAAATCGTGGGGATATTCAGGGGTGGAGTAATACCGCGAAAGCGGAGTTCGTCGATACGCTCTGGTTGCAGGGCGCAGATGAAATCGAAGTCCTCTGTCACGGCGGCTATTTTAGCTTGCGGTATTTCACGCGCGTTGGTTGCTCAGCTGCATTGCCTATCCGGTTTTTGCGGGACTGCTCATAGTCGCTGTAGTTGCCCTCGTGAAAGACGACGTCGCCGTCATCCTCATAGGCGAGAATATGCGTCGCGATACGGTCGAGGAACCAGCGATCATGTGATATCACCATGGCCGCGCCCGGGAATGCCAGTACGGCGTCCTCCAGGGCGCGCAGGGTTTCCACATCCAGGTCGTTGGTGGGTTCGTCCAGCAGCAGCACATTGCCACCTTGTTTCAGCAGTTTGGCAAGATGCAGGCGGTTGCGTTCACCGCCGGAGAGATCCTTGACGAATTTTTGCTGGTCGGAACCCTTGAAGTTGAAGCGGCCCACGTACGTCCGCGAGGCCACCTCGTAACTTCCGATACGGATAATATCCTGACTGCTTGAAACTTCTTCCCAGACGGTTTTACCGCCATCGAGTTCATCGCGTGACTGGTCCACGTAGGCCAGTTGTACCGTCTCGCCAACCTTTACTGCGCCGCTGTCGGGCTGTTCCGCGCCCATCAAGATCTTGAATAGGGTGGACTTGCCCATACCGTTGGCCCCGATAATGCCGACGATGCTGCCCTTGGGCACAGTGAAGCTCACTTTGTCGAACAGCAGGCGGTCGCCGAAGCTCTTGCTGAGGTCGGTTACTTCGATGACGCTATCGCCCAGACGCTGGCCGGGCGGAATATAAATTTCGTTGGTTTCGTTGCGCGACTGGAATTCCTCGGATTGCAGTTCCTCGAAGCGCTGCAGACGCGCCTTGCTCTTCGCCTGTCGACCCTTGGGGTTACTGCGCACCCAATCCAGTTCGGACTTGATCGCTTTCTGGTGTGAAGCCTCCTGGCGCTTCTCCTGTTCAAGGCGCAGCTCCTTGGCTTCCAGCCAGTTGGAGTAGTTGCCTTCGTAGGGAATACCTCGGCCCCGGTCGAGTTCCAGTATCCAGCCGGCAGCATTGTCGAGGAAGTAACGGTCATGAGTAATGGCAACGACGGTGCCAGGGAAGTCGTGCAGGAAGCGTTCGAGCCAGCCGACGCTCTCGGCATCGAGGTGGTTGGTCGGTTCATCCAACAGGAGCATATCGGGGTTGGATAGCAGCAGTCGACAAAGGGCTACCCGGCGCCGCTCTCCGCCTGACAGGGTGTCCACATTGGAATCCCAGGGTGGCAGGCGCAGCGCGTCGGCGGCTACTTCGAGTCTGTGGTCCAGGTTGTGGGCGTCTGTGGCCTGGATGATGTCTTCCAGTCGGGCCTGTTCCTTGGCCAGGGCATCGAAGTCCGCATCGGGCTCAGCGTAGTCGGCGTACACCTTTTCGAGGCCAGCCAGGGCGTCTATGGCGTCCTGCACCCCCTCTTCAACATTGCCACGCACATCCTTCTCACTGTTCAGTTGTGGCTCTTGCTGCAGGTAGCCGATCTTGATGCCTGCCTGGGGCCTGGCTTCACCGAGGATATCCGTGTCGATGCCCGCCATGATACGGAGCAATGTGGACTTGCCTGACCCGTTGAGACCCAGTACGCCGATTTTGGCGCCCGGGAAGAACGACAGGGAAATATCCTCGAGAATCTTTTTTTTGGGTGGCACGATCTTGCCGACCCCACTCATGGTGTAGACGTACTGGGCCATTGCGCGTAGTTACTCGATGATGGATGACAAGCGAGGCATATTAGCAGGTTGGGGCGTTCAAGGCTCCAGTCTCGTCTGCCTGTTCGACCGTGGTCAGCAATACTCTTGGTATGAGCCCCTTGTTTTGGGTAGAATGCGCGCCTTCCAGTCGTAGTGAAGAAAAAGCACTCCAACGTCCAGCAGGGGGCCAGTATGTTTGAAAAGAGCATGACTATTGAGGGGTTTGACGATGAAATCTTTGCCGCCCTCGGTGAGGAGGAGCGTCGCCAGGAAGAGCATATTGAGCTGATTGCCTCGGAAAACTATACCAGCCCCCGAGTGATGCAGGCCCAGGGCACGGTGCTCACCAATAAATACGCCGAAGGCTACCCCGGCAAGCGCTACTACGGCGGCTGTGAATACGTCGACAAGGCCGAGGAATTGGCGATCGAGCGGGCTAAAGCACTATTTGGTGCCGATTACGCCAACGTGCAGCCGCACTCTGGTTCCCAGGCAAACTCTGCCGTCTATCTCGCTTTGTGCAACCCTGGCGATACCATCCTGGGCATGAGCCTGGCGGATGGTGGCCACCTCACCCACGGTGCCAAGCCCAATTTTTCCGGCAAGGTCTACAACCCGGTGCAATACGGTCTCAACCTGGAGACCGGCGAAGTCGACTACGATCAGGTCGAGGCGCTGGCGCTGGAGCACAAGCCGAAAATGATTGTTGCGGGTTTTTCCGCCTATTCCCAGATTATGGACTGGGCCCGCTTCCGTGCGATTGCCGACCAGGTGGGCGCTTACCTGTTGGTTGATATGGCTCACGTTGCCGGCCTGGTCGCCGCGGGCGTGTACCCCAATCCCGTGCCCCATGCTGACGTGGTGACCTCCACTACGCATAAAACCCTGCGCGGTCCGCGCGGCGGCATCATTCTGGCGCGTGAGAACGAGGAGTTGGCCAAGAAATTCAATTCTGCTGTATTCCCCGGTGGCCAGGGTGGCCCTTTGATGCACGTGATTGCGGCGAAGGCGATTAGCTTCAAGGAGGCCCAGAGCCCCGAGTTCGTCGAGTACCAGAAGCAGGTGGTCAAGAACGCCAAGGCAATGGCGGCTACCTTTATCGAGCGGGGCATCAAGATTGTATCCGGTGGCACCGAGAACCACCTGATGCTGGTGGATCTGATCGGCAAGCCCTACACCGGTAAGGACGCGGATGCAGGCCTGGGCGCGGCCAACATCACCGTGAACAAAAACGCCGTGCCTAATGATCCCCGGTCACCGTTTATCACGTCTGGTCTGCGCGTCGGTACCCCGGCCATTACGACCCGCGGGTTCGGTGAAGCTGAAACCGTGGAGCTGACGGGTTGGATGTGCGATGTGCTGGAATCTCTGGAGAACGGTAACTCAGAGCAGGTCATTGCAGAGGTTAAGGCTAAAGTATTGGATATCTGCGGACGCTTTCCAGTTTACGTCTAGCGCCTGTTTGGGTGGGCAGTGGGGATCATGCTGCCGGTTGCCGTCCTGTTCGGCGCGGCCTTTTGGGATTTTACGCGCCGAGCGCGCCTGATATCGGGCTTTCCAGTGGTGTCTTACCTCAAATAAGGGACACGCCTCGGTTTGGAAATGTGTTATGGTTCATAGACTTAGCACAATAGGGTAAGTCTATGCACTGTCCGTTTTGCCAAGCGGAAGACACTCGGGTAATCGACTCAAGGTTGGTCGCCGAGGGTGATCAGGTACGT
Organism: Candidatus Marimicrobium litorale; assembly: GCF_026262645.1. Lineage (NCBI taxonomy): Bacteria > Pseudomonadati > Pseudomonadota > Gammaproteobacteria > Cellvibrionales > Halieaceae > Marimicrobium > Candidatus Marimicrobium litorale. The sequence goes on from NZ_SHNO01000002.1 coordinate 91,540, forward strand.
CGCCGCCGCGAATGTCTCGACTGCTCCGAGCGCTATACCACGTATGAGACCGCAGAACTGGTCTTGCCCCGGGTAATCAAGCAGAACGGTAATCGCGAGCCGTTTGACGAGGCTAAAATGCGTGCAGGGTTTCAGCGCGCTTTGGAAAAACGGCCGGTTTCCGTCGAGGATATCGAGGCGGTGATTAACCACATCAAACATGCCCTGCGCGCCACCGGAGAGCGCGAGGTGGCATCGATACAGGTCGGTGAACTGGTGATGGAATCGCTCAAGCAGCTGGACCAGGTAGCCTATGTGCGTTTTGCTTCCGTATACCGCAGTTTCCAGGATATTGCCGAATTCCGTGACGAGATCGAGCGTCTGGAGGCCGAACCGGGCAGTGAGTAACCGGCTTCCCGTCGTCGCCTATGAACAGCCTCACTGACATCCCCATTATGGCCCGCGCGTTGCAACTGGCACGCCGTGGGCGCTATTCCTGTATGCCCAACCCCCATGTCGGTTGTGTGCTGGTGCGCGACGGCGAGGTGATCGGGGAGGGATATACACGCCCCGCTGGGGGCAACCACGCGGAAATCGAGGCCTTGCAGGCCGCGGGTAATGCACAGGGCGCAACCGCCTACGTCACGTTGGAGCCCTGTAGTCACCAAGGTAAAACAGGTCCCTGTGCCGATGCGCTTGTAAATGCTGGCGTGGTGCGGGTTGTGGCAGCGATGACGGACCCCAATCCCGAGGTGGCGGGGCAGGGCTTGTCGCGGTTGCGGGCTGCGGGTATCGCGGTTGAATGTGGTGTGCTGGAAAACGAGGCCCGTGCCTTGAACCCGGGCTTTATAGCACGCATGAGTCGCGGTCGGGGCCGTGTTCGCGCCAAGCTTGCCATGTCGCTTGACGGGCGCACGGCAATGGCTTCTGGCGAGAGCCGGTGGATTACGAGCGCCGCAGCGCGGCAAGATGTGCAGCGCCTGCGTGCCGGGAGTTGTGCCGTATTGACCGGCAGCGGTACGGTACTTTCGGATAACTGCGCCCTCACGGTCAGACCGGCGGAGCTGGCTTTGCCGCCTGAAGAGGCAGACCTTGCCAGCCTCCGGCAACCGTTGCGTGTGGTGCTCGACTCCCGACTGCAGACGCCCTCGGACGCTCGCGTGCTGGCTGGCGACGGGCCTACCTACCTCTGCCACAGTGCCGCGGTCAGTGCGTCCACGGCACTGCGAGCGACCGGCGCGAGTTTTCTTGCGTTGCCGCAGGGTGAGGGCGGTTTGGCATTTGCACCACTTTTTTCATTTCTAGCAGAGCAGCAGTGCAACGAGATTCTGGTAGAATCTGGCCCCCGCCTCGCCGGTGCGTTATTGCAGGCAGGGTATCTGGATGAACTCATCGTTTACATGGCGCCTGCGTTGCTGGGCAGTCGGGCGCGGCCCCTGTTGCAATTGCCGCTGGACGCGATGGCGGACAAGGTGCCACTGACCTTTGTCGATGTGCGCACGGTGGGTAGGGATTTACGTTTTACAGCGATACCGGGGCACCCGGAGCCTGACGGTCAGGCGCATTAGGGAAAGGACGAGTAAGGCCATGTTCACTGGAATTATTGAAGCGTTGGGTACTATTGCTGCTATGCAGGAGCAGGGCGGGGACATGCGTCTCTACATTCGCACAGGTAAGTTGTCACTGGCGGATGTGCAGCTGGGCGACAGCATCTGTACCAGCGGTGTCTGCCTGACAGCAGTTGAGTTACCCGGCGATGGTTTTTGGGCCGATGTGTCGAGGGAAACGCTGAATTTCACCACGCTGGGTGATCTCGCCATAGGCGACCCGGTCAACTTGGAGAAATCTCTGACGCCGTCCAGCCGGCTGGGGGGGCACATTGTCAGTGGTCATGTTGATGGGGTAGGTGAGGTGGTCAGCCTGGCGAAGGATGCGCGCTCTGTGCGCTTTGTGGTGCGGGTTCCCGATAATCTGGCACGCTATGTTGCGCACAAGGGCAGTATTTGTGTTGATGGCACGAGTCTCACGGTCAATGCCGTTAACGGTCCCGAATTTGATCTCAATATTATCCCTCAAACCATGGCTGAAACGGTGTTCAGTGAATATCGGCCGGGGTCGTCTGTTAATTTGGAGGTTGATGTGATTGCGCGATATCTCGAGCGCCTGTTGCAGGGCGAAGGGGCAGCCTCCGCCGACGGACTCACCTACAATACCCTGATGGCCAGCGGCTACCTCCAGGGCGCAAAGCCAGCAGCCGGGGAGTCCTGAGTCGTGGAACTGCACCCGGTAGACGAAATGATCAGCGACATCCGGCAGGGACGCATGGTTGTCCTGCTTGACGATGATGCCGATAGTCACAACGAGGGAGTGGTCATGGTGGCCGCCGATCACTGTGAGGCCAGTCATGTTACGTTCATGGCCCGACAGGCCCGTGGACTGATCTGTCTGACACTGACCCAAGAGCGTTGCGAACAGTTGGATCTCCCGCCAATGGTGGGGAACGCCCGGGGAGAGAAATCTAACTTCACCCTGTCGATAGAGGCTGCGGTGGGTATCGATACCGGAATTTCTGCTGCGGACAGGGCACGCACGGTGCAGGCCGCCGTTGCGCCGCATGCCGGCCCCGTCGATATTGTGCAGCCCGGACATATATTTCCTTTGACAGCGACCCCCGGCGGCGTCTTGACCCGTGCGGGACACACCGAAGCCGCGTCTGATTACGCGCGCCTTGCGGGTCTGCTCCCCGCTGCGGTTATTGCTGATATTCTCAATACCGACGGCACCGTTGCCGACGGTAAGTCCCTGCGCGATTTTGCACAGCAGCATGAGTTGAAAATTGGTTCCATCGCAGACCTTATCCATTTTCGCATGGTCAACGAGCGCACCATTCGTCGTCTGCGTGAGGGCGTGATTGATACGGCCCACGGTGAGTTCCACCTGACGGTGTACCGTGACCAGACCGGCGACGATGTTCATGTGGCGCTGTCTCGTGGTGATATCCGTGCGGATGAGCCGACCCTGGTGCGTGTTCACGTGCAGTCTGTAATGCGGGATCTCGTCACCAGCAAGGTCCCTGGCCGACCCGCCTGGAGCTTTGGTAAATGCCTGCAGGCCGTCGCCGACAACGGTTGCGGGGTCATCGTGTTGTTGGCGAGAGGGGAGAGCCCCGACCAGTTGCTGGCCAGCATTGATATGGCGCTGGGAGAGGATGTGCCAGCCGTGTCAGTGCCCCCCGATACCTATACAACAGTCGGGCTGGGCTCGCAGATCCTCAAGGACCTCGGGGTGGGGAAAATTCACCTCATGGGCGCACCCATAAAGTACAATGCGATATCGGGTTTTGATCTGGAAGTACTGGATTACGTGAACCCCGGAGATTAAAAGGACAACACTATGACAGACATCAAAACGATCGAAGGCACCTTCGAGGGCGGCAAGGGTCAGTTCACGATTGTCGTCGGGCGCTGGAACAGTTTTGTGGTGGAGCACTTGCTGGACGGCGCGCTCGATACCCTGCGACGCCATGGCGTGAGCGACAAGCAGATTACCGTTGTACGGGCGCCGGGTGCGTTCGAAATCCCACTGGTCTGCAGGCAGGTTGCGGCTGCAGGCAAGACAGATGCGATTATCGCGCTGGGCGCTGTCATTCGAGGCGGTACACCGCACTTTGAGTATGTTGCAGGTGAGTGCACCAAGGGTATCGCCTGCGTCAGCATGGAGTATGGTCTGCCAATCGCGTTTGGCGTATTGACCGTGGACACGATCGAGCAGGCTGTTGAACGCTCCGGCACCAAGGCCGGCAACAAGGGCGAGGAGGCGGCTCTGTCGGCGCTGGAGATGGTCAGCCTGCTGGGCAAGCTGGGCTGAATGAGTTCCCCCAACCGGAATACGCTGGCGGCTGAAAGGCGCAAGGCCCGGCACTACGGCATGCAAGCGCTTTACCAATGGTTGATGGCGGGTGCATCACTGCATGACATTGAGGCTGAATTTCGCGCAGAGTATGATTTCAGCCACGTAGACCTGGACTATTTTCAGGCGCTGTTACACGAGATTCCCGCCTGCGTGGATGAACTGGATGCCAGTCTCGCCCCAATGCTGGATCGAGACCTGAAAGATCTCGACCCTATAGAGCATACGCTGCTGCGTATGGGTTGCTATGAGTTGGTGCAGCGTGTCGACGTGCCTTACAAAGTTGTCATTAATGAGGAGGTTGCGTTGGCGAAGAAGTTTGGCGCGACCGACAGCCACAAGTATGTCAACGGCGTGTTGGACAAGGCCGCACGACAGTTTCGCAAGGCCGAAGTCAACGCGGCATCCTGATGCCCGACGATGAATTTTCCCTGATCGAACAGTATTTTTCCGGCCTGGACGCAGGCGGCTCGGTCGAGCTTGGCGTGGGTGATGACTGCGCTATCCTGCGACTCGAGACAGGAGAGCGGCTGGTAACGTCGGTGGATACGCAGGTAGACGGTGTTCATTTTCCTCCGGGCACACCGCCCCAGCACGTCGCTTTTAGGGCGGTATCCGCCGCGGTCAGCGATCTGGCGGCGATGGGTGCGCGTCCCTTGGGAATGACTCTGGCCGTTACCCTGCCTCAGGCGGACGCCGCATGGCTTGCCCTCTTTAGAGAGGGCCTTGCGGCGGCGGTCTCGGAGTATTCGCTGCCGCTGGTCGGCGGAGACACCACCCGCGGGCCGCTCTGCCTGTCAGTACAGGTAATGGGCGCTGTGCCCGTTGGCAAGGCGATAAAGCGCAGCGGAGCGCAGGTAGGCGATACGCTGTGCGTCTCCGGGTACCTCGGTGACGGGGCCGGGGGCCTGGCGGTACTGGAGGGACGTTGGCAGCCCGGGCATCCTCATGCCGCCTACCTTGAACAGCGTTTTTATCGACCCCGCGCCCGTGTCGCACTGGGGCGTCAGTTGCGCGATTACGCGACCGCCGCGATCGATGTATCCGATGGGTTGCTCGCGGATATTGGCCACATGGCCGCAGCCAGTGGGGTAGGGGTGAGGCTGGAGCCAGACAGCGTGCCTCTCTCGGCCGCGCTATTGTCCCACGACAACAAGGATACTGCTCTGCGCTGGGCGCTCGCAGGCGGTGACGATTATGAACTGTGTTTTTGCCTTCCCGGCGGACACGAGCCTCCCGCGGGTGCAGCCTGCATTGGTGAGGTGGTCGCTGGTGAGGGCGTTGATTGCGGCGATGACATTGACATTGTATCCGGATACCAGCATTTTTCAGCATCGGCGCCGCGATGAGCTGGACTGCCATGACAGCAAGGGGAGGCAATGTATGTCTGTAACGGACGGAAAACCGGCCATCGCGCCCAACTTGCGCCGCCACCCGGCACAGTTGCTGGCGTTCGGCTTTGGCAGTGGCCTGTCCCCCGTAGCACCGGGCACTGCAGGCACTCTTCTGGCAGTGCCGATTTACCTGGTGGTAGCTGAGTGGGGGCTGCTCTATTACTCGCTTTTTATCGTCGTTACTCTGCTTGCCGGAATCTGGCTTTGCGATGTGGCCAGTCGCCAGTTGGGCGTGCACGATCACCCCGGCATCGTCTGGGATGAGTTTGTCGGGTTCTGGATTGCTATGTGGGCGCTACCGGCGGAGTGGGTCTGGATATTGGCGGGTTTTCTGGCCTTTCGCTTTTTCGATATTCTAAAGCCCTGGCCTGTTAGCCAGCTGGATAAAAAAGTGCCCGGAGGGCTTGGTATAATGATCGACGATGTTGTGGCCGGCGTGATGGCTTGCGCCTCGGTACATGTGTTGTTCCGTCTGTTTTAGCGGGAGAGTGTGAAGCATGCAGGCGGTAAAGGTCGCACACGCACTGCTGGGTTTGCTGTTGCTTGCGCTGCCGGTTCAGGCGATAGCGCTGTCGGTGCAGGTGCAGGCGATTCTCGGGGAAACAGTGATTGTTGTCATCGATGGACAACAACAAACCTTGAATGTGGGAGAGTCTGTCAGCGGTGTTACGTTGGTTGCTGCGCAGCCGACTGCCGCGACCCTCGAGATTATGGGTGAGACAAGAACTGTGCCCCCGTCCCAGACTATCAGTACCCAGTTCGAAGCGCCCCGGGAGCAGGTCGTAACGATCGTCAGAGATGCCCGGTTACAGTATCAGACGGGCGCTGTTATCAATGGGCGGCGCGCCCAGGTGATGGTGGATACCGGGGCGAATCTGGTTGCCTTGAGTTCTGCCCAGGCGCGGCAGATGAATATCGATTACAGCGGTGGGAAGCCCTCCCGGGTGCAGACTGCGAGCGGCATGGGTGATGCGTACGCGATCACTCTGGACACGGTCAGCATCGGCGGCATTGAGGTACGGAATGTGCCCGCGATGGTGGTGAAGGGCGATTATCCGGCCATGATTCTGCTGGGTATGAGCTACCTGAGGCATGTCAGTATGCAGGAGAAAAACGGTGTGCTCTCCCTTTTTCGAAGCCAGTGAGTCCGCCACGTGCAAAACCGCGTAATACTGGTAAAATGTGCGACCTTTTTTAACGGATGTCCCTTGTGACGGCACGTTTCATAGAATCCTCGCGACTACCCACCAAGTGGGGCGAGTTTCATATCCACGGTTTTGAGGATACGGAATCCAACAAGGAGCACGTGGTGCTGACCATGGGCGACGTATCCGATGGACAGCCCGTGCTTGTGCGTGTGCATTCTGAGTGCCTGACAGGCGACGGCCTGTTCAGTCTGCGCTGCGATTGCGGTACCCAGCTTGAGGTTGCGCTAGAGGCGATCGCGAGGGAGGGTCGAGGAGCGCTCTTCTACTTGCGCCAGGAGGGTCGCGGTATTGGCCTGTTGAACAAGATCAAGGCTTACAAATTGCAGGATGCCGGTGCCGATACGGTTGAAGCTAACGAGCGCCTTGGGTTTGGCGCAGATATGCGGGATTACAGCATCCTGGTGCCCATGATTGAGCATCTCGGTGTCAAGACGGTTCGCCTTATGACTAATAATCCGCGCAAGGTGGAAGCGCTGAATGAGATGGGCGTGTCGGTGGTAGAGCGGATTGCCCTACATACGGGCAGTAACCCACACAACGAAAAGTATTTGAAAACCAAAGTCGGCAAGCTGGGCCACATGCGTGAGGGAGACGAATAGTCTCGCGCCCGGAGGGCCAGTGTTAGTGGTCCCGCTCCACAATGTAACGGGCAATGTCTCTCAGTGCGTCTGCTGAGTCGCCGAAGCTCTCCAGGGCATCCAGCGCCGATTGCAACAGTCTTTGCGCCTCCGCTTTAGCGCCGACCAAGCCCAGTAGTTTGACGTACGTCGGTTTGTTGGCCTCACTGTCTTTGCCGGATGTTTTCCCCAGGGTGGCGGTATCTCCCTCCACATCGAGGATGTCGTCCACCACCTGGAAGGCAAGGCCGATACAATGGCCGAATTCATCCAGTGCCTGCAACTGCGCGTCGTTCGCCCCTGCCGCTATACCGCCCATTCTGAGCGACGCCTTGATCAGGGCGCCGGTTTTCAGAGCGTGCATGGCCTGCAGCTGGTCGAGAGGCATATCCGAGTTTGTTGCGTGGACGTCGATAAATTGTCCGCCCACCATGCCTTCGGGACCCGCGGCCAGCGATAGCGCCTCGATCATGCACACCCGTTGTTGCGCACTCAACGCGGGGGCGGTTGCCAGCAGTTCAAAGGCCTTTGCCTGCAGTCCGTCGCCCACCAGAATCGCGGTTGCCTCGTCAAAGGCTCTGTGCAAACTGGGCTTGCCACGACGCAGGTCATCATCGTCCATGGCGGGAAGGTCGTCGTGTATGAGGGAATAGCTGTGCACTAGCTCGACTGCGACACAGGGCGCATCAAGTACCTGATGGTTGATTTCTTTATCAAGGACTCCGGCGGCGGCGCGAACAAGGAGTGACCTTACCCGTTTGCCGCCGCTTTCGACGCTGTAGCGAGAGGCCTCGAACAACGACGTAAAGGGGCTGCTACCGGCATCAGCCTCGGGCGCTGGCAGCAGTCGCTGCATTGCCTCAATTGTGCGTTGCTGGTTGTCTTGCAATATCCGGCTGAAGTTAGTTCTCACTCGGAGCCAGCAGCCTCATCAAAATCCTCAATAACGAGTTCACCATCATCTTCCAGCAACAGTGCAACCTTTTGCTCGGCCTGTTGCAGCATTTTTTGTACCTCCCGGGTGATGCGTATGCCGTTCTCGAAAGCCTTCATAGCATCCTCCAGAGAGGTCTCCTCATTTTCCAGCACTTCAATGATGCCTTCCAGTTGGCTCGTAGATTCTGCGAAGCTGGAGGCAGGTTCTGCCTTCTCGTTCTTCTTTGTGGCCATGTCTGCGTCTACGCCTTGTAAAGTGTGAGTGTTATGGGCCTGTGGCGCCACGGCTATAAAAACCGAGCCACGTTAATGTCGTTACGAACGGCCCTCGAATCCATTGATAGTGAATGTCTATACCGGAACTATTCCCGCCAAAAAACGCCTGAAAGAATCGATTTGGCCGGTATTGGGTGTTGGCTTGTATTATAGTATCCACAGGGAAACGGGGCGTTGTCAAACGAGTATGATCGAAACTTTCTTCAAGCTGTTCAGGCTTTTGGTGAAGAAGCAGAAGCGTGAGTTTATGTTTCTGCAAATTGCTACGCTTGCCTCTTCTGGTTTAGAGAGAGTGCCCACTGCATTTACTGTGCGGTTAATAGCTCTGGAGACTCACATCGCCGCCGGCGACCGAGCGAATTCTGATCATGGGTAGTTTTCGATGCGAGACCTTACGCGACTGCGCGATCGCTGGCCCTTTAGCGCTTACAGGTTCAGCTAACGTGTTCCAGTTGGCATCATGATCGGAACGTTTCCAAAACTTTTACAACTCCTGACGCGAAAGCAGCGCAGAGAGTTTTATATTCTTCAGTGTTTCATGTTTGCTGCGGCGTTGTCAGAGCTGGTCGGTACGGTTTCGATCATGCCCTTTATTGCGCTTGCGTCGAACCCTGAAATCATCCACACCAATGCTTACTTTGCCCGGCTTTATCAATTAATGGGTGCGCCCTCACACGAAAAATTTCTGATAAGCGTTGGACTGATTTTTATCGGACTAACCGTGGCAGCGAATGTCACCATGACGATTACCCAGTTCCTGATGAATCGATACTCATTCAGGGTCGGTGGTGAATTGTCAGCCAGACTGTACAAGTATTATCTTGCACAGAACATTCTGTATCACGCACGTACAAATGCTTCCGCACTGGTACAGAGGGTGATGCGTGACTCTTTAATACTCAGTACTTTCCTTATTGCGCCTACGCTGCGTCTCAATGCAAGGTTTTTTTCCATAGCGCTGCTAGCCAGTATGATTGTGTATATTGATCCGATTGTGGCCTTTACTACTGTGTTGGTATTGGGCGGTGTTTATTGGTTCTTCTATCGTTTTGTCAGACGGGTCATACATAAAAATGGCTTGTTGGTCTCACAATTGGGCCAACAGCGGAATCAGATTCTCAATGAGAGCTTTGGCGGCATCAGAGATGTGAAGCTGTACGCCTATGAGGCGGGTTATTTGTCCCAGTATCAGCGTTATACCAAACTTTCGGATAGAGCCTCAGCGGACAATCTCATTCTGGGGGAAGTACCGTACTTTTTCGTTGAGACAGTGGTTTTAGCGGGTATGGTGCTGCTGACACTTTATCTTTACTCGGCGGAAAGCGGATTGAGCGCGGCTTTGCCAATGCTTACGCTTTATTGTCTGGCCGGTATAAAAATTGTTCCAAAAGTGCAGCAAAGTTATCTCGCTGTAACAAGGATTCGCAGTGCCCAGCCTGTTTTCGACCGGCTTCGCTCAGATTTAACAGCTTCTCTCGAGGCCAGCCAGTTCCAGGGTGAAGGCGTGCGCATAATGAACCCGAAGCACGCTATAGACATAAAGGATGTGAGTTTTTCATATGGGAATGGTGCGGCACCACTATTTTCCGATTTTTCCGAGTCTTTTGAGTCAGGTAAGGTGACCGCTGTGACCGGTGGTTCAGGGGCAGGTAAGAGTACTTTGCTGGAAATTATAATGGGCCTGGTGCAACCTCAAGACGGCTATATAGCCATAGACGGCAAGCCTTTGCGCGAGAGAGACTTGCCGAATTGGAGAGCGTCTATCGGTTATGTTCCTCAAGAAGTCTATCTAATGGACAGCTCGATCGCAGAGAACATCGCTTTTGGAGAAGACCGCGAAGATATTGATATGGAGCGAGTCGCCCGCGTAGCTCGTTACGCGAGTCTCGAGCAGACCATCGCTACATTGCCCGATGGGTATTGGGCTCAAATTGGCGAGCGTGGTGGATTGCTCAGTGGGGGGCAGCGACAACGCATTGGTATAGCCAGGGCGCTTTATCGCAATGTCTCGGTGCTTTTTTTAGACGAGGCTACCAGTGCGTTAGATGTGGACACCCAGTCAGATATTTTGACAGTGTTGGCTGAATTAGAGCCTAAAATTACGGTCGTGATGATTACCCACAGGGCGGAAACCCTGGCAATAGCCGATAAGATTATTGAGCTGGATTGAGCCGGTAATAAACAGAGCGCGATGACCTACTGCAGACAATGAGTATAAATTACAGAAAGAGCTGGGGAAAAGTTGTTCGGGAGCGCGCTGAAGCCTTATCTGCGCTAGAGGGGCCGTTCCTGGATGTCGGGTGCTCTTCTGGTGGCTATGTGTCGCTACTTGTTAGCCAGGGTGAGACGGCAGTCGGCATGGACATCGAAGAGAACGAAACTTGGAAACACTCACCCGAGCGTTTTAGTGTGGGTTCAACGCAGGCCCTCGAATATCATGATAACGAATTTGAAACTGTTTACAGCTTTGAAGTATTGGAACATTTGGATCAGCCAGCGCTTGCCTTACAGGAAATGGTAAAGGTCAGTCGACAGAATGTTTTGATCTCCGTGCCGGATTGTGAGGTGCCCAAAATTTTCCGTCAATCCGGCCTGACCTTCAACGCTATGAATCCCAGCTATTACATATGTATGCTGACGGTATGCCAACTGAACAAGCGTTAACTGACAATGCGGTGATTTTTCGCTGGCACCAGCATCCGGGTCTGGCGGCTGCAATGGAGGATTGGTGGAGTGAGCTTAATATCTATACCCAAAGGGATCAGCTCAGCTTGCCCTATATTCTTTGGAAGCAGAAGTTGCCTAACAAAATCTGGGATTGGAGTTTACGGTTGCCAAATCCGTATTTCGAGAAGTATCCCCATAAAAGCAATTTTTTTCGCAATACCCGCAGCAGGCTAAGAAATCGTGCAACAAAAGTCCGAAAGAGGCTGGGAACCTAACGGAAATACTTTGTAGTGGAACAGGAGTGATTAGGTGGGTGACTGATACTAGAGAACTAAACAAGTCGTATATCGGTGTTCGAAGCGATATTCTTGATGTTATACCGGCGCGGGCAAGAAAATTTCTGGACGTGGGTTGTAGTGTAGGTGCACTGGGCGCGGAATTGGTCGCCGTTAATCCCGAGGCTGAGGTATACGGGATCGAACTGGACCCCGATATGGCGCGACTGGCAATGGAAAAGTTGCACAAGGTATATGTGGCAAACATGGATGATTTTTCCCTGGCGGCGGAATTTGCTCCTGATACGTTTGATTGCGTAGTGCTGGCTGATATTTTGGAACACCTGAAGAATCCATGGCAAGTCGTTGTCGAGGCCGCCGAGATTACCGCTGCTGAGGGCTTTGTGATTGCGTGCATTCCCAATGTGAGACACCTCGATACCGTCCTCAATTTAGTGTTTAGAGGCGTTTGGCCTTATCGGAATCGGGGAATTCACGATCGAACACACCTTAGATTTTTTACCCGAAAAAATATTGTAGAGTTATTTTCCGTAGAAGGCATCGAGATTGAAGCGATCAATACAAATTATCGATTGTTGGAGCGCCCTTCTCGAATCAACCGCTGGGCGAAGTATTTCGCGCTGCCCGGTCTAAAGCACTTTCTCGCTTTTCAATACATTATTGTTGCGCGGAAGCAGTGAGTGACAGCTTGCTTCAAGTTATTTTACTCATCGCACTCGGTCTTCGAGCCTGAGTCCCCGTGAAAATATCCATTGCATTGGCTACCTATAACGGCTCTCAATACCTGACCGAGCAGCTACAAAGCTATCTAGATCAGGACCGCATGCCCGACGAGCTTGTTATTAGTGATGACTGTTCCACCGATGGGACCTGCAATCTGATCGACAGGTTTTCAGAAAGAGCCCCTTTCGATGTGCGGGTTATGCGTCAGCCCATACAGCGGGGATACGTGGCAAATTTTGACTATGCTCTGAGCATGGCGACCGGAGATTTGATTTTTCTTAGCGATCAGGATGATGTTTGGCTGCCCCAAAAGATCAGCGAGGTGTGCGATTTTATTGGAAAAAACAGCGATTTTTTGCTTGTTTTGAATGACGCAGAAATCACCAAAGATGATCTTTCGCGGACCGGATTGACGAAGCTGGGGCAGCTGCGTTCGGCTGGAAGCCCGGACAGCGCTTTTGTGATGGGTTGTTGCTGCGCTATTCGGCGGGAACTTCTCGACCTGTGTCTGCCGATACCTGAAGGTGCTACAGGGCATGACAATTGGCTTGTCGATTTTTCCAATGGTTTGGGCGCAGTTTTAGTCCTGGAGAGCGTATTGCAGTTGTACAGGCGGCACGGCTCGAATGAGTCATTAGTGATTGCAAATTCCTTGCGTCGGATACATTCCATTGACCGGCTAAAATGGCAGCTCGCAAGAGCCCTCTCCAAGGATGCAGATGAATACGCGGAAAGGGAGATAGGCCATCTCGAACAGCTTCATTTTGCGTGTCACAGAGCGCGTGGTAGGTGTGACGGAAAGTACGATATAAAAATCAGGCACTACGAGGAACAACTGGATAGAAAGATTAATTTTTTGCATGTTCGTCGCGAATTGCGCGGTAAAGCAATGCATATCAGATTAATCAACGCTTCTCGCCTCTGGCTTTCAGGCGCGTATGGTCAGGCGAACGGTCTCAAGAGCGTGATCAGAGATTTGATCGGTTAATGGATTGCTGTAATGACAGAGAGCGGACGTTGTCTTGCGGACGATTTTCTTACACTGTAAGTCGGGATGGGGCTCACGCTATTGGATATTGATGCAGTCTATACATGGGTGAATCATCTTGATCCTAGGTGGAGAGAGGAGTATGCGGCAGCCTGTCGACTTCCCGTCGACGCTGGCTCCTCTCACGAGACAGCAAACACGTTAGCGAGATTCAGAAACCGCGATGAATTAGTCTATTCAGTCAGGTCTTTGAGGAAGCACGCGCCCTGGATCAGAAATATTTTTGTCCTTACTAATTGTGATCTTCCTTTAGAAATAGCCATGGAACCGCGACTCAGAAAAATCTCGCATGAGAGCGTTTTCCCCGATAGGGCAGTGCTCCCCAGTTTCAATAGCAGGGCGATTGAGTCTAATCTACATCGTATTCCAGAGCTTTCTGAGCATTTCCTCTACCTGAATGACGATGTTTTTCTTTGTAAAAATGTTGAGCCTACGGATTTTTTTTCGAGCGACGGGACGCCCTATATATTCCCAAGTCGACACGATATGCCGTACGAGAAGGTCGAGCCGTTGTCACCCTTCGAGCATGGTGCGCTCAACGCGTGCCGCCTTATAATAGAGGAAACAGGCTTTCGGCCACAGAAGAGGCTTCATCATGCGCCGTTTCCGCTGGTGCGCAGTGTGTTGGAAGAAATTGAGAGCAAATATCGCGAGATATTAGATAAAACTCGGGAACACAAATTTCGCCATGAGGATGATCTCCCTCTGGCGACCTCAATGCATGCTTATTACTCCGTGGCTCATTCCCGTGGTCTGTTGCGTGATATACGCTGTCGTTACATTGATATCGGTGATCCGCTTTGCATCTTTTTGATTCATCCTTTTTCGCCTTTGCGCAGAGGCCACTACACAACCTGTTGCATTAATGAGGTGACCGATATAAAGATATTTTCGGGCCTGCGCGATAAAATAGTGCAACGGTTCCTGCGAAAAATGTTTTCGTGAGATCTCTGTAGGGAGTTTTTAATAATGCATGGAACAGTCCTTACGTTTGGAACATTTGATGTTTTTCATGTCGGTCATTTACGTATACTGGAAAGAGCGGCCAGTTGCGGCGTTCGATTGATCGTTGGCGTCTCCACTGATCAGTTAAGCATCGTAAAAAAAGGGCGCCCACCAGTGTATACGCAAGCCGAGCGGTGCGAAATTATTGGTGCGCTGAAGTGTGTCGAAGAGGTATTTCTCGAAGAGTCTCTGGAATTAAAGAGAGACTATATTCTCCATTACAAAGCCAACACACTGGTGATGGGGGACGACTGGCTAGGCAAGTTCGATGAATTTGAGTCGATGTGCAAAGTAGTCTACCTGACGCGCACGCCGGCCATATCAACGACAGAGATTATTGAGAAAATCAGGGTCTGAACTGTTCGAATCGTTGTCTACGCTTTATTGGGGTCGCTGCGGATAAGCTCGCATAAGTGCTCCAGTTGGCGCCTGGCTGCATTGCCGTCAGTATTTTCTCCATAGACAGCAGATTTGATGCGTCGGTGAATCTCGTTCTGCTCGTTTGAGTAGACGTCTTCGTTATTCAGTACTTCCTGAAGAAAACTACAGGTAGTTGACAGCCGCTTTGCTATTTTCCCGAATCGGTATTCTGGGCCTAGTGAAAAGCCGTTTCTGAAGGGCGGCGACACGTCGAGAAACAGCGTAGGTCTATCCAGTGCCAGAAAATCGAACGCGATGGATGACCAGTCGCATATCAGGATGTCGGTTTGCAGTAGCAAGTCTTCAGTGTCCGCGAAGTCTTGCATGGAGCAATAGGCAATATGGGTATAAGTCTTTTGGCTGATACGGGCATTCAGGTGGCTTCTAACCAGCAAGGTGGCTCCTTGGGTGGCGCAGACGGTATTCAGTGCTTCGAGAAAAGTATCCTGGCTCTCACCAAAGGGAAAGAGTTCCCTGCCATTATCATCCTGTTGCCAGGTGGGGGCATAGAGAATGATCTTGTGTTTCGCAGGTATTTGCAAATGCGCTCGAACATCGGTGCTCGGAAAGTCGCGGCGAAACAGTTTGTCCGTGCGAGCATAGCCGAGCGCTTTCACCCTCTCTGCTGAAAACCCAAATTGGTTGACGTAGATTTTTTCCAGCAGGGGAGATGAAACCCATGTCTCGCTGTAGGTTCGCTGAACACGAAAGTTTTGTTGTGTGAACCCTTTGTAGGGAATGCCATGCCATACATCGATAAAACAGATGGTAGTAAATCGAATCAGTGGACTCATGGCATGAAGCCCGTGGTCGGTAATCATCGCGCTAGCGCGACCCACGCTCAGCATATCAGCGAGCTTGCCACAACGCAGCACGTTGATGCCCGCTGAAGCCAACTGTGGGCCATAGGTCGGGTCCAATGACAGAAAGAAGCAGTCCCACTCATTTTTATAATGCCTGTTCCATTCCTCATAGAGTGCTTTCAAATTGCCAGAGAGTTGATGGCCATATAGAACAATCACTGGCTTTTCGGGCGCACTGGTCAGATAGCGAGAGAATATTGCCAACAGGGTAAAGAAACCCTGCCGCAGAAGGAGTAGCCAGTGACTGATGTTGCGCTTGTCTATTTTCATGCAGGGACCTAGGTGCGTGTATCCGGTCCGGACATCAAGTGCTGAAAAAGCGCAGAGAACTGTTCGCTGATCACCGTCCAGTCGTAATGTTCTGTTATCCATGTGCGACCGTTGCTGCCAAGCGTGGTGCGCAAGTCTGTATCACCGAGTAAATGATTTGCCGCATCTGCCAGTGCCTGCGGGGAGCGCCCTTCCACAATGAGGCCTGTTGTGTCGTGTTGGATAATATCGGTGGCGCCCGGATAATCGGCGACGACAACGGGGCAGGCGCAGGCCAGAGCCTCCATAATGGACACCGGCGATCCTTCTTGGTCACCGCTGTCGGTGACAACCGAAGGGAAGAGGGCGACGGCAGTGCGCTGCAAATAAGGGGAGATCTCTCGATTGGTCACGGCGCCCGCAAACGTGACATGGTCGTCAACGGAAAGTTCGTGGCAGAGGTCCCGTAGCGAGCGTAGCAGCGGACCGTCCCCAACGATAACCAGAGGGGTGCCGGGATGTTCACGCAGTATTAGCGGTAGCGCTCTGATGAGGTACTCGACGCCCTTTTTATCGACCAGTCGCCCGACAAATAGCAGGCCTTCCCGTGGGCAGGTGGCACGGGGTGGACGAAATTCTTGCTGCGAGTCGACCCCCATGGGTATGCAGTAGACGGCTTGTGCGGCCTTCAGTTTCATCGATATTGACTGCTCTCTCATTGTCTCACTGACCACGGTCAGTGCGTCCGCCCGGCGTGTGATCCATGCTTTCAAGCGCGTTAATAGTCTTCCCTTTAGTGCAAAGAGATCACCTCCATGAGAAGTCAGTACTATCCGCGCGTGGGAGCCCGATAGACTGCGGGCGAGCAGCGCAATCAGGCCCTGGGGAATGATCCAGTGGGCGTGGATAATCTCGTAATGATTCTTGTGCAGGAGCTGGAGGACCATCAGCCCCTGTCCCAGGAGAAAGAAGGGTATGAGTAGGAATAAGAACGGATTTTTTTTCAAGTTAGGCAGAATGCCACCCTCATAGGCCAGAGACTCACCCGCCTCAAAGAAATACCGATAGCGGAACACAGTGACCTTGCCGACCGTTTCCTCACAGAGCGCTCCCCTCGCGTGTGGCGCGACAACATGAACGCTGTGCTCCAAGGCCAGATTCTGGCACAGGTGTTCCACGAATCTGGGGTCTGTGTCATCCTTCCAGCGAGGAAACGTTGATGTGAGGACAAGGATGTTCATTGATTATTTTTCTTAACACCGGGCATTGAAAAGCGTTTATGCGCAGGACTTGTCGATCAACCGCGCGGTGCTTCCACCCTGCCGCGAAGGCCGACCGTGGATACCGAAGTGATGTCGTAAGTCTGCATGGCGTCCCTGACTTTTCGCGTAATATTTTCGCTGTTAAGCCCGGTCCAGTCTAATTGGTCCGTGTGGGTCCCGTGCTCTATGAAGGTATCCGGCAGCCCCAGATTGAGCGTCGGAGTTTTAATGCCCTTGGCCGACAGCAGTTCATTGACCGCGCTTCCGGCGCCACCTGCGATGGCATTTTCCTCCAGAGTAACCAGGAGCGCGTACCGTGCTGTCATTGCCAGTATCAGCGCTTCGTCCATCGGCTTTACCCAGCGCATGTCCACAACGGCAATATTCAATTCGTTGGCGGTGATTATTGCCTGGTCCAGTAGCGTGCCGAAGTTCAGAATGGCGACCTGTTCGCCGTCACGTATTGGCTTTGCCTTACCGATGTCCAGTTGTTGCATGGTTTCCGCAATCTCTGCTCCGGGGCCGGTGCCCCGCGGATAGCGCACGGCGGCGGGGCCAGGATGCTGGTAGGCGGTGTAGAGCATTTGTCGGCATTCGTTTTCGTTGGAGGGCGCACCAATAACAATATTGGGGATACAGCGCAGATAGCTCAGATCAAACGCACCGTGATGTGTTGGACCGTCCTGACCAACCAGTCCTGCCCGGTCGATGCCGAATGTGACATCGAGGTTCTGCAGTGCGATGTCGTGAATCAACTGGTCATAGCCGCGTTGCAAAAAGGTCGAGTAGATCGCCACCACGGGCTTTAGGCCGTCGCACGCCATGCCCGCAGCCAGTGTTAAGGCATGCTGTTCTGCGATTGCTACGTCGTAGTAGCGTTCGGGAAAGCGCTCGGCGAACTCAACCATGCCTGAACCCTCGCACATGGCGGGAGTAATGCCCGCGAGGCGGTTGTCACGCTCGGCCATGTCGCACAGCCATTGCCCGAAGACGGCCTGGTATTTGGGTCTTGCAGGTAATGCCGGTGTTGCCGCCGGTTGTGGTCCCTTCGGTTTCGCTTCTATCTTGTTGATTGCATGATAGCCAACGGGGTCGAGTTCGGCGGGCTCAAAGCCTTTACCCTTCATGGTGCGGATGTGCAGAAACTGCGGCCCATCAAGTTCTTTCATGTTTTCCAGGGTTTGCACCAAGCCAGGTAGGTCGTGTCCGTCCAGCGGGCCAATATAATGAAAGCCCAGTTCCTCGAAGAGAGTGCCGGGGGCGACCATACCCTTCATGTGTTCCTCGGTGCGCTTGGCCAGTTCCCAGGCAGGACGTATTTTTTCCAGCAGCTTCTTGGAGCCTTCGCGCATACTGATATAAAATTTACTGGCCCAGATTTTGGCGAAGTAGGTTGCCAGCCCGCCCGTGTTGTGACCGATAGACATCTGGTTGTCATTGAGAACGACGAGCATGTTCGGCCGCTCGTGTCCGGCGTGAGCAAGAGCTTCAATGGCCATGCCGCCGGTGATCGCTCCATCGCCAATTACCGCGATAATCTTGCGCTGTATTTCCTGTTGCTTGGCCGCTAGCGCCATGCCCATGGCTGCCGAGATGCTGGTCGATGAATGACCGACGCCGAAGGTATCGTGGTCGCTCTCCGAGCGTTTCGGAAAGCCAGCCAGCCCCTCCGCCTGACGCATTGTGTGCATCAGGTCTTTACGTCCGGTGAGAATTTTGTGGGGATAAGTCTGGTGTCCCACATCCCATACAATGCGATCGTGTGGGGTGTTGTAGACATGGTGCAATGCAACGGTCAGTTCAACGACGCCGAGGCCTGCGCCGAAATGGCCTCCGGTTTGACCCACACTGTACAGCAGGTAGGCGCGCAGCTCGTCGGCCAACTGCACCAATTCATCGGACTGCAGCGCTTGCACGGATAAACCCTGCTCGATCCTGTTCAGGAGCGGCGTTGCAGGTGGAGTGATGGGTAGTTCAGAAAACATTATGCTGATTCTACCGTAAATTAGCTCAAAAGTAGTGTCTTTGCAGGTTCCTGAGTCCAGATGCCCGGTGGGGTTCTGCCACTTTTCGGGTGCTGCGCAGTGCGCCAGAGGAGCGTAAACACTGGCCGTTGTTGAGGTTTATGCGACACCCGTGGAGGGTGGCTTTGCGGGGCCTGCCGCCGGTGGACTGCGGTCAGTGCTGCGTCGGCCCCGCTTTTCGGCGCCGGTCGACCATCGGCGCAGCATTCCTGTGGAGGTTGCTGACAGTGATAGGCCGAAGCGACGCGCGCGCTGACGCCTGTCATAGCGCCTGCTGGGTTTAAACGGGTTGGGCCACGCCACCCGCTATGTCGATGATGCGCGTGTTACTCCTGCGCCTCCTTAAATGAGTGAATCTGTCGCCGTTGTTTCTTGGTGGGTCGCTGCGGTGGACGGTCGAGCATGCCGCCTGCCGCCTTGCGTGCCTTGGCTTCTGCCTCTCTTTTCTCGATGCTCTGCGGCGTTTCCTCGTAAAGCCGTTGCGCGTCCGCTGCGCCCCGTCTCTGGTCGCTCAGCTCGCGAACCACGACAATTTTTTCATCCCACCCCTGACGTATTTTCAAGGTGCAGCCTATCGTCACTTCACGGGACACCTTGACTCGCTGACCGTCCATCTGCACCTTGCCACCGTCGATAGCCGCTTTGGCCAGACTGCGCGATTTGAAAAAACGCGCCGCCCAGAGCCATTTGTCGAGTCTGACCTTGTGCTGTGATTCGTGGGATGCGGTCATGGGTTGGATTCGTCGGGCATAATTTCGTCAAAATGGTGGATGCCCCGGAAGCGGGTGTCAATGCGCTTCTGGCGGCGGCTGTCCGGTTGCAGGAGTGTCAGCAAATGGGCAATCCCGTAATGCTGAGCGCTGGCCAGTACCTGCTCCGTATCGTCAATGAGCAATGTTCTCGCTGGGTCAAAGGGGTGCAGCGACTGCAAGCGGTGCCAGAACTGTTGGTCTTCCTTGGGGGCCTGCAGGTCGTGGGAGATTACCATCCTGTCGAACCACCGACGGATGTCGACGTTGTCCATCTTGATGTCCAGTGTCTGGCGATGAGCATTGGTCACCATCACAACATCCCGCTCGCTGCGGTGCAGGCGGGTCAGAAACTCTACCGCGAATGGACGGATACTGATCATGTGCTGCACTTCGCGTTTTAGTCCTGCGATATCGATATCCAGTCGTTGCGACCAGTGATCCAGGCAATACCATTCGAGGCTGCCCTGCTTTGCGCTGAATTGTCCATGCAGATGCCTGCTCGACTCTGTTGCGGAAATACCCTTGCGCTGGGCGTAGACGTCGGGCAAGTACTCCGTCCAGAAATAATTATCAAAGTGCAGGTCCAGCAGGGTGCCGTCCATGTCCAGCAGGACGGTGTCGATGTCATTCCAGTTGATCATGCGTAATTTGGCGCGCTCTGGACCATGGCGGTTGTTATATTTGATTATGCCTCGATTCGCGTTGGCGTGCAGGGATGGGTTTGGGGTCGGTCAGTGCTATATTGTGGCGCATGGTGATAAAGGCTGATAGACAAGACCTACGGGGGCAGGTGCCGGCGTTGCTGGCGCTTTGTCAACGTGCCGGGGCGGCGATCTGCGAGCACTACGCCCACCCCTCCGCCGGGGAGTTTGAGTCGAAGGGTGATGATTCGCCACTCACTCGGGCTGATCTCGCTTCGCATGCCATCCTCAGTGAGGGCCTTGGCGCGATGGATGAATCGCTGCCCCTGCTCTCGGAGGAATCTACACCCGGAGAAATAGCCGGCAGGCAGCAATGGCCGCGCTATTGGCTCGTGGATCCGCTTGACGGCACCAAGGAGTTTCTTGGCCGCACCGGTGAATTCACTATCAACGTCGCCCTTATTGAGAATCATTGTCC
The DNA here is from genome assembly GCF_026262645.1 of Candidatus Marimicrobium litorale. Classification (NCBI taxonomy): domain Bacteria; kingdom Pseudomonadati; phylum Pseudomonadota; class Gammaproteobacteria; order Cellvibrionales; family Halieaceae; genus Marimicrobium; species Candidatus Marimicrobium litorale. The sequence continues at coordinate 112,287 of NZ_SHNO01000002.1, forward strand.
CGTGCTGGGCGTGCTGTATCGTCCCCTCGATGATCTTGCCTACGTCGGTATCCCGGGCCAATCGGCGAAACGCTACCATCTGATCGAAGGAGAGGGCTGGACTGACTCCCCCTTGGCGACTCGCCCATTGTCGGACTCACATGAGCTGTTAGTACTGGCGAGTCAACGCCACCGAGACGACCGGTTGCTGTCCTGCTTGGAGTGGCTGGAGTCGAGCTGGGGGCCTGTGGCGCGAGGCAATATGGGCAGCGCGCTGAAGTTTTGTGTTATGGCTGAGGGAGAGGGAGATTTTTATCCCCGCTTTGCTCCGTGTTGCGAATGGGATACCGCCGCCGGTCATGCGATTCTGGAAGCCGCTGGCGGTGCTTTGCTCGGGCTTGATGGCAAGCCGTTGCGCTATAACATGGGTGAATCCTTGTACAGCCCACCCTTTTATGCGGTGGCGGACGCCGCGCACCCGCTGTGGCATGCGCTGTTGGATGCTCCATTCAATTCGCATTAGTGAGAGAACGTCAAGGTTGTCACTGTAATCCAACAGGGTATAGAGTGGGCGATTGAGTCCATCACGAGCCTGGTAATCGCCGCCATCCAATGACTGAGCCACCCGAAAGCGCTGACGAAACAGAAGAAAACGCGGCCAATGACGCGCTTACACCGGCCATGCAGCTGCTTGAGCTACAAAAACAGCACCGTTTGCTGGATGACAAGATTGCTGAATTACACAGTTTCCCCTACCAGAACCAGGTGTTATTGCAGCGTCTGAAGAAAGAAAAACTCCGCCTGAAAGATAGGATCATGCGGCTCAAGGACGACATGATTCCTGATCTCAATGCCTGAGGCATCCCTTCCCGGGGGCATGTGCCTCTTCCACCCCTAGCTGTTTTCCAGCGCCAGTAACAGGGTTTTTGCCTCCAGTCCGCCGACGAAACCGGTCAGACTGCCGTCGCTACCGACGACTCGGTGACAGGGCACAACAATCGGCAAAGGGTTGCGGCGACAAGCAGCACCGACTGCACGTATGGCAGTCGGCTTGCCAATGTCCCTGGCGATGTCCCGGTAACTGCGAGTTTCGCCGTAGGGAATGCGTTGCAGGGACTGCCATACAGATCGCTGAAATGCAGTGCCCGTTGTTGCCAGGTCGAGCGAGAATAACGCCCGTTGAGCGGCAAAATACTCGGTGAGTTGAGTCGCGCAATGCTGCAGCAGTTCGGACGATGTATCTGTACCTGTACCTGTACCTGTACCTGACGCGCGCTGGTGTTGCGATTCAAATTCAATACGCAGAAGTTGCGTGCCGCTGGCAATCAGTCGCAACTCGCCCACGGGTGTTGTCAGGTGCCGCGTATTCATGGATGGACGCTCCTACAGAGCGGTGAGTTGAAGTCGCTGCGCCCCACGCGTCGGCCTGTTGGGGTTTCACCTCGATGAATGTACGCTCAATATAACGCCGACATTGGATCATAACCAGCCGGGAGTACTGCTGTAAATCGAGTAGCAGGTGCTGCTTTTTGTACCCCTGACGGGTTAGAATACAGCCCCAGAGAGTAACCCGGATTGGCTATCCTGCCGGGCGGTGTTAGAAAAGGCGCGGCGCAGCAAATACCTGCGGTGTGCGACCCAGAGGCTTGAGGCCGGGGCCCGATTCCATGAATTATGTTGTTTACGCTATCCCGTTTTTCTTGCTGGCAATTCTCCTTGAATTGGCTTTTGGCCTGGCGAAGCGGCGCAACACGTACCGACTGAATGACAGCGTCAGTAGCCTGCTCCTGGGCACGCTTAGCCAGGCGCGCCGGTTCGTGACACTGGGGGTGGGCGGCTATATCTATTACCTGTTTACCCAGCACTTCTCTCTGCCACTGATGGATGCCAGCCACTGGTTCACCTGGGTACTGGCTATGGTGGTGTACGATTTCTGCTACTATTGGCTGCACCGAATGGGGCACGAGCGCAGTATTCTTTGGGCGGCTCATGTCGCTCATCACCAAAGTGAGGACTATAACCTCAGCACGGCCCTGCGCCAGACCAGCACGGGTTTTCTGTTGGGCTGGGTCTTTTTCATTCCCATGTACGTTCTGGGTGTCCCTGCAGAAGTGGTGATTTCTGTAGGTTCCCTCAACCTCATTTACCAGTTCTGGGTGCACACTGAACATATTCCCAAGCTGGGGTGGTACGAATGGTTTTTTGTTACGCCATCGAATCACCGTGTGCATCATGCGCAGAATGATCGCTACATGGATCGCAACTACGGCGGATTGTTTATCCTCTGGGATCGACTGTTCGGTACTTTTCAGGAAGAGCTTGATGAGGAGCCCGTGGTGTTCGGCATTCGAGGTCCGCTGAAGAGCTTCAACCCGCTCAAGGCACTCACCCATATTTATAGCGATATGCTCAGAGATAGCTGGCGCACCGCTCATTGGCGAGACAAGGTGAAAGTCTGGTTTGCGCGAACCGGCTGGCGTCCCGAGGATGTCTCTGTGTTGTACCCCCGAACGAAAGCAAACCTGGATCGATTCCAGCGCTATGATCCGCAGGTCCCGCGCCTCGTTTCGCTCTACGCGTTTTACCAGCTATTGGCCCTGTCCGCGGTGCTGGCATACTTGCAGTTCAATGACTTGTCCTATCGGGAAGGCGTGGCAGGCTGGGCCATATTGCTCGCTACCGCTGCAACCACGGCGATGTGGCTTGAAGCGCGCTCTGTTGCCCGTCTTATGAAATGGGATCTACTGCGGCTGGGAGCCATTCTGCTATTGCTGGTGTGGCCCGTGGGTGGAGTACTGGAGCAGGGTCGCCTGCTCGCATTCGCTGTGTACGCGTTGGTAAGCTTTGTTTTTGTCGGCTTGATCGTGCACGAGCCCGGCGCAAGGAATCCCGCTCCGGCGAGTTAGTCAGCGTTTGTTTCGCCAAGTCGACGCGGTGTGACCGGCGCATTGGCGCTACCATTATCCAGGTACAGTGTGCCGCCGACGATGGTGACCCCAAGTTGCACTGTACGGTTTATCAGTGCCGCCGCCTGCCGGACTTCATCCCAGTCCATTTGCCAGGCCTGCAGGCGGGGGAGAGAGTCGATGGCTGCACCCTGCAAGCCCCACCATGTTGTTGCGCTTGCCCCGAATGCATACACGCTGACCCGTCGTGACTTCCCGCAGGCCTTGCGCAACCGGCCTGCTTCCGGTTGTCCTACCTCGATCCAGTGGTCGATTTCACCGCTGTTACTCTTTGCCCACACGTCGGGTTCCTCCTGTGTCGACAAGCCCTTGGTGAAGCTGAGTTCCGGCCCATAGTTCGAACAAAAAACCAGTAGCCGGGCGGTCATGCGTTCCAGACTTTCTGAAGGGTGCATGGCGAGTGTCAGCTTGAGTGACTCAAAGCAGTCACGGTCGCTGTCTGCCAGTTCGACCCGTACACGGTAAATTGTCGGTTTTAGCGCCATGAGTGCCGTCCTTCCCGCGGATTAGGTGGTGGCGTTATGGCGCGTACGCCATAGTTCCAGCGTGCTGAACACAATAATGCTCAAGTCCAGGGCGATACGCAGCATAGTGATATCTTCAGGGTGGGGCATGCGGTACGCGGTGCTGATTGCAGCGGCTGCGGGCACAATAGCCGCCAGGAACAGAGACAGACGGGACCGACCAAACAAGCCTATGGCAATCAGGAGATAGATTGCGCCCAGCAGAGCGTCTCCCACGGCTGCGCCGGATAAATCGCGTAGCCACAAAGCTGCAATTTGTCCCAGCCCTGACACGCTCGCGATCACCGCTGCGGCAATGCGTGCGGAAGAGGTCGATTTGCTATGGGGCGGGTTCACGTGCCATTACTCCGCCTGAGCTGAGAATTCCAGCAGCATTGCGCCGCCGGCAACAAGATCACCCGCAGCGTAGTGAAAGCGCTCCACCACGCCAGCTGCTGGTGCGCGAATGGTGTGTTCCATTTTCATAGCCTCCATGACCAGCAGGGGCATACCCTCGGTGACAGTGTCTCCGGCGGCGGCGAGCAGTGTGACAACCCTGCCATTCATCGGCGCGGTGAGGCCTGTATCCTCTGCACGCTGCTGCTCTCCGGTGTCGGCGAGCACCTCTGTGAAGCGACAAGCGCCTCCGGCTAGATACAAGGTATAAACGCCGTCCGCGTGTGCCAATGTGCCCCGTACGCGGTGGCCTGCAGACGTAATGTGCAGTGTTTCTTCCTCAAGGGTCGCCGACATCATCACGGTGTCACCTGCGACGGTGACCCGGTAGTGATCGCCCGACTGCTCGATGTCTGCGGGATAGCATTGCTCGTTCCACTTCAGTTCCAGACGGTGTGCGGCGGGCAGGTTCATTCGCCAGGCGTTGCGCTCCTGCCAGGGTGAGTAGGGATCGCTGGATGACGTGGTTTGGTGTCGGGATTTGTGCAGCAGCAAAGCCAGCGCAGCCGGGTGCAGTTGGCTGGCCTTGTCGGCTGCGCCAGTGCGAAAGACCAGCTCGTGCTCCTCTTCGATAAAGCGTGTGTGTGTGGGCCCCGCGAGAAATGCGCTACAGGTTGCCAGGTTGTAAAGGAGCGGCAGGTTGCACACAGTGCCCTCGATACGGTACTGGGGAAGAACCCGACCCAGGCGGTGCAGTGCTTCTGCGCGAGTCTCTCCCCAGACCACCAGTTTCGCAATCAGTGGATCGTAGTACACACTGATCTCGTCTCCCTCTCGCACGCCGGTGTCGACGCGCACCACCGCCGACTCTGCCGGTGCTCTCAAGGTCTGCAGCACCCCCGTTGCGGGCAGGAAGTCCCGCTCCGGGTCTTCAGCATAAATGCGTGCTTCAAACGCGTGTCCACGCACCGCGATAGCCTGCTGTGAAAGCGGCAGGTCCTGTCCGGCCGCGACGCGCAGTTGCCATTCCACGAGGTCCAGACCGGTGATCATTTCTGTCACGGGGTGCTCGACCTGCAGACGCGTGTTCATTTCCATAAAGAAGAACCTGTTCTGGTTATCCAGCAGGAACTCCACGGTGCCAGCGCCCCGGTAATCGATAGCGCTGCCTGCCCTGACAGCGGCTTCGCCCATCGCCTTGCGCAGGTCCTCTGTCAATCCCGGCGCAGGGGCCTCCTCGATGACCTTCTGGTGGCGCCGCTGCAAGGAGCAATCCCGTTCAGCGAGATAAACGCCATGGCCTGCCTGATCGAAGAACACCTGTATTTCAACGTGGCGGGGGCCTGCGAGAAATTTTTCCACCAGCATACGATCGTCGCCAAAGGCGGCCTGCGCCTCGCGCTTTGCCGCAGCCAATGCCTCGTCAAATTCAGCGGCGGTCGCCACGGTGCGCATCCCTTTACCACCGCCCCCGGCGGTCGCTTTCAGTAGCACCGGATAACCGATACGGCCGGCTTCCTCACACAGATGGCTCGGCGCCTGATCGTCACCGTGATAGCCCGGAATGAGGGGTACGCCGGCCTCTTCCATAATGCGCTTGGCCGCAGATTTGCTGCCCATAGAGGCGATGGCGCTGCTATGCGGGCCTATGAAAACGATGCCCTGCTCCTCGCAGGCTGCGGCAAAGCCGGCGTTTTCGGAAAGAAAGCCATAGCCAGGATGAATGGCTTCGGCGCCGCTGTTGCAGGCTGCCTCAATAATACGTTCACCCTGCAAATAGGAATCCTGTGCGGGCGCGGGCCCTATGTGAATGGCTTCATCGGCCAGCTCCACGTGCAGCGCATCACTGTCGGCATCGGAGTAAACCGCCACCGTAGCGATACCGATGCGCCGGGCGGTGCGGATGACGCGGCAGGCAATTTCGCCGCGGTTAGCTATGAGTATTTTTTTAAACATGTCGATTATCCTGCAACCGGTTGTAACTGCCGTTACATGCGGAACACCCCAAACCGGGTGTCCTCTATAGGTGCGTTTAACGAAGCCGATAGACACAATCCCAGCACCGTGCGTGTGTCAGCGGGGTCGATCACGCCATCGTCCCATAGTCTGGCGGAGGCATAGTAGGGGTGACCCTGGCGCTCATAGTTTTCTATGATGGGTTGCTTGAATGTCTCTTCCTCCTGTTCGCTCATTTGTTTGTCGTCGCGTGCGAGCTGGTCTTGCTTGACGGTGGCTAACACACCGGCGGCCTGCTCGCCGCCCATGACCGAGATGCGGGCGTTGGGCCACATAAAGAGGAAGCGGGGGTCATAGGCGCGGCCGCACATGGCGTAGTTACCGGCACCGAAAGAGCCGCCAATAATAATGGTGAACTTGGGTACGCGGGCGCACGCAACGGCGTGCACCATCTTGGCACCGTGTCGCGCAATACCCCCGGCCTCGTATTGCTGCCCCACCATAAATCCTGTGATGTTCTGCAGAAAAACGAGGGGAATCTTTCTCTGTGCGCATAACTCGATGAAGTGGGCGCCCTTAACGGCAGATTCGCTGAACAGGATGCCATTGTTAGCCACTATGCCTACCGGATAGCCGTGAATATGAGCGAAACCACAGACCAGTGTTTCACCAAACAGAGCCTTGAATTCGTCGAACACCGATCCGTCAACCAGACGCGCAATGACTTCTCTGACATCGTAGGGTTGCCTGCTGTCGGCGGGAATAACGCCATACAAGTCCTCTACCGGAAACACCGGGTCGACTGGAGGCCGGTTTTCGGTGGTGACGGGCTTTTGTCGGTTGAGGCGCGAGACCGCGCGGCGCATCAGGGTCAGTGCGTGATGCTCATTGTTGGCGTAGTGGTCTGTCACCCCGGATGTGCGACAGTGCACATCGGCACCACCAAGGTCTTCTGCAGAGACCACTTCTCCTGTGGCGGCTTTGACCAGTGGCGGTCCCCCGAGGAAGATCGTGCCCTGATTTTTAACGATGATGGATTCGTCGGCCATTGCGGGCAGGTAGGCGCCGCCGGCAGTGCAGGAACCCAGTACAGCGGCAATTTGCGGAATGCCCTGGGCGGACATACGGGCCTGGTTGAAAAAAGCGTGACCGAAATGATCCCGGTCCGGAAATACCTCGTCCTGCAGGGGAAGAAAGGCACCTCCGGAATCCACCAGATAGAGGCACGGCAACTGATTTTCCTCCGCAATGGTTTGTGCTCGCCCCTGCTTTTTAATGGTGAGCGGATAGTAGGTGCCGCCCTTGACCGTCGCGTCGTTGACAAAAATCATACATTCGCGACCGGCCACCCGTCCGATGCCGGTGATGATGCCTGCGCCGGGTACCGGGTCGTTGTAAACCTCGTGAGCGGCAAGTTGCGACAGCTCCAGAAATGGCGCTCCGGGGTCGAGCAGGGCATCCAGTCGCTCTCTCGGCAGCAGTTTGCCGCGGGCACTGTGGCGTTCGCGTGCACGGTCGCCACCCCCGAGGCTTACTTTCGCTACTTGCCGATGTAAGTCGTCGACCAGGGCCTGCATAGAGTCACGGTTGCAGTAAAATGCGTCATCCAAGGTGTTAATGCGTGATTCCAGCACGGTCATGGGTGTGCTCCTAAGCGGTCGCGTTAAAAAGTTCCCGGCCTATCAGCATCCGCCGGATTTCCGAGGTGCCCGCGCCTATCTCATACAACTTGGCGTCGCGTAGCAATCGACCCGCAGCGGCGTCATTGGTATAGCCAAAGCCACCGAGTGCCTGAATCGCCTGTAACGCCAACTGGGTAGCACGCTCCGCGGTGTACAGAATGACCGCGGCGCAGTCCTGACGTGTTTCCTCATCACGATCGCAGGCCGCTGCGACAGCGTAGAGGTAGGCACGGCTGGCGTTCAGATCTGTGTACATATCCGCCAGCTTGCCCTGCATTAACTGGAACTCACCGATACTCTTGCCGAACTGCTTGCGATCGTGAAGGTAGGGGACAACCTCATCGAGGCACGCCTGCATGATGCCTACCGGCCCACCGGACAAGACTGTGCGCTCATAGTCGAGGCCGGACATCAGAATTTTTACGCCGTCACCCTCGTTGCGCAGCACGTTGTCTGCCGGGATCTCGCAGTTATCGAATACCAGTTCACAGGTGTTGGAACCCCGCATGCCGAGCTTGTCCAGTTTGGGAGAGCGAGAAAAGCCCGGGAAATCGCGTTCTACGATAAACGCCGTGATGCCGCGGGAGCCAGCCTCCGGATCTGTTTTTGCATAAACAATGTAGACGTGTGCATCGGGGCCGTTGGTGATCCACATTTTTGTGCCATTGAGCACGTACACGTCGCCCTTCTTGCGGGCCGACAATTGCATACTCACCACATCTGATCCCGCGTTTGCCTCGGACATGGCCAGCGCACCGATTTGTTCGCCACTGCACAGCCCGGGGAGGTAACGGGCTTTCTGTCCCTCGTTGCCGTTTTTCTGTAACTGGTTCAGGCACAGGTTGGACATCGCGCCGTAGGAGAGGCCGACCGATGCCGAGGCGCGGCTGATTTCCTCCATCACAACCGCGTGGGCCAGGTATCCCTGTCCGCTGCCACCGTAAGTTTCATCAACGGTAATGCCAAGGAGGCCCATGTTGCCAAAGGTGCGCCACAACTCCGCGGGAAACTCGTTGTTGCGGTCGATCTCCGCCGCGCGCGGGGCGATCTCCCGTTGGCACATCTGGTACACCGCGTCGCGCAGCTGGTCGATATCCTCTCCCAGGCCGAAGCGAAGAGTGGGGTAGGGCGTGTTCATGGGCGACTCCTGGTCAGCTATCCGGTGAATCCGTTACAAGTGGGTTTTCCTGCAGCGCGCGACTGCACAGTTGCTCGACTTCCCCGAGGCTGCTCAGCGTGTCATCAATGTCTGCCTTCTGCTGTAGCAGGGCGGCCCTGCGTTCTTGCACCGTTGTAACGAGGGCCTGCAGCTGCGTGGCGTTATTGTTGTTCGGGTCGTACAGGTCGATGACGCTAACGCTTTCCTCCAGTGTCATACCAATTCGCTTGCCGCGCAGAATGAGCTTAATGCGAACGCGGTCAGCGTTGGAGTAAAGGCGAGTTTGGCCCTGTCGTCGGGGGTGGATGAGCGCCTTTTCCTCGTAATAGCGAATAGTGCGGGTGGTAATGCCGAATTCCCGGGACAGCTCGGAGATAGTGTATGTCTGCTCAGCCATAATGGAGCTGCCCTGTAAGCGCTGGTCATTGTCAGCATAGCTTAACCTTACGTTTACGTAAACGTAAACTTTGGCGTGAACGTCAGCACAGCCGCAAAGGCCAGAGCCGGGGCCCCCGGCAGATGCTATTCACCTCCAATTGCTATTGGGCCTGCGGGTGTAGCAGGGTAGCGAGGTTTATTTGATATGATCGCGCCTTATTCCCGAAGGTTGTTGCATCATGTCCAGATCCACCCTCCTGCCACTGCTGGCCAGTGGCGATTTCCGCTCAGGCCAGGAACTGGCCGAACAGTTGGGTGTCAGTCGCACGGCGGTATGGAAGCAGGTCAATCGGCTCGTGGAAGAATCTGGCCTGCCGATCGAGTCAGTGAAGGGAAAAGGATACCGCATCGCAGGCGGCGTCGATCTGCTTGAAGCTCCGTTGGTGACGGCAGCCATGAGTCCGCAAAGCCGCCATCTGCTCGATCGGCTGGAAGTACTCGATACGATCGATTCGACCAATGCTGAAGTGATGCGCAGGGCAGAGGCGGGGTGTGCCCCGGGCCTTGTCTGCACTGCAGAGCAGCAAACGGCGGGTCGCGGCAGGCGCGGCCGACAATGGGTCAGCCCTTACGCGGGCAACCTCTACCTTTCGTTGCTCTGGGAGTTTGGTCAAGGGGCTGCAGCGCTGGAAGGCCTTAGCCTCGCGGTGGGTGTAGCGGTCGCTCGTGGTCTTGAACAACTGGCGCTGCCGACGGTGCAGCTCAAATGGCCCAACGATATTCTCTACCGGGGTGAAAAACTGGGCGGGATACTGATTGAAATGAATGGTGATGTAGACGGCGCCTGTCGCGTCGTGATCGGTATCGGTATAAATGTCTCCATGCCGGCCGCTGCCGCCGTTGCGATCGATCAGGCGTGGACAGACATTCGCAGCAGTGCCGTCGGGCAGGTGCCCACCCGCAATAGATTACTGGCCGCTTTGCTTGACCAGTTGTTGCCGCTGCTGGCGGGTTTTGAAGACACGGGGTTCTCCCGTTGGCGCGAAGACTGGCTGGCATTCGATGCCTTTGCGGATGCCGAGGTGGTATTGCACTCGGGCACCACCACCCTTGCGGGTATCGCTCGCGGTGTGGACGACAGGGGTGCGCTGCAGTTGCAGACGACAACGGGCATTCAGAGCGTATACGGGGGTGAAATATCGCTGAGGGCGGCGTCTTGAGCAGACTCTGTTTACAACTGGACGTGGGTAACAGCAGTGCCAAGTGGCGCCTGGTGCGAGACGGCGCGGTGGTCACACGTGGCGCTTACCGTACCGACGATACCGATTCCCTTGCAGCACTATTGGCCTGCGCTGATCACCTGGATGACGTCTGGGTGTCGAGTGTCGCTGGCCCCGAACAGGAGTCGGCCCTGCAAGCCCTCGTGACGAAGCGCTGGCCTGTCGAACCCTGGTTTGCGCGCACAGCAGCGACAACAGGCGACTTGCGCAACAGTTATGCGGAACCCGTGCGTATGGGCGTGGACCGCTGGCTTGCGATGTTGGGCGCCCGGGATCGAAATTCAGGCAGGCTGTGCGTGGTGGATGCGGGATCAGCCCTGACGATTGATCTGGTCAGCGCGGCGGGCGAGCATGAGGGAGGATATATTATCCCGGGGCCGGCGCTGATGGAGCGTGCCCTGTTGCTGGATACCGACCGGGTTAGATTCGCAGAGGATGCGGATTACACGCTGGCACCGGGAACGTCCACGGCAGAGGCCGTGCGTCACGGCATTGCGTTAGCCCAGGCGGGCGCTGTAAGTATAGCGCTCGAGCAGGTAACGGGAAGTGCCCCGGCGTTACTCTTCTGCGGCGGTGGCGGTGAAGCCCTGATGCAACTGCTGGATCAGGGAGGGCAGTGGGCGCCGGAGTTGGTGTTCGAGGGGCTCGAGGTAATGGCGGCGCTGCGACCCTAGCGTAACTGTTTGTGCCAGTTGTGTACCACGTCCTCCACGCTGATTTCGACAGCACCGCCTCGCCACTTGTCAGCGTAATCTACGTCTGTGGAGTTGGGCGGAGGGTTGGGTATGTCGACCTTGAAACGACTAGGCATAGGGACAGCCTCCCCCAGTGCAATCGCCTCACCCTTGGCCAGGGAGGTCAGTGCGGCGAAGGTACTCTGTGCCGCTTCGGGTACCATGGAGCGCACGTACTTCTGGTCATCGGGGTTGGATATGCGCAGGCAGATGTAGGAGCTACACTGGGAGAGCACGGTTTCCGAGACGTCCGCTGGCCGCTGGCTGACTACGCAGAGCCCCACGCCATATTTCCTGCCGTTCTTGGAAATCCTTTCCATGACCCGGCGTGCTTCGCGGTAGCGCGGCGCTTCCAGACGTGGAATATATTCATGTGCCTCTTCACAGACAAGGAATAGCGGGAACTCCCTGCACTGTGGATTCCAGAAGTTGAACTCATACACCAGTCGTCCAATTTGTGCCGTCACCATAGGTGCGACATCAAAGGGAACGGCACTCAAATCAAGAACTGTGATACTGGCGTTGGGTTCGCCTCGCCCCACAATATCTTTCATCAGTCCTGTCAGCGATTCGGTCGAGTTACGTGTTTTTGGCTGCATGAAGAAATCATAGCGGGTGTCATTCAGCAAGCTATCGATTCTGACCAGTAACTGGCTGAACCTGCCGTAAAGTGGTGATTTTTTCTTGCCGAAATCGCTGGTCTCCGAGTTGGATTTTTCTATCATGTCTACAAATTTATCGATCGGGTAATAGACTGGCGAGTCCACGGTGATGTGTCCGAGATCGAGGTGTGCGTTGGCCTCCTGCTTGAGTCGGATCACAATGGAACGAAGATAGGACGTCTGCAGTGATGCGTCCGCGTCGTCGGGATCAATAATGAGATCGCACAGCTCGGAATAAGTGAGCATCCAGTAGGGAAATTCCGCCTGCTGCGCATTGAGGCTGCGCACCATGTGTTCTGCAAAGGGTGATTTGACGGAGGCACCATCAATTTCCCTGTCGCAGTACTCGCCGTGCATATCCAGCAGCACGATATGTGCGTTGGGCATATTGCGCAGCGCTGACTGCAGCAAGCTGGTGACTGTCCAGGATTTACCCGCGCCACTCTGCCCGAGGATCGCCGCATGTCGACCAAAAAACGATGAGGCGTCCAGGTGCACATCAACGGAACTGAACGCGGTCAGTTGTCCCACCTTGAACTCGACATTCTCGCGCTTGGCGAAAATACTGGATAGTTCGTCGAAATTGACCGGGTACACTTCATCGCCGATGTTAGGAAACTGCGAAACGCCCTTGACGAAATCTCCGTTCGTATTGAACTCCCCTACCGGTGTAATGCGCACCATGTGTGCGGCCTGACCCTGCCGGTCGGCAGTGCGATAGCTGCGCTCCACCATAACCAGAATTTTGGAGTGTGCCTGGTGTATGGCGAGGTAGGAGCCGACCTGACCGCTGCGCGCGCCGCCTTCGCCCAGTTTTGCCTCGGCGACCTGTTGATCATTATCTGTGATCAACCTGGCGGTGAAATAATCTCCGGAAACTTCGGCCAGCAGCCCGATCCGTGTGCTTGTTTCCTCTGACATCCCTGAAATCCCCTCACGCCTGACGGTTCTGTTTCAGACCAGCCAGAATCGCCCTGTTTTTAACGAGTATGGGACACGTGCGGGGCGCGGTACAGTAAAAAGCCCGCATAACCTCACAAAGTTGATTGATTTCACACCATGCCGAGCCATTTTCGAAAGAAAGCGCTTTTCAGTATTAAAGCGGGTGGCGGGAGGCCGGTGCTGTCATGTGGGGGTAGCAATCGAGGGGTGTGATCAGGGTGGACAGGGACGTCTGGTTTACACCTGTTACGACGCAGCGGCCACCGAGTTTGAGCGATTTGCAGCCGGGCTTTGGTGAGAAGCGTTTTCTCTTTGACAGCGCTGAGAGTCAGCGAGTCCTTGATGCCTCACGGCACCTAGAATTTGGTAAGCGCCGGAACAAGATCGCGAACTATGTTTTCAGGGGTAATTGCAGGGAGATAATAACCCCGGATTTATCGGGCAGGTTCTCTGCGCTCACTTGGCCGCCATGGAAATCCGAGATTAAACTTACGATATGCAAACCAAGGCCTAGATGTACATCACCGGTCTGTTCTTTCCGCAGCGACACCATCGGATCGAACAAGCGGTCTCTTAAGCCCTGCGGCAGAGTAGGCCCGTTATTGGACAGTGACAAGTTCCAGCTGTTCTCTTCCCTGCGCAGTTGCAGCGTGATGTCGCCCCCTTCGTGACAGAAGGAGGCAGCATTCTCCATCAGTTTGTCCAGGGCTTGTACAATCAAGTCAGCGACGCCGGTCACGAGGGCGCCTGTACCCTGAATGTCCAGTGAGAGATTATATTGCGAGTAGATTCCACGATAGACGGCAAACAACTCAGTGATCAATGGCACCAGGTCGAGCTCTTCAGGGATATTGTTCCTGATGCTCTCTTCAAGGCGATTGGCTTCACTCATAGCATTCAGAATGCGTTGCAGCCGCGCGAGGCCCTCGCGGGCGCGCTGCAAATACACGGGCCTTTCTGCAGTCTGATCATCGAGGTGTTCGAGATTATCCAGAGAGCTTTGTATGACTGCGATGGGTGTGCGCAGCTCGTGGGATAGCTTTCGACTGAGTGTGCGCAGGTAGTCGTTATACTCCCTGACACGTTCAAGCAGTTTCGCGTAGTGTCGCGATAACTCGCCAATTTCGTCACCGGCAGTGCTGCGTGGAAATGTTTCTGTTACACGCCCGTCTGCGTTGATCGCGCTATTGGCAGCATGAGACAGTTTGCGAATACGCCAGGATAAAAGACTGGCGTACCCCAGCAGTCCCATTGCGGCAATTGCCATTGCCAGCAGACTGTAGCCCAGCAGGCGGCTAAATGCCTTATCAGTCAGTGAAAGGTAAGCTTCGCCGCTCTGGCGAATAATAACAGCACCCAGAATGCCGTCTTTGTCGATTATAGGCGCGGCGACGGATTGCACCGTTCGTGTGCGGTACTGTGGATCACGGTATTGCTGACTGGCGACGTTGCCGGACAGTGCACTGTGAATTTCCGCCCCCGCTATTTTTCCCGGTCGGGGCGGAGTGGGGAGTGTCGCCAGCGCTGCCTGTGAAAGAATGCTGCGGTAGAGTAACTGCAATAGCCAAAAGGTGTTCTGCTCTGTGCGAGCACCGTGTTCGCCGGCTGCTATGTCCGCGGTCTGCCAGCCGTCGTTGTCCACGATCTGGATGTGGCTGCCCTGTTGACTAAACGGGGCAAGCAGGGCTCGCAGTTCCTCAGGGCTGTAGACCAGCCAAGGTGGTGGTTGTAGATCGCCAGGGCTGATATTGCCTGCCGTCTCCGTCTGCTGCCCGTCTCCGAGCTCATTCACTGCATAAAACCCTAGTCTGCTGCCTGTGTAGTGCAGTGGAATTTGAAGCTCGAGCGTATAACCGTCCACAGCGTCCTGCCAATAGCCATTAATGTTGGCGGCGTCAAACCGGCCTGTGCCGCCGTTGCCTGCCTCTGCGATTACTTTTCCTGGCCCTGTGGTAAGAATGACATATTCATGGAGAGTGCTGTTCTGCCATAGCCTCAAGATCAGCCGGTCGCCGTTTGGTTGCGTAGGATGTCCGATTATATGAAAGTCCGACTCGGGGTCTTTCACGTTTAGCATCAGAAAAAGATAAGCGCCGCGAGTCTGCGCCCTGACCGTTACCTGTAGTTGAGAGTCGGGCGCGCCGCTGAAATCACGACCTTCAATACTTTCCCAGCCGTCATCGTAACCATCAATATAAACAATCTGCTGCGTTGGAGCGGCATAGAGGGATCGGGTCTCATCCGTTGTTGCATGGCGCCGATCAGCAGAGGGATACAAAAGACGTTCCTGTGTACTCAATACGGTGGCGATAGCCTGGGCAGTCGCCTGTAGCGACTGCGTCTGCCCCTCGCGCATCGCACCCTCCATCTCCCGCACAAATTGACACCCTGCCCAGGGGAGTGAGAGTAGCAGTAGGCTCACCAGCAACAACTGGCGGCGCAGGTTCACGCGTTACTTCCCAGACCAACGATAGCCAACACCATAGACCGCCTCAATTCTGTCGAAACTGTCGTCGCTGTCGACAAACTTGCGTCGTAGTCGCTTGATATGAGAGGTGATCGTGTTGTCATCCTGTACGACATCCGCGGCGTCCATCAATTGCTGACGGGATTTTACCTGCCCGGGTCGGTTGGCCAGTGCACTGATTATCCGGAACTCAGTCAGTGTGAGCTCAATGGCCTCACAGCGCCATGTGCACGTCATGCGTTCCACGTTCAGTGTGAGCTCGTCCCTTTGCAAAATATCGCTTTCCTGCTCAGGTGTGCGTAACGCTTTCAGTCGTCGAAACAATGCGGTAATGCGGGCGAGCATGAAGTCCTGGCTGATGTCCTTGGTCCAGTAGTCGTCCGCTCCCAGCCTCAAGCCGGAGATCATATCCAGTTCCGAATCTCTCGCGGTGAGGAAAACAATGGGCAGTTCGGGGCTTCGGCTACGTAAATCCCGGCACAGGTCAAATCCCCCTTCAATATCATCACCGAGGCCGATATCGATGATGGCAAGCTCAGGCAGTTGTTGCCTAAAGGCAGCGCTGGCGCTGGCCTGATCCTGAAAAATCGAGACTCGATAGCCCCTGCGCTGCAGTGCATCGCGATAATTTGCAGCGATTGCGGCTTCATCCTCAACGATGGCGATATGGTATGGCATACCTCTACCTGGCGTAGATTACATTTCACCCGCTATAGTTCCAAATACACAGGCCGATCTCAAGCGACTGCCACAATTCGCCATTATTTATCACAGAAAAGCCCTATTCGATCCCTTATTTCGCCCTATCAATTCGTTTGAATACGGTGAAACCCAAGGAGAGATCGTATGAATTATCCCTATTATGTCTGTCACCCCTATACAAAGACCGCACGTTTATTCGGCAGTGTGCGACTGTGGCTTGCGTGCCGTTACGTGCCGGCGCTTGTGCTGAGCGGTTGTCTGCTGCTTCTGCTGGCGGCTGTACCTGTCGGGGCGACGAGTTCAGTCGACAACCACGAGCCAGATTTGAATGGTGTGGGTAGCGGGCACCTGTTGATGCGGGATGAAACCACGGGGCGTTATTTGCCCGCCTGGGTTCAAGACAGCAAGGTCCACTTTGATATCACGGGCATGATCGCGACGGTGCGCGTGGAGCAAACGTTCCGTAACACGTCCGATCGTTATCTGGAGGGGGTGTATGCATTTCCGCTACCGGACAACGCAGCGGTGCGCCATCTCGAAATGCAGCTGGGTAGCCGGCGTATTGTCGGAAAAATCAAAGAACGATTAGAGGCAAAAAAAATCTATCAGGCGGCGAAACGCGCCGGCAAGAAGGCCAGTCTGGTGGAGCAGCAGCGCCCCAACCTATTTACTAACAGAATTGCGAATATTGGCCCCGGCGAGAAAATTACGGTGCGTATGGAGTATGTACAGGCGGTGGAGTACGCACACGATGTATTTTCGCTGCGTTTTCCAATGACCATCACGCCACGCTATATTCCCGGTGCGCGGCTTCGTGATCAAAGAACATTGGAAAACGATGAAACCGTGGTCGTCGATAACTACCTGGGTTGGGCGCGGCCGACCGACCAGGTACCCGATGCCGATGCGATCTCCCCTCGTTCTTACCCGTCGGCGGGGGACGGCCGCACACCGCTAAACCCCATCGAGATCACGGCGCAGCTGGATGTAGGCATGCCTCTGGCAGAGGTCGACTCGCCCTATCACGATATTTCTCTGTCGCGCCGAACGGGCGTGTACAGCATTCGCCTGGTCAACGGCGTCAGCGAGATGAATAGGGATTTTGTACTCAACTGGCAACCGGTGAGCGGTGCTACACCGAAAGCGGCGCTGTTTACTGAGAAAATCGATAATGATTATTATGCGCTCTTGATGGTGGTGCCACCTGCGGCCAACCGCATGGCAGACGGTATGGCCAGAGAGATTATTTTTGTTGTGGATACCTCCGGCTCAATGGGCGGGGCGTCGATAGAGCAGGCGCGTTCCAGTGTGTCCAGAGCACTCACACAGCTGCGATCACAGGATTATTTCAACATTATCGAATTTAACTCGGATCACCGGGTTCTGTACCGAGAGTCATTGCGAGCCAGTCGGCACAATATTCAGAGGGCCCAGGAGTTTGTTCGACACCTGAGTGCGAGCGGTGGCACCGAGATGTTGCCCGCGCTGCGCGCAGCGCTGGCCGCGCCAGTCGATGAACAGGGCCAACGCGATAGAGCGACACTGCGCCAGGTGGTGTTCATTACCGACGGAGCGGTTGGTAACGAGGCTGCATTGCTGCAAGCAGTGTCTTCTGAGCTGGGCGACAGTCGTCTGTTTACGGTGGGTATCGGGTCTGCGCCGAACGGCTGGTTTATGCGTAAGGCAGCGGAATTCGGGCGAGGCAGCCACACGCATATCGGTGATCTGGAGAATGTTGCACCGAAGATGGCCGCACTGTTCAAGCAGTTGGAGCGACCAGCAGCGGTAGACTTCAAAGTGGACTGGGATGCGCCGGCGGATGCCTGGCCAAGCCGGATACCAGACCTCTACCAGGGCCAGCTACTGTCCGTGGTTGCCAATTTGGGTCCGACACTGCCGCAAGGCGAAATTACCGTCAGTGGTCGCGTTAACGGCCAGCCCTGGCGGCAGCGTGTGCAAATGGCGCCCGACGCCAGCGCCGCTAACAACGGCCGGCACCTTGGTGTGGCCAGTCTTTGGGCAAGACGTAAGATAGCGGGCTTATTGGATCAAAAAATCACCGGACGCGATGAGGCGTCAGTGCGGGCTGAGGTTCTGCCTCTCGCGCTTGCTCATCAGCTGATGAGCCCTTACACCAGCTTTGTGGCAGTTGAAGAAGTGGTCTCTCGGCCCCCCGGAGACAGTCTTGGCCGCAAGGCGGTGCGCAATACGCCCCCCGAGGGGCAAAGCTCGCAGAGCTTTGCCTACCCGCGCACGGCGACATCGGGCCCTGCAAAGGTGTGGTTCGGAGTTTTCTGTCTGTTTCTCGCGATGGTAGTGCACGTGTTGCGCCGGCCGGAGGTGGACGATGCGCCAGCAGAGGATAAGTAGACGGGGTGGCAATGTCATTATGCTGTGTCTTCTGGTACTCGGCATACAGCAATTGAGTGGAGCTGCAATCATTAAGGCCAAAGCAGGATTGGCGCCTCTGTTAATAGAAAAAGCCTGGGAGCAGACCCTGCGTTCGGGGGAACCCGCCAACAAGCCTTGGCCATGGGCTGATACTTGGCCGGTGGGACGCCTGCGCGTCGATACGCTGGATGTCGATCTGCTGGTGCTGGAGGGAGACTCCGGCAACGCGCTGGCCTTCGGCCCCGGCCGCGCGCTGCCGTCTGCCCAGTTGGGGTCGGAGGGTACGGCGGTCATAGGCGGTCATCGTGATACCCATTTTTCCTTTTTGCAGCACATGCAAAAAGGTCAAATGCTGCAGCTGCAGGTGGCCTCGGGGAAAATTCTCGACTACGAGGTGCAGTCGCTGCAGATTGTAGACGCCAGTCGGGCGTCTTTGTCGGTCAATGTGACGGCAGAGGCGCTGGTGTTGGTCACGTGCTACCCCTTCGATGCCCTGCAAGCGGGTGGTCCACTGCGCTATGTGGTCACGGTCACGCCAAAAGCCGATTTGCGGATGACCAGCCAGATAGAACCGTCGGGATAATGCCATTGATGAATTATGCGCACGCTTGTTCCATGTTTGCAGCGGGGTGTTTAGTCTGCCCCCAACATGGCGCTCGGGGCAGCATGCCTGGAAAATTCTTGTCCAGGAAAAATCGGCACTGCCAATGACTTCGAAACTGTTTCGGAAGAGTTAATTTCCGGACTATCCAGTTGTGTCGACGGCGAGATTCTTCCCGGGGATTTGGTGATGCGCATTGGCCTGCTGGGCAATCGGAACAGCACCTATACGATGAGTCAATCTGGTGATGCCGCGTGCAAATGCACCCGGCAGGGCGTTTATTCGGCCTATACTCGGGCGAGTTTATAACGTATATTTTTACGGCATGCGACAGAATAATAGAAGCAAATCGGCATGAGGATCTTCGGTCTCGACTTCATTGAGTCGACACACAATACTGCTGTCGCTTATACCGCCTCCTATGAATGGTACATCGTCCTGATGTCGTGCACGGTCGCGTGGATAGGTACCTTTGCAGGACTGAATACCGTATCTGCAATCAGATCTTCGCAGACCAGAATGGGCAAGATCGCCTGGGGGTGTACGGGTGCATTTGCTCTGGGCTGCGCAGTTTGGTCGATGCATTTCGTTGGCATGCTGGCCTATTCCTTGCCTGTGCCCGTCAAAATGAACCTTCTGATTACAGCTGTCTCGCTGGTTCCTGCAGTCGTAGCAAGCGGTTTTGCGATTGTCTTTCTCACATTTGGCGAGCTAAAGCTGCAGGGTACCGTGCTGGGGGGTATCTTTCTTGGCGCCGGAATTGGAACGATGCATTACTTCGGAATGGCGGGCATGGAAGGTCCTTTCATTCTGCGCTACGACGCAACGTTGTTTGCACTCTCAATACTCATTGCAATAGTGCTTGCCATTCTTGCTTTGTATGTGGGTTTGGGCACCGTTCAATCGAAAGAGAGCAACGTATTGCAAACGGTCGTTTCCGCTTTTGTGATGGGGGCCGCCATTTCGGGTATGCACTATACGGGTATGTCTGCCGCCTACTTTTTTCCTGTCCAGGGTGAGACGACGATGTCTGCGTCCCATGGAAACTTTATCGCCTATATCGTTGTTGGTGTCACCGCTCTGCTGTCCACGGTTGCCATCGTCTCGACGGTTGTAAATCGAATGTTTGTGGAGCTATATATAGCCACCGAAAATGCGAAGTCTGCCGCTCGCGAGAAATCAGACTTTCTTGCCAGAATGAGTCACGAGATCAGGACTCCGATGAACGCAATTATCGGCATGACAAGGATTATGTCGAAATCCAGCCTTGATGAGACTCAGCAAGAATACCTGTACAAAATTACCAAGTCGTCCTCTCAGCTTCTGTCGGTGATTAACAGTGTTCTGGACTATTCGAAGATAGATTCAGGGATGATGTCGGTAGAGCGCGTCATGTTTCGGCCGAAAGAAGTACTGGAGAGTATTGAAGATTTAGCCGAACCTCAATCGAGTAAGAAAAATATTCAGATCTTGTATCGAGTGTCAGATGACTTCCCATCATACGTCGAGGGAGACCCAACCAAGCTGACTCAGATTCTGGCCAACCTGGTGTCAAATGCGCTTAAGTTCACGGAGGCGGGTTCGATCCGGATTGAATGCTCTGTCTCTGAGCGCGTGGAAGAAAGAATTGTTCTGCATTTTTCAGTTCAGGATTCTGGGATTGGCTTATCAGAGGCCCAGATGAGAGAACTTTTCCAGCCCTTTGCTCAGGCTGACGGGAGCATTACCCGTCGATTCGGAGGTACAGGCCTGGGCCTCGCAATTTGTCGGGAATTATGTGAGCTGATGGGCGGGCGCATTTGGGTAGAAAGTAAGCTGGGCTTGGGCAGTACATTTCATTTCACGGTTTCAGTTAACGAGGGGCCAGACTTAGAGAAGAAAAAGGTACTGGAGGTGTTACGTGATCTGCGAATCCTGCTACTGGACGATAGCCCTGACGACATCGCTACAATTACCGAAATTCTTCGAGATTACGGAGTGACACCCAGGTACGTCTCTTCTGGCCGAGATGCTATCTCTATTCTGGAACAGGCAGGCAGCGATCCCTATGACGTTTTGATTGCCGACTGGAGGCTCTCGGGAGAGGATGGAATACGGGTTGCGCTCGAAATTGATAATAATCCGAACATCGACTTCAAGCCTAAGACGATTCTTACCAGCGCCTACGTAAGAGATGGCATGGAACTTCTCGCGCGCAACTTATCGCTGTCCGGGTTTGTGAGTAAACCAATCGTACCGGGTTTGCTTATCGACGCGATCATCCAAAGCTTGACCGAAGACGGTAGCTACGTGTTAGACGACGCTCGCGAAAAACGATCATTTAAAATAGAAAAGACATTTCCTGCCGCGCGTTGCCTGCTGGTCGAGGACAATGATTTCAACCGTGAGGTGGCAGAGCACGCTCTGAGGGAATTGGAGCTGGAGGTTGACACAGCGAGTAGTGGCTCCGAAGCAATAGAGAAACTGGCGGCAGATATCTACGATGTTGTATTCATGGATCTGCAAATGCCTGAAATGGACGGAATAACCGCTACCAGAGAAATTTTCTCTCGCTGGCCCGAACGGGATATCCCAATACTTGCACTCACAGCCCATGCGCTGGCTGAGGAGCGAGAGAAAAGTCTCGCTGCAGGTATGGCAGACCATCTGACTAAACCGCTGGAGATGGATAAAATCGTTCAGGCACTCAGCCGTCATATGAAAAGTCCTTATCGAGGCATCAAAAAAACGTTAGCCCAGAGTGCTTCATCAGCGGAAAGACTCGACGAGGATACACTTCGGATCCGCTTCAAAGGCGAAGAGCAAGAACTTCAAGATCTACTTGAGACATTTATCAAGTCCTACGGTGCTAGAGGCTCCATTGAGTTACTAATAGAGCAGGGGGAGTCCGAAAAGGCGGCAGATTTAGCTCACCAGGTCATTGGATCGGCAGGCTATTTGGGTGATTCGGACCTGGCGGACATTGCCCGTGAAACCGAGACGGGGTGCAGGACAGGTGACCCCCGGGCCAGTCACACACTGGCTGTTAAATTTGACGCTGCGCTGAAGCAGTTGGTGCAGGAAGCCAGAATTTTCCGCCATCAGTTGGCTCAGGTCTCGTCGTCTTCTGCCGATTCAGCGCTCAGCCTGGAGGAATTGCTGGCGGCCTTGGGTAACGCGCTGAAAGAGGACGATTATCGGGCGGAGTCGATGCTGAAGGATCTGAAAGCGAAGCTGGGAGGCGAATTCCCAGGCTCGCAGCTGAATACTTTGCAGGAACAGATTTCTAATACGGAATACGATGAGGCGCTTCAGACACTTGCGTCTATGAGGAAGTTACTCAATGAGCGGTGAAACCGACGGCCGCTCGATCTTGATCATCGAAGATGATCCCTCGAACCGCCGAATTATAGCAAAAACGCTGAGCCCATTTTATCGAGTGGTTATGGCGTCGGATGGTTCGAAAGGAGTCTTGCGCGCCAAAAAGCATCGACCCTCTTTAATCCTGCTAGACATCAATCTGCCAGACCAATCCGGTTTCGACGTGTTGAAGACGTTAAAAAAGAATGAGGACACCAGAGATATTCCGGTGCTGTGTTTAACCGCAGCCACCACAGAGAAAGAGGAAGAAAAAAGTCTTTCGCTGGGTGCGGTAGATTTCATTGGTAAACCGATTCGTCCGAAAATCGTTCTCGCGAGAATCGCTATTCACATTGAAATTGCATCCCAGCGAAAGTCGCTCGAGAAACTAACGCAGCAAGACCCGCTCACAGGTGTGAACAACCGCCGAAGCTTCGATAAGGCATTAAACGATGAGACTCGCCGGGCGAGGCGATCGCACGAGCCTCTCTCTTTGATTATGGTTGATGTTGATCATTTCAAAAAGTTTAATGATAACTATGGCCATCAGAAAGGCGACGAAGCACTTCGACTCGTCGCAACCGCTCTTGCAAAAGAAGCCAGCCGGGCCGGGGACTTATGCGCTCGATATGGAGGGGAGGAATTCACAATTCTGTTGCCTCGAACAACAATCGAAGCGGTACAATTTATCGCAGAGAATTGTCGTAACGCAATCGCCTCGTTAGCCATTCCTCATGCTCATTCGGAGTCAGCTGAGTGCGTTACAGCCAGTTTGGGATGTGCAACCTGGCAGCCCTCAGGCGAAGCAGATGCGCCGGTTCCGAATTTGGTCGGCCTTGCAGATAAAGCACTTTATGCGGCCAAAGAGAAAGGGCGAAATCAGATTTACCCAGCGCTGCACGAAGCCTGACGCGCTGAAGCGTATTGTCAGCTCGCTGGAACGGGTTGACGCTGCACAAGCTGGGATAGTTCGACTGAAAATATATTTTCAGGCTCCACACGGAAGCAGTTGCGCAATGTAAGCGGTTTCATTACGGACGCTTCCCGGACTAAAACAGGTATCCAGTGAGTGCCGACCTGAATGGGCAGCACACTATCGGGACACTAGCTCCCCCGAACTGGCCCTAAAACGCGTAAGCCGCAGTGAGACCATACACACGGGGTTCGCCAAATTGGTAGTAGGGTTCGGTGACGTAGCCATTTCGCGGGTCGTTGCCAAAACTGCCGAACCCGCGCACGGTATAGTCTTCGTCGGTCAGGTTCCGACCCCACAGCACGACGCGCCACCGCGCTTGCTCCCATCCCAGGCTCGCATTCACCAGATTGTAGTCATCCGATTGTTCGGAGTGGCGGTCAGAGAAGTAGTACGAATCTTTACCCTGTACCTCGATGCGCAGGAAAAGATGCTCGGTTAAATCGTAACGGCCGCCTGTCGCGTACTGGTACTTGGGCGCATGGGCCTGCTCGCGCCCTGACAGGTCTTCCTCGAATACGTTCACGTAGTCGTCGAACTCTGCTTTCAGCAGGCCGACATTGGCCCACAGCAGCAGCTTATTGGTCGCGCGCCAGTCAATTTCTATCTCGGTGCCGTAATTATTGCCCGCTGCGGCATTGCTGGTGTAATCGACAAAGGTCGTGGCGCCGCCGTCCTGGGGAATCAGCAGTGAACCGCGCACTTGCTGATCATCGCGATCCATATAGAACAGGGCGATGCGTGCCTGCAGCCGATTATCCAGCAGCCGGCTTTTAACCCCCATTTCGTAGTTGATGAGTGTTTCTTCGTCGAAGGTGCTAACGGATTCCAGCGCGTTGATGACGTCTGGAGCGTCGGTGGATTCTACATTCGCGAGGATGGCGCCGTTGACGCCTTCCGCGCGGTAACCGCGGGACACCGAGCCGTACACGAGGGTGTTATCGCGCCATTGGTATTCCAGTGCGAGCCGGCCTCCCCACATGTCGTCATCCGGATTGAAGTCTACGCCGTTATTGTCGCTGTAGTCGGTGTCACGGTACTCCCAGCGCAAGCCGGTGATCAGCGTCAGCTGGTCGGTCAGTGCGGTGTCGAGCTGAGCGAACAAAGCGTAGCTGTCGGTATCGTTCTTGCTGGTGAAAAAGGGTGCAAAGGTGTAGGTGCGATCCAGATCCTCCTTGTTGCCAAGGTGATACGCCCCTATCACCCAGTCGCTACGATCGTTGAACAGGCGCGATTGCGCATTGGATAATAAGCGTAATTCCGCGCTGATGCTGTGGCGCTTGCGATCGTATTGGTCATAGGAGGTATAGCCGTCCGGGTCAAAACCCTCGAAGGTCCAGTCCTCATCGTAGGCATAGGTGATATCGGTTTTTGCCACGCTAAGTCGTGTTTCCAGCGTCGCCGCGTGCAAGTCAGAATTTGTGGCGAGGCTCGCCGCAAAAGATTCCTGGGTATCCTTGCCGGGTTGGTCCGATAGGGTCGTGCGGGTGTTATCCAGGGAGAAAGCGTCGTACCCGTTGTCCATATCGATGTAGGTCATACCGAGGTCCAGTGTGTGTCGCTCGCTGGCCAGCCAACGCAAGCGGATGCGGCTGGTCAACTCATCGCGATCGGCATTGTCATCGTCTCCGGTAAAGTCATTTTTTTGGTAGCCGTCACTGTAAAATTGTTGCAGTGCCACCCGGTAGAGCAGGCTGTCGGTAATCGGACCCGTGCTGACACCGCCCAGGCTGTAGGTGTCGTAGTCACCGACGGATCCTTCCAGGTAGTGATAGGGCTCATCACTGGGGGTATTCGAGTTGATGCTGATAAGCCCGGCCAGTGCGTTTGCACCGTGCAGCGTGCCCTGGGGGCCGCGCAATATTTCCACCTGTTCAACATCAAAGGTGGTTCCCAGGCTGCCGATGCCGCTGAAATCAATTCCGTCCAGCAACAGACCGACAGACGGGTTGAGTGGCTCCTGAAACTGGCTGCGATCACCGACACCGCGAATCTGGAAGTAGCGCGCACGGGCGGTGCCGCTGGCGTAATTTACGTTAGGCGCATTGCCGAGAATTTCCTCCAGGTGCTGTGCACCGCTCTCAAATATTAACGATTCGTCCAGCACGGAGATGCTGGCCGCCGTCTCCATGAGGTTCGTATCGCGAAAGTCGGCGGTGACCACTATTTCCTCGAGCGGTTCGCTGGCTCTAGCGGGGAGGCTGAGTACCGCTAGGCACGTCAGGGTATAAGATAAAAACTTCGGCACAGGATCTCTCCATCATCGATGACAGTTAGAGAACCGGTTTTAGACAAATAGCGAGGAGGATTGAAACAACCTATTCCTACGCCGGTGCTAACCGGATCAGGTTCAAAGGGTTTGTCGGAGTCCTAACAGACCGGGACATCTCAGGCTTGCGCCACCCCTCAGGTATCAGTGCGCCTTAACGGCGCAAAACGATAATAACACCGCTGGTCGGATCAGGGAATGAATTTAGCGCGTGTGTCGAAAATCCCCCGCGGCATTGTGGAGGTGAATGCCGAGAAGGCCCTCGCGTTTCTGTCAGGAGCGCGAGTCAGATAGGGTGCAGCGCGTCTTCTGCGGTCGCTGTGACGAAGAGACGAAGAGACGAAGAGACGAACTGCCCTGGTTTTGCGTGAAAGGCACCTGATGTGAGGCGCTTTTCTATCGACTGCGCTATTCGATCGCACTATTCGACTGTACTACTCGATTGCATCATTGCCCCCGTCATACGGCTCGACGCCAAATTCAAAGACCGTCTGCGTGCGATAGTCCTGGCCCGGTTCAAGTCGCGTGGACGGAAAGCCGGATTGGTTCGGCGAATCCGGGAAATGCTGTGTCTCCAATACAACGGCACTCCGGTACGGATAGATGGCCCCGTGCTTGGCGGAGAAAGCACCCGCAAGGAAGTTACCGGAATAAAATTGTATGCCCGGCTCCTGGGTCGTGACTGTCAGGGTGCGCCCTGAGACCGGATCGATCACGATGGCGGCAGGTTCCTCACCTGAAGCGGCTGCATCGGTCAGTACCCAGTTGTGATCGTAGCCGCCCCCGTAAACAAGCTGCTGATGGGGTTCATCAATGCGCAGCCCGATCACTGTCGGCTCTCGAAAATCCAGTGGCGTCCCGGAGACCGTGGGCAGTTCGCCTGTCGGAATCAGCTCCTTATCAATTTCTGTAAAGCGGTCTGCATTGATGAGCAGGGTGTGTGCCAGCGTGGGGCCGGCGTCATGTCCTGCCAGATTGAAGTAACTGTGCTGTGTCAGATTCACCACGGTCGGCCGGGTGGTTGTAGCGTGGTAATCAACCGTAAGCCGATTGGTATTATCCAGCGAGTAGGTCACCGTGGTCGTCAGCTCCCCGGGGTAACCCTCGTCTCCGTCTGGACTGATCAGTTGCAGCGTGATGTCGCTATTACTGTGCTGCAGCACTTGCCAGAGCATTTTGTCGAAGCCGATCTCGCCACCGTGCAGATGATTCTCCCCGTCGTTTTTTGCCAGCGTATAAACCTGTCCATCCAGGCTGAACTCGCCGTTTGCGATGCGATTACCGTAGCGGCCCACCACGGTGCCGAAATAAGGGCTGTCCGTCAGGTATTGCTGTGGGTTGTCGAAGCCCAGCACAATATCCGCGAAATTGCCGTCTCTATCCGGGGTTTCCAGCGACACAATGGTCGCGCCCAGATTGATAATGCCGACGGTTATCCCATTATCGTTGCGCAGTTCATAGCGAAAGATGGCTGCGCCGCCGGGCAGCGTACCGAAAATCTCAGGCACTGCGTTTGCCGTCGTCCGCGTGGCGCAGGCGACAACGGCAGATAGCCCGAGCAGGATAATTGCGATAGTGAGGAGTTTCATAGTGTTTATCTCCAGTTAAACAGGGGTAATCCGATCACCACCAGGTAGTATAAAAGCCGATGAGGATGAGCGTGATGGCCAGTGCGCTCAGGTTGAATCCGCGACTGGTACTGTATTCCACCTCTTTCAGATCGATAGCATTACTTTGCTCGCCGCTGTTTTCAATCAGGGTAACGCACACGGCGATGGCGACACACAGCACAAAAACCAGTCCGACGCGGTCCATAAAGGGCAGTGCAGGCCAGAGCAGTTTGAACAGCAGAGACAGCACCGCAGAGGCGATAGCGGCTGCCAGCGCCGAGTGCGCGGTCGCGCGTTTCCAGAAAAAACCCAGCAGAAAAATCGCGACGATACCGGGCGTAAAGAAACCGGTAAATTCCTGTATGTACTGGAAAGCCTGCTCGAGTTCGCCCAGCAGTGGGCGGCACACGAGCGCCGCGATGAGCATTGATAGCAGGGCCATCACCCTGCCCACTAACACCTGCTGACCCTGGCTAGCTTTTGGGTTGATAACGGTTTTATAGATGTCGAGGGTAAAAATTGTCGAAATACTGTTGGTCATTGATCCTAGCGACGATGCGATCGCTGCCACCAGTGCCGCAAAACAAATACCCAGTAGCCCGGCCGGCACCAGTTTCATCATTTCGGGGTATGCCTGGTCAGGCTTGGCAATATCCGGGGCGAGCACGGCGGCGGCGATGCCAGGCACCACCACAATGAGTGGCATGAGCAACTTAAGGAATGCGGCGAGCGCGATACCCTTTTGTGCCTCCGAAAGATTTTTTGCCGCGAGCGCGCGCTGGGTAATGTACTGGTTGAAGCCCCAGTAGGAGATGTTCATCACCCACAGGCCGCCCAACAAAACCGATAAGCCGGGCAGACTCATATAATGTGGAGAGTCTGCTGAAAGAATCATATCGAATCTTTCTGGTACCTCGCGGGTCAATACGGCAAAGCCTGTCAGTGCGCCTTGTCCATCACTGATTCTGTCGAGCGCGAGATAGGTCACCAGCAAGCCACCCAGTATGAGCAGGGTTACCTGCAGCGCATCGGTCAGTGCCACTGCCTTCAAACCGCCGTAGATTGAATAACCAATGGAGAACACCGCGAGGAACGTCAGCCCATATACCATGTCGAGCCCGGTGACGGTATTGATTGCCAGCGCGCCGAGGTAGAGCACGGAGGTAAGGTTTACGAATATGTACACGCCCAACCAGAACAAGGCCATGACCAGTCGAACACGTCTGTCGAAACGTTGCTCGAGGAATTGCGGCATGGTGTAGATGCCAGTCTTGAGAAAGATGGGAATAAAATACCGCGCAACCAGTATTAGCGTAATCGCCGACATCCATTCATAGGATGCAATGGCGAGTCCGATAGCAAAGCCCGAACCGGACATGCCGATAATTTGCTCTGCGGAGATATTCGCAGCAATCAGGGAGGTGCCCACAGCCCACCAGGGCAGGGATTTACCTGCCAGAAAATAATCCTCGGTATTTTTTCTGTAGCCGGGTTTTTCTCTCGATACCCACCAGGCAAGCGTGAACAGACCGAGGCAGTAGGCGGTAAAGCAGACCATGTCCAATGGTGAAAGATACATGTTTGCCTCTTTTTATTTATTATACCGCGGCCTGAATGGCCAATGTCGCGTCGAGGGCGGCGCTAACATTGATCTTCTTATTGTATGGACACTGCACCCCCGGCAGGGGCACTGGTGTAGATGCTCGCCTGCAGTCCAGTGTGACTGTAGTACGTATCTTCCACGCGCGCTACGATATCATCAAGCAGTTCTGCCGGAGCGAGTGCCACTACGCAGCCGCCAAATCCGCCGCCGGTCATGCGTACCCCGCCATGGGAGCCCAGTATCTCGCCTATCTGATCCACGAGAAAATCCACGGGGGGCACCGTGATCTCAAACAGGTGCTTCATGGACAGGTGGCTGGCGGACATGAGTTGGCTCAGCTGTTCAATATCATTATTTTGCAGCGCAGTCGCCGCCAGCAGAGTACGTTCGTTTTCCTCCAGCACGTGTTGTGCACGCTTTGCAACAAGCGGCTCCATCGCTTGACGGTTAACCTGAAATTCCTGCAATGGAACATCGCGCAGGCTGCTCACGCCACACATGGCGGCGGCACGTTCGCACTGTTCGCGCCGGTCATTGTACTCGCTGTCGACCAGGCCGCGCCGCACATTGGAGTTGACCAGTAGTAGTGATAAATCAGACGGCATGTTGACCGGTTTCAATGTAAAGTCTTTGCAGTCGATCAGGGTGGCTGTGCCGACGGCCGCGCTTGTACAAATCAACTGATCCATGATGCCGCAGTGGCAACCGACGAAATCGTTCTCCGCCGCCTGACCGACCTGCGCCAGTGTCAGGTTGCTAACCGCCAGATCGTTATCGACTGCCAGCGCTTTGGCCACGCCAACCTCCAGCGCTGCAGAGGAACTCAGCCCGGCGCCCTGCGGGATATTACCGATAATGGCGATATTGCAGCCGCGCAAGGAGAAGTCTCGGTCCTGAAGCGCGCATACAACACCGCGCACGTAATTTGCCCAGGCTTGATGGGTGTTTGATGTGAAAGATTCACCCAGGCGGAAGGTATCGAGCTCGCGTTCATAGTCTAATGCGAGCGTGCAGACGGTGTTATCGGTGCGGGGCGAGAGTGCCACCAGCGTGTGCTGTTCGATTGCGCACGGCAGCACAAAGCCATGGTTGTAGTCGGTGTGCTCGCCAATCAGGTTGACCCGCCCGGGTGCGCGGATTACGTGCTGCGGCGGTTCGCCAAAATGGGCGATGAATGCCTCCTGCAGCTCATCCAGCACAGGCGCTACTCCGCGTGGACGCTGTAGTGGACGTCATTGAGTGACCGCAAGCGGGCTGCAGCCTGCTCGGGGGTCAGGTCGCGCTGGGCCTCACACAGTATTTCATAGCCAACCATAAACTTCCTGACTGTCGCGGAACGCAGCAGCGAGGGGTAGAAGTGAGCATGCAGTTGCCAGTGTTCGCCGCTGCCCGCCATGCCCTGTGCCGGCGCACCATGCCAGCCCATACTGTAGGGGAAAGCCGTCTGAAACAGATTGTCATAGCGGCAGGTCAGTTGCTTTAGCAGGCTGGCCAGGGCGTGTTTTTGCTCTGGATCGAGATCCGTCATGCGCGACACTGGCTGCAGTGGCAGTAACAACGTTTCAAAGGGCCAGGTGGCCCAGTAGGGCACTACGGCCACCCAGTGTCCATTTTGACAGACAACGCGCTCACCGCTTTTTTGTTCCTGCTGTGCGTAGTCGAGCAGCAGCGATGTGCCGTTGGTATGCCAGTACCCGGCTTGTTTCTCCTCCTCGCGTTGCGGCAGGGTGGGAAGCTGATCACTGGCCCATATTTGCCCATGGGGGTGAGGGTTTGAGCAGCCGTTCAGTGCACCCCTGTTTTCAAAGACCTGCACCCAGCAGTAACGCGCCTCCAGTTCGGCCACTTGTGCGCACCACACCTCTATAAGGGTCCGTATAGCGGTCGGCTCCATCAGTGCGAGACACAGATCGTGACGCGGCGTATAGCAGATAACACGGCTGACGCCGTTCACGCTCGCGCTCCGCAGTAAACCTTGCTCATGGCTGTGTGTGGCGCCGTCGTCGACTAACGCAGCGAAATCGTTATCGAACACGAGGGGGCCGTCGTATGAGGGATTCACCTCATCGTTTACGCGGGTATTGCCCGGGCAGAGGTAGCATTGCGGATCATGTTGCGGAAGCGAGGTCGGGTCTACTTGCTCAACGTGCCCCTGCCAGGGACGCTGCGCGCGCTGCGGCGAGACCAGCACCCAATCGCCGCTAAGCGGATTGTAGCGACGGTGAGGGTGTTGTGCTGTGTCTGATTGTGACGGGTCGATAACGAGCTCCGGCAGTAGCTATAGCAGCATTTGTAGCAGTTTTTGTAGAAAAATACTTTAACAGGTGCTATCGGCCCTTGAACTGCGCAGCACGGCGCTCCTTGAACGACTGCACGCCTTCGTCCACGTCCTCGGTGTCAAATAGCGCCTTTTGGGTGGGCTTGAGGGCAGCGACGGCGGCCTCGAAGCCTTCCTCTACAAACCGACGCGATGACGCTTTGGTGGCCTGGACTGCCAGTGGTGCGCCGGTGGCGATGACTTCGGCAATCTCGATTGCCCGCTCAAGCTGCTGGCCAAGGGGAACGATCTCTTGCACCAGGCCGATACGCTTGGCCTCGTCAGCATCGAATTCATCAGAGGTGAGCAGGTGATACATCGCATTGCCCCAGCCACCGCGCTCCACGAACCGAATGGTGGCCCCGCCTGTCGCGTGGATGCCGCGTTTGGGCTCCAGCTGCGAGAAGCGGCAGTTGTCAGCCGCAATTACAATGTCACCGGCCAGTGCGAGTTCGATGCCCAGTGTGTAGGTAATACCCTGGACGGCAGTGACGATGGGTTTGCGGCAGGCGCGGCCCAGGCCAACGGGATCGATATGGCTACCATCACCGCTTGCGCCCTGCTCCATGGAGTCTGTCCATTTGGGCAGGTCCAGCCCGGCTGTGAAATGATCGCCGTGGCCAAACAGGACGCCAACCCACAGGTCGTTATCTTCATCGAGGCGGGTGTAGGCTGCGACGAGCTGCTTCGCCATGGTGGGGGTGTAACCGTTGTATTTTTTGGGTCGATTGAGACCGATGAGCAAGATGTGCCCGCGAACCTCGGTAGTGATGGAGCCTTCTTCGTTACTCATGTTATCTGATTCCTTGTATGTAGCGACCCGGCAGTCACCGCGAGCGGGTCGCGTCTCGACGGCAGGTGAACGACAGTACGCTTGGCTTCGTATGTTGATGTTCTAGCGTTTCATTTGCAATAAAGAACTTGAGATAGCGGTATTTGGGGTGCTGTCACGTTTATGCACGT
Organism: Candidatus Marimicrobium litorale; assembly: GCF_026262645.1. NCBI lineage: Bacteria > Pseudomonadati > Pseudomonadota > Gammaproteobacteria > Cellvibrionales > Halieaceae > Marimicrobium > Candidatus Marimicrobium litorale. The sequence goes on from NZ_SHNO01000002.1 coordinate 144,159, forward strand.
TCTCTCGAAAAGCGAGAATGCTGAACATGACTCGGCATATAAACTGACCGAAAGTGCTCTAAAGCAGCTAATAAAGCGAAAGATTTGCATCGCCCGTGCCGCTGCGGCTCGTGCAACCTCACGTTAACGCGATAGTATCCGCAGACGCGACTGAGGTGGTGCCTGAAAATATCAAACAAGATTTTCCGGATTGAGTAACTGCAGCAGCCTGTCCATGGGTATGTCGGTCATTTCGGCCGCCACATCCAGTATGGGACGTTTCTGCGCATAGGCCTGTTTGGCGATTTGGGCGGCGGCGCTATAGCCTATTTCAGTGTTCAGGGCGGTCACCAGAATCGGGTTATTGGCGAGGCTGGCCTCAATGTTCTCGGTGTTGATCACAAAATCGGCGATGCAGTTCTCGGCCAATGCTCTGCAGCTATTGGTCAGTAGGGTAATACTTTGTAGCAGGTTGTGCGCAATAACCGGCAGCATCACATTGAGCTGAAAGTTTCCCGACTGCCCCCCCACGGTGATTGTCGTGTCATTGCCGATGACTTGCGCCGCCGCCATGGCCACGGCTTCAGGTATCACCGGATTCACCTTTCCCGGCATGATGCTGCTGCCCGGTTGCAGTGCCTTGAGGCGCAGGTCAGCCAGACCGGTGAGCGGCCCGCTGTTCATCCAGCGCAGATCATTGGCTATCTTCAGAAGGGCAGTGGCCAGTGATTTCAATTGTCCTGAAAGCGCCACCGCAACATCCTGGCTGGCGATGGCGGCAAAGTAGTTGTCTGCGGGTTGAAAGAGATGTTCGCTATCTTTACTTAACTGTTTGTTCAGGTGCGAGCAGAACAGGCCGGCGAATTGAGGATCGGCATTGACTCCGGTGCCTACCGCAGTGCCGCCCTGTGCCAGGTGTTGCAACTGCGAGCGAGTGTTGTTGATCCGTTGTGCTGCGAGTGACAGCTGCGCACGCCAACCCGATAATTCCTGCGCTACACTAATGGGCATGGCATCCATCAGGTGGGTTCTGCCGGTTTTGATCAGGCCCGCGGCGCTCTCTTCTCGTTTGGCGATGGCGCGCGTTAAATCTGAGAGGGCAGGCAGTAATGATTTTTCCAGCGCCAGCTCGGCACTCACATGAATAGTAGTGGGAATGACATCGTTGCTGCTCTGACTGCAGTTCACATGATCATTGGGATTGACCGCCATTCCCAGTTGCTGTGCCGCAAGTGTCGCGATGACCTCGTTGGCATTCATGTTCGTGCTGGTCCCCGAGCCGGTCTGAAAAACATCCACCGGAAAGTGCTGGTGATGCTTACCCTGCGACACAGAGAGTGCGGCAGCGATTATGCCGTCTGCCAGCGCAGAGTCCAGCAGGCCCAAATCGGCATTGGCACCTGCCGCCGCGGCTTTGATCACCCCGAGACTCGCTATAAACTGCCCTGGCATGGGGATGCCGCTGATGTGAAAATTATCGACAGCCCGCTGTGTTTGCGCGCCGTAGAGTGCGTCAACCGGCACGCTGACGTCGCCCAGGCTGTCTTTCTGTATGCGAAAATCAGTCATGATCTATCGTCCGATCAGGCCTCCTCAGCGATACGGTTGAGTACGTAGGTGAGTACGCCGCCAGCGCGATAGTATTCAACGTCGACCTGCGTATCCAGCCGCGATTGCAGTTGCACATCACGCTGCGTGCCATCGGGGTAATGAACCACCGCCGGTAAAATTTGCTTCGGTTGCAGCTTCCCGTCAATGCCCAGAATGTCGAAGGTTTCATCACCGGTAAGCTGCAGTGTTTTACGCGTATCACCGGGCATAAATTGCAGAGGTAATACACCCATGCCGACCAGGTTGGAACGGTGGATGCGTTCAAAGCTCTCTACGATAACGGCTTTGACACCGAGTAATAGCGTTCCCTTGGCGGCCCAGTCGCGGCTGGAGCCCGTGCCGTATTCCTTGCCGCCGACGACAACTGTGCTGACTCCCCTGGACACATAATCCATCGCGGCATCGTAGATGAACTGAGCCTGTGATTCGCCCTTCAATCGCGTGTAGCCGCCTTCGAGGTCCGGGGTCATTTCATTTCGAATACGAATATTTCCGAAGGTGCCGCGCATCATCACTTCATGGTTGCCGCGGCGTGAGCCGTAGGAATTAAAGTCTCCTTCCGCGATACCGTGATCGCGCAGGTATTGGGCGGCGGGGCTATCCAGCGGTATGGCTCCGGCGGGCGAGATATGGTCTGTGGTGACGGAGTCGCCCAGCATAGCCAGCATGGGAGCCCCCAGAATATTCGCCTCGTTACCCCGGTATTGCTCCTCGAAAAAGGGCGGCAGCTGAATATAGGTAGAGGCGTCGGAGAAGGTATAGGTTGCTCCGCCACTGATGTCGATCTCTCGCCAGCTTTCATCGCCGTCAAATACAGCGGCGTATTCTTTTTCAAACATGCCGCTATCAACACGCTGTACGATCTCTGCTATCTCGGCATTGCTCGGCCAGATATCGTGCAGGTATACCGGCTCTCCATTGTTGTCTGTGCCCAATGGGTCTTGGCTGAGGTCAATGCGGGTGGTCCCCGCCAGAGCATAGGCAACGACCAGAGGAGGGGAGGCCAGCCAATTGGCCTGCACCAGGGGGTGAATGCGCCCTTCAAAATTGCGATTGCCCGACAAAACGCCGCAGACAACAAGGTCGTTATCGGCGATGTTCGCGGCCACGGCTTCTGGCAGCGGGCCCGAGTTGCCGATACACGTGGTGCAACCATAGCCCACCAGATTAAAACCCTGCTCATCAAGCGATTGCTGCAGGCCGGCTTTGGTCAGGTAATCTGTGACCACTTTTGAGCCCGGGGCCAGTGACGATTTCACCCAGGGTTTGCGCTTCAGTCCGCGTGCCAATGCCTTTTGTGCCACCAGGCCGGCGCCTATCATGACAGCGGGGTTTGATGTATTGGTGCATGAGGTAATGGCTGCAATGGCGACATCGCCGTGATGCATGGGCTGATCGCTGTGTTCCAGTGGGAACGGGGTGTCCAGTTGGGCCGATTTACCGTTCAGTTCAATGAACTGGTCAGTCGCTTCGCGCAGTTGAGTCACGGCGACACGATCTTGCGGACGCTTGGGCCCTGCCACGCTCGCCTCTACCGTAGACATATCTAACTGCAAGGTGGCGGAAAACTCTGGTTGACCATAATGCTCGTCGCGCCACATGCCCTGTGCCCGGCAATAGGCCTCTACCCGCGCAATGGTATGCGCATCGCGACCACTGAGCTTCAGGTAGGCAATGGTTTGCGCGTCCACCGGAAAGAAGCCGCAGGTGGCGCCATATTCCGGTGCCATATTGGCGATAGTGGCGCGATCGGCCAGAGGCAGTTGATCCAGTCCATCGCCAAAGAACTCGACAAACTTACCGACTACGCCGTGTGACCTGAGCATTTGTACCACCTGCAATACCAGGTCGGTGGCGGTCATCCCCTCACGCATTTGGCCGGTGAGTTCAAAGCCCACCACGTCAGGAATCAACATGGAAATGGGCTGCCCCAGCATCGCCGCTTCCGCCTCAATGCCGCCAACGCCCCAGCCCAACACGCCGAGGCCGTTGATCATGGTGGTGTGGCTATCGGTGCCTACCAAGGTATCGGGGCTTGCGATCAAGCCATCGTCGGTGCTTTTTTGGCCGACTACCTGGGCGAGGTACTCAAGGTTGACCTGGTGGCAGATGCCGGTGCCCGGCGGTACAACACGAAAATCGTCGAAGGCACCCTGGCCCCATTTCAAAAACTGGTAGCGCTCGAAATTGCGTTGCATTTCCATCGCCACGTTCTGCTCAAAAGCACTCTCCGTGCCGAAATTATCGATGCTGACAGAGTGGTCTATCACCAGGTCTACCGGTGATAAGGGGTTGATCTTTTCGGGGTCTACACCGCGCTTCACCAGCGCATCGCGCATTGCGGCCAGGTCGACGACGGCCGGAACGCCGGTAAAATCCTGCATCAGCACACGGCTGGGGTGATAGGCAATTTCCTGGTCACTGCCATGCCCGCGACTGGCCGCAAGCACTTCGATGTCTTCCCGTGAGCAACTGACACCGTCTTCGTGTCGCAGCAGATTCTCAAGCAGTATTTTAGTACACACCGGAAGGCGCGCCGCGCTGCTATGAGACGCCAAGTCGCCACCATTAATGGCGAAGTACTGATAGGTTTTGTCGTCCACAGTCAGTGTGGCGCGGGTGTTGAAGGAGTTCTTTGATGAGGGCACCGGTCTGTTCCTGGAGTGAATAAAGGGAGGTAAAGTATAGAGGATAATGATTGAAAGTGTACTGGCAGGCCGCTATGCGATAGCGGTAAGCTAAGCGTGTTATGTTGCTTGAAGCGGCGGGTGGATACCTGCAGGCGACGCCAGCGCCCACCCGCTACCATCATTTATACCGTCTGACGCTGTTATCGATTGCATTGCAGTTGTCGCAATAGCGAGCGCCTGCTTGCCGCGAGAGGCATGAGCGTTAGTCGGGCATCAATCCGCCTGCGGTGTTTAAAACTTAGGCCTAGTTCTCCCCACCGCTTGACACGCAAACACCCACATTACAGCGGCACCTTCTACATCGACGAAGTCTGGACGCGCCCACGTTATTCTGAATATGATGGGCGCTCAAGCGAATGAGCAGGCGACCCTCAAACCATGATAACCATTCACCATTCCCCGATGTCACGCTCCACCCGCGTTGTCTGGTTCTGTGAAGAAATAGGCCTCAAGTACCGGCTTGAAACCGTGGAGATGTTCAGCGACGCAATGCAACGGCCCGAATACCTGGCAATCAACCCGCTGGGCAAAGTGCCTGCAATCGAAGACGGCGATTTTGTGCTGTGGGAGACCAGCGCGATATTGCAGTATCTCGATGCGAAGTATGGTGGAGGCCAACTGATGCCGCCGCGTAATACCCAGGCCGGAGCACTGGCGATTCAATGGCTGGATTATGGTGAGAATCCGCTCACGGTGATTATGGGCGAGATTGCCGCGCACAGCGGTCCAATGCCGGAAGAGCGGCGAGTGCCGGCATTAGTCGATCGCGGGCGTGAGGTTGCCCAGCAGATTGTGAATGTGGTCGAGCAGGCGCTGGGCAATAGTGAATGGATACTGGGCGATAATTTTAGTGCGGCCGATATCATGCTCGTTTTTGGGCTGATGATTGCCGACTATCTGGGCTATGTGAATGAGGAAACGCCGTGCGTGCGGGCCTATGTGGATCGTGCGACGGCCAGGCCAGCTTTTCAGCGGGCGGCGGGTAGCTGACGTAACCCATCGGACATTTTCGTAAGAGGCGTAGAGAGTAAGCCCTGTGTTTCAGGAATTTGTGAAAGTATCGGAAAATACAGTAATTGAATTGATGGCGGCGGCCGCAACTGAAGATTCCGTTAAATAATTGATTTATATAGATTAAATAATTAAATAATAGTGATATGGCCGCGGGTTTCGTCAGCGCAAAAATTCAATTGTAGCTTATGTCAGGCTTGTTCTTTGCGTGGCTAACCTTTTACTTCGGCATGCAAAATATAGCGGCTCACTTTAAACTTTGCGAGTACTCTAGTTGCACTCGGTCGATCTGGCGTCCGAATGCAAGAAAAATCAAATGACCGCTGCGAGGCGAAAGCGGTCACTTTAACGACCTCACTAAAAACTCATGTTGGAGGGTATGGAGCGTGCCATGAGCAAGACTTACCACCTACAGCAGTTTACGACGGCCACACAGACACGCAACCGTACAATGCGAGCCCTAAACCTGGTGGGCAAGCTAGCTCCGGCCTATATGCGGCCAGACGCCAATAATTTGTGGCGCGCGGCGCAGAAAAATAGCTCATTGGCGGGAGACATCGCCCCTGAGCCCAGCAAGGAAGCCGCGTCCGCGCTGGATCACCTGGTTGATTCCATTGGTAACAGTACCAGCCTGAATTTCGTTGGTCGCATCTCTGCTTTTGATGACTCAAAGCGCATGGCCAGAAATCATTTGCGCATTCAGGCGCTAATCCAGTCTCAGCCGTCTATTCTGGAGACGGTGATACCGGAGCCAATTTTTATTATTGGTATGCCAAGAACAGGCACCACCTGGTTGCACACATTACTTGCGCAGGACCCGCGCCACCGAACGATTCCCTACTGGGAAAGCTATGAACCGATACCTCCGTCGACAGGTCTGGATAACAGGATTGAGCGCCTCGTCAAAATGCTCAAACAATTGGACCAGATAGCGCCGAATTACCAGGCAATCCACCCCATGACTGCAGAGTCAGCCGAGGAATGTGTTGCCCTGTTCATGAATGAATTTCGGACCATACAGTTTGATATTCAGTATCGTGTGCCAGAGTATGTTTTGTGGTTGAAATCGCAGGACGCAACTGTCGCCTACCGGGGTTATCTACGGCAGCTGAAGATTATCCAGCACTTCAGGTCTTCGGGGGAGCGCTTCATCCTCAAAGATCCCGCACATGCCTTTAACCTTAGAGCAATTGTTGAGATTTTTCCAAACGCAAAATTTATTTTTACGCACCGCGATCCGGCGCAATCTTTATCATCCATTTGCAGCCTGTATGCCAACACGCGTTCATTGTTCAGTGATGCAGTTGATGCCCAATCGGTCGGCAAGGAAATTATCAACGGGTATTGGCCTGAAGGTCTGGAGGATGCCATGCGGGTTCGGCAGAGTTTGCCCAAAAACTGCTATACGGATGTGCGACAAACGGATTTAAGAACAAACCCTCTGCATGCGGTACGCCGAATCTACGAGGACTTGAATATAGGTTTTGATGAAACCGCACAAAGCGCTATCAATGTATTCCTAAATGCATCAGCACATTCGCCCCACCACCGGCATGAGCATAGCCCGGAGGGTTTTGGACTAACGGCCGGTGTGATGCGAGAGAGATTGCAGGGGTATGTTGAAGATTTTGACCTGTGAGCACCCTGCTTATTTTTTTGGTAAAAAATCTTTTTATCGGTTTTTAATTACCCGCCCAGTATGTAATGGGGTGGCGTGCACTGACGGTGAGCGGCAGATCGACGAGTCACTGCTGTCGTCAAGAAATCATTAAAATAGATACAAGACCCAAATCCCAACGCGTGATTCATCATAATCACCCAGCGCTGCGCTGGAATCTCCCGCTTCATAACCCAGTGAATAGACGACTGAAAATTGACGCGTCAGTGTTTGATTAACCTCCAGGCCAACATTAAAAATACGATAGTCATCCCGGGCATTGTTATTTTTGAATCTGAAATCCCGGTAGCCAAGCAGTACCCCTGTACTCACCAAACGAGTTATCTGGTAAGTGAGAGACGTTCCGAAGGCATACTCATCGGAATCATTATCTAGCTCTTCATAATCTTCTGACTCTAAAAAAATCCCAGCACTGAATAGGCAAGCCCGACATACAGCTGAGCCAATATACTCGACCTCTAGATTGGTTCGCTCAAAGACATCGACTTCCAGAGCGCTGTTGTAAAAATCCCCTATGTCGACAAAGTCTCCGATTCCTCCTCCCCGTGACGTATCTGTCAATTCATGCACTGCAGCCAGTCGCCAGCTAGAGGAACCGCCCGAGTAAGTTGCTTCACCCTGAAAGTAACCCCCACTAGCATCACCCGATTTGCGTTGTGATGTATTGTAGCCAATATCAATGTTGTAGCTGAGTTTCGACAGCGATGTACTGTAACCGATGGTCGCTCGGTAGTATTGATTGTCCCCAAGGCCGGCATCAAACTTAACGTCTTGATAGTCTACGTTGAGGGAGGCGACATCAACTTCAGATAAACTGCGTTGCCAACTAATATTGGCTCCGATACTGTTTGAATTTTGCTGGTCGCTATCGTCGTAGGTTGTTTCGGAATACGACAAGCCGGTATACAGTGCATCGGACTCCGAGGGCCGCAGTATGAAGTCAGGGCCGATCGTCGTAATGGCGCGGACTTCGCGATTAGACTGAGTATTCGCCAAGGCTCGATCCCTGACAAGATTTCGACGGTTGTTTTCCAGTGTCCAATATAATCGCTCATCCATTTGTTCATAGACTATGGAGGCGTCACCAGTGAGTTCGGTCTGATTGCTTTGAGTATTCTTATCATAGGCGGTGAATCTGGCGATGTAGTCTATTTCAGCGATTATTGAGGTACTTTCATAAGCCAAACCCAACGCTGCAATGGCCTGCTGCTCGAACTCAGAGCGCTCTTCTGTGGGCGTTTTCAGCGAATTGGTGGAGTACTCTAAACCAGCGCCGAGCTCGATCGTCGTCTCCAGTGGCGACGCCTGCAGAGACTGCAGCGATAGTGCCAGTAGCGGTAATGTCAGCGGCGTGAAGCCGAGCGCTTTTTGACGTTTTCGAGTCATTATAGCCAGCGGTCTCCGACATGAACTTCGCCGATGGTCAATTTAACCTCTTCTATTTATAAACAAAGCTGGCCGCTTCGCGCTCTGACGGCGCTCTTCGTGCGGTGGAAATTATTTGACCTGAATGCATTTGGCTTATGCTCGGCGATTAGTAACGCGCGCTTGTAGGATGCAATTGGCTGCTCAATAAACTCATCGGCATTTAGAGCGTCGTCGGGTCGCCGCTCCGCGTTGCCCGATCTAAACGCGCCAACTACCACATTGAAAACTGCAAATAACGGACCCTGGCCAGTGCTTGCGCAACTGATGCAAGAATAGTTGCACTTTTCAATCTGAATTCCACTCATTTCCGCTCGTCCTCGCAACACCGGCTCGATAAATCAGCATTGAGCATAGTCTCTATTTTATCACGTTCAGTTCAATGTTCCGCCATCACTGCAAAGCCCAAATAAGCGATAACAAAGCCGCCAACCATCCAAGAGCGGCACGCGATAATCTCACCCCCTGTAGCCTTGAGCGACTCAGATCTAAATGTTGTTGACATGCACCTGTAACGCCCTCGCCGCTAAAAAGTTGCCTAGAATGAGCGCTCGGGAACGGTGACGATATCAGAGGGAATCAACATATAATTTGATTCCAGCTTGCCCGCTTGCAAAATATCGTCCAGATAAACAGGATACACTTTCACCTGGCCCTCAGATTTTCGATAGAGCTTTGAATCATTGGATACTGCAAACTCGTTGGGGCCACCAGCGAGTAACACCAAATCTAACACTGTCATGCCTTTACGATAGGGGACCGACTGCGGGCTATTGACCGCACCTGTCACTCGTATGCGCTGCTGGAAGTCAGAGCTTTTAGGGTTGGTTACGATCACAGAAACCTGAGGGTTTTTAATGTATGTAGATAACTTGTCGGTGATAGAGTCACCGAGGGCCTCGGTGCTGAACCCTGCGGCCATTACATCGCCGATCAGTGACATCGATATTTTGCCGTCGGGCCTCACAGGGACGGCGAGGCTCAGCCTATCATCGCCCCATACCTCTACACGTATCTCGTCGCCTACGCCAATCTTGTATTCTTGCGAACTATATCCCTGAATATCAACTGGCATATCCGACATATCTGACAGAGTGCCCGATGAACTACCGCAAGCAGTCAAAACCAGGGCCATTGATGCAGCGACCAGTAGATCAAGATGCTTGCGGCGGTCTCGTAAATTACGCGAGAAAAAAATCGGTGAAATATTCATCACTACCTGACTCCTTTACCAAGCAGTATAACTTTAACGGTCTGCAAGGTGGGTAAAATATACAGCCATAAACTGTGGTTGAACCTTTTTTAGGTGTTTGTTTTGTGTTGACTGTGCCAGAGACATTCATGCCGAGTAATATACTATAAGACTTTTAGATCAAAAAAATGCCTGAAAAAAACAGCGCTCGTTTCAAGCCTGAGAAAACCAAGACTGATCAGGCGCTAGATTAGTGTCTGCACGCGCCGCATCAATGCCCCGTGTTTTCCTGCCAGCTTCAGGACCTCACGCCAGAACGCATTAACAACAATAAACCGGGCAGCTACAGTGCAGTTGGCAAGCCTGCCTCGCGTATCGACAGGTCAATTTATTGTCGCCGCTGTGTTGCTCAATTGCGGCCCTCTCGATTCGTCACCAGTAAAAGTGCTGTTGACGGAATTCTTTACACCTCCCCATTGCTTGAAATGTGGATTGGAAAAAAATACCTATTTATCATGCATTTAAGGAGAATGGCACGAATATTGCCAACACAAGCTTTGACGAGGTTTTGGCGCTACTCGCTAAACTGAACGTGTGTAAAGGAACCAAGGAATGCCGGATCAACTACCAACATCAGAGACTTTTCTGTCGCAGCAGGGCTCTCAGTTTACCAACGTTTTACCCAATGCTGTGAGCCGGCTTACCGTTCCCGGCGCCAGATTTGCTATATTTTTTACGGTCGTGGCCTGGCTGGCCTATGTGGTGGAACAATGTATCCGGTTAAGTGGGCTAGATCTCAATGCAGCTACGGTTGTCGAAGCACTCGCTTATGTGACAACCGTTACGCTACTCACGATGTCATGCCTGGCATTTATGATTACTCGGCTAGGACATTATGAGCGCATTAAAGTGCACCAGCGTGTCCAGCGGAATGAAATTGATGACAGCCTGGAGACCGACGCTCCGAGCATCACGGTGCTGGTCCCGTCTTATCGTGAAGAAGAAAGAACGATTCGACAAACCGTTTTGTCTGCAGCTTTACAAGAATATCCGGATCTCAAAGTTGTACTGCTTGTAGATGATCCACCCTATCCAACAGACCCAGAGGACCAGGCCATATTAGAAGCGTCCAGGGCAGTCGCTGAGCAAATCTCCTGCGAGTTGAGAAAGCCGTTCACTGAGTTCAAAAGCGCGCTCTCTGCATTTGATCTAAAAACGTCAGGTGACCTTGAAGCACGCATGTGTCCCGAAATGTTGCTGAACTTGAGCAAGCATTACGATTCTGCCGTGAGCTGGTTTGAATTAGAGCGTCAAAATATGCCGATAAATGATCATGTTGATCGCTTTTTTGCGATAGACGTTCTAGAGCGTATTGCGACCGATTTACGGGTGACGGCAAGCGCTCTAAGGTCGGCAGCTGTCGAGCCTGATGCACTGCTGACAGTGTCGCGAGTGCGTCAGCTGCATTTGCGCCTGGTCAACATTTTCCAGGCCGATATTTCCTACTTCGAGCGTAAGCGTTTCGCATCTTTGTCCCATGAACCGAACAAGGCGATGAACCTGAACAGTTATATTGGTTTAATGGGCGGGAGGTATTCCAGAATCCCCTCGGCTCGTGGGCCTGTACTGAAACCTACTTCGGGACACGCTGCCGATTTGGCGATACCCGATTCCGATTACCTTTTGACATTGGATGCCGACAGTATTTTATTGCCAGAGTACTGTTTACGATTGGTATATCACATGGAGCAAGCGTGTAACAAGCGGGTAGCGGTTGCGCAAACGCCCTATATAAGTTTTCCGGGGCCGTCCGCGGCGATTGAGCGCATCGCCGGTGCCACGACTGATATCCAACATATCGTGCACCAAGGTATGCAGCGCCATGAGGCTGCATTCTGGGTCGGTGCTAACGCGGTTATTCGTAAATCAGCGCTGATGGAGCTCGAGGAGCGTGAAGATGAGAACGGCTTCGAAATCAGGCGATACATCAGTGACCGAACGGTAATTGAAGATACCGAATCGAGTGTCGGTTTAAGGCGACTGGGCTGGAAAATATACAACTACCCCGAGCGTCTGAGTTATAGCGCCACGCCACCTGACTTCGGTACGCTGGTTGTGCAGCGGCAACGCTGGGCCAATGGCGGACTGATTATCTTGCCGAAATTATTGAGCGTTTTCTGGAAGAGGGACCGTAACCAGCAGCGGCGGCAAACAGACAGAAAACAGCCGCAGCCGGGTAAAGAAAAGAACCCGCAGCTCCGGCCAGAAGAGAAAAATCTGCAGCGCAGGCAAGAAGATAAAAACAAGCACAAGATTCGCGTGCTGGAGCTATTTCTGCGTGTCTCCTATCTAACCTCCATCGCTTGGACAAGCCTCTGCCTATGTATTTTATTTTTCTACCCGTTTGCAGACGGCTTGTTGAGCAGCACGGCTATTTTAATTGCGTTGCCGTATTTTATCGCCATGACGCTTGATCTGGGTTGGTTAGGTTATCGCAAACGGGACATTCTTGCGATCTACGGCTTTAATCTGCTTTTGCTACCAGTCAATATCGTAGGGACTATTGAGTCGATTGTTCAAATTATCGGTGGTCACAAGCTCGCGTTCGCACGGACCCCGAAAGTCGCTGATAGAACGCCGGCCCCAATCTCTCTACTGTGGGTTGTTGCCACTTTCTTTGTGTGGTCTGTATGGACCCTGCGTAATGATGTTATTGATCAGGATTATCTCCATATGATTTTTACTGTGGCGAATCTGGCCATGCTTTCCTTGGGCTGTGTTTGGTTTATCGGGATGACCAACTTCTTTTTCGATATTTTTCACAATCTGAAAAATTTTGTTTACGTCCCCTTGCGTGCCGCAGTGCCGGTTGCAGAAGAGGATCTTCCGGACTGGGCATCGGTTTTGTATGTCGGCAGTTCGCTTCCTACGAGCCACGTCGCGACCGAGAAGGTCGCGACAAGCTCGTCGCCTGAGGATGCTGCGGAAAGTGCGTCCTCGCCTTTAATTCGTCGGGCATAAGGGAGGTCGTTATGGAAAATAAGGCTATAAAATCGAACCGTTTGTCGATTGCCCGCCTCTTGTTTGCAACCCTTTTGGTTGGAGGGTTTGGAGGTTTCGCAGTCATGACCGTATGGCGAGCGGCTGTCGATATGTATGTTTATGCGCAGGGCACAGGTCCAACCTGGGTTGCGCCTTATGTCGATATCACGTCTAAACCCGAGGTGTATTTCGAAAGCGAAGAGGACTCGCTACTCAATAATGTAGTGATCGGTTCGATCGTCGCGAGCAGGCTTGATCCCAGGGAGCCAACATGGGGGTCCTATTATGATTTGGATGCGGCGGCACGTGCACTGGACCTGGATCGCAGATTGGTGCGGTTTCGAGAGGAAGGGGGGGTCGCGATACTATCATTTGGAGGAGATGCTACAAGCGAGATGGCATCGGTGAATAGCAGCGTGGAAGATTTGGCAGCGGCTTATCAAGCGGTGATTAGTCGTTATGAATCAGAGATACTGGACTTCGACTTAAGCAGCGCTGTGCTTACAGACTCAGTCGCCACAACACGGCGAGTTGCCGCTCTTCAGCGGGTTCAGCAAGACAATCCAAATATCCAAGTTTGGTTGTCGCTGCCCGCCGCGATGGAGGGCCTAACTGCGGGCGGGATCACGATGATCGAAAGTGCATTACTCGCCGGGGTCGAGCTGGCGGGCGTTAACGTCAGGACTATGGACTATGGATTGTCAGGAAAAAGAGCCAGAGAGTTTTCCTTGTGGGATCAGACGCGGCTTTCCTTGATGGCGACGAAGGAGCAGCTCGCGGCGATTTTTTTGGCCTCAGGTCAGCCCAAAGACGATCTTGAGCTATGGGGAATGATAGGTGTGACCCCGATGATCGGAAAAAATCCAACGGCAAGAGAGGCGTTCACGCTGAAGACTGCCAATGCGTTGGTTGATTTCCTGCGCGAGCACCAAGTCGGGCGGGTATCCTTCTTAACGCTTAATCGAGACCGACCTTGTGGTGCTGGAGATGGTATTAAAAACGCGTCTGGCACCTGCAGCGGCATCGACCAAATCAAGTATCAGTTTACCAAGTTGTTCATCGATCGTTTTCCGGCCTCTCTTGCCAACACAGCTGCCGGTGGTCAAAAAAACGTTTCGTCCCCATTGGATCTCGCAATGAATCGCGCGGAGTTTTACCCTTACCCGCTTTGGCACCAGCAGACTGCCTATGACGAAACTGAAAAAGTAGTTTGGCAGGGACGCGTTTATAAAGCGAAATGGCAGACCCGAGGCAAGCAACCCGATGCGCCGGTTCTCAACACCTGGGATAGCCCGTGGCTTTATCTGGGGCCGGTTCTGGAAAGCGATCGAAAGGCTGTCCAATTGGCAAACGCGAACGCCAGCGACAGGATTAAGTGGACGCCTGAACGGGTGTTTTTAGCTGACGATGAAGCGGTACACGACGATATGATGTTTCGCGCTCGGTGGTGGACACAAGGAGAGCCTCCAGTCTACAACTCTGAGCGTTCTTACGATCACCCTTGGGAATTTTTGGGGGCCGTGAATTGCGAGGGCGGCAGCTGCAATCAGAGCGGAAGAGCCGCGTCCCTTCTGGTTAACTATGGCGGCCTGAGCGGGGTTACTCTGGAAATCCGTGAAGATGATGATGGCGTCTCAGGTGCCGGGACTCTTGTTCAATCGCATGCTGTACAAAGCGGTCAGAAGACCTATAAGTTATGGAAGGGATCCTACGACCTTGTCTTCAAGGTTGGCTCGAGTGAGCTGATTCTCGACAGCGTCGACTGTGAGAGTAGCTCATGCACTGCCGGCAACATCACCTCGACCTTAGCGGTAGATTACGAAGGATTGACCGACATCGCGATGGCGCTTCATCAACCAGACGCCGTTCCGCGGACGACCGGGCAAATCATCGATGTCCGAACGGCTCAGAGTGGCCAAAAAACCTATAAGGTCCTGCGCGGTCATTATGATCTGGTATTCGAGATGGGGCCATCCAGGTTCATTGTTGACTCGGTGGATTGTACTAATAACAATTGCAGTCCTGGTGATATTGCTGCGACGCTGTCCGTCGATTTTCAAAATCTTGAGGATATATCGATGGAGATACGGGTTGCAGATGGGCGCGCTGGCAGTTCAGGGCCATTGGTTCAGCTGCTCACGGCGCAAAGCGGCCACAAGACGTATCACGTGTTCTTGACCCAGTACGATCTCATCTTTAAACAAGGCGCGTCAGAGTTAATCAAAGATGCTGTTGACTGCCGTTCTGATCATTGTGATGCGGGTAGAATTGCGGCGGACCTGACGGTTGATCTGGGTGAGGCAGCTGCTTCGGTGGAGATTCGCATCGACGATGGTCAGCAGGGAAGCACCGGTGGTGTAGTTGTAATTCATCCCAGTCAAAGTGGTGCGCAGCGATATTCGGTGCTCAGAGGTATCTATGATGTCTCCATGAAGGATCAAGACTGGACACTGGTCGAAGATGCCATCGACTGTTCTGACCAAGCGTGTAAATTGGGCAGAAACTCGCGGCTACCTGACGTGCAAATGGTAAAACTTGAAAAAGAACTGGCAGCGCTGGGGGAACAGTATATGCCCAGCCACCCTGATTATATTGCGTTGCTGACGCGTATTGAGCAGCTGCAGGCGAATAGGTGACTCACTGGGCCATTAACGTTTTGGCGAAGATAAAACCGTTGGCCCGGTCAAAGTTAACATTCCAAGTGAACACCCCGCCAATAGGCTGCGATAGGGCAACTCGCGGGGCAATGTGCTCGCAGTGAGTGCTGCGGTTAAGGCAGCTAACTGCTTCGATAATGGCGTTTAAGTCGCCACTGGGTAAACCGTCTGATCTTCTTCCATTACTCGCGGGGTACCCAAGAACGACCTGCTGCGGTTTGAGTAGCGCCTGCGTATTATTGATAAAGAAAAACGGTGCTCCTTGAGCCCACAGCTCGAGTAGGTTGAGGGCCATGGCGACGGAGGCATTGGCCTGGTTGTCGGCAGTGATCGGTTGTAGTTCACCATCAGGACCATACATACCGCCGGAATTATAGATCTGTACGCCAACCCATGAAAGGTGATCGCGGGTGTTGGCGATGAGCGCTGAATAGTTCAAGGTCGGCCCCTGTATTAGCCGGTTGGCAGCGATATTCTGAGTCTGTGGCGCCAGCGATATAATGATGGTGGGGTGTCGAGCGACCAACTGATGAACAACTTCTGTCATCGCGCAGACGCTGCCGCTTTGAGTCGTTAAGCCGGTTGTTGCGCTAAAGAATTTCTCACAGGTTTCTACACTGCCCGCTGTGATCAGATCCGTGCTTGCCGGCGCTGACAAACCCGTTTCAATGTCGATATCAATGCCGTCAAAGTTAAAACGCTCGATCAAGCGAGAGATAGAATCAGTATAGGCGCGCGCAGTGTTGGCAAAAGAGGCCTGGCTTTTTTGAACGATGTTGAAGCTGCGTTCAAAGTCAACTGTACCGAAACTCGATGAGGCACCCCCCAAAGACAGTAAAACCTTAATGCCTTGCTGCTGTAACTGCATTACATACGTTTTAAGGTCGATTTTTTGCGAACCATCGCCGGAGGTGATCTGAACATCACCGTGCCTATCAGGTGACAGTACAATACACGCTTTGTTGATGGCGCAATTTGCGTCAACGCTGAACACGCCAAATGCGATTAGGATATGGGTATAGTTTGCATCGGACAGCTCGCGAGGGGACACTACAGAGTGTATGTGGCTACCCGAATTATTCCAGTTTAAGGGTAGATAGCCAATCATGCGTTGAATTTTTGGGAGACCGGTAGGCGGCTCATTCGTTTTGGCAGATGCAATTGCCGAAGGTTTCCGTGGCGAATAATGTGAAGCCTCCGTTGCTGAAGAGGCTATCTGCACATCCTTTTTCACCGAATAAACCGCTGCGGATTCTGAGACGTAGGCGATACGCGGAACGCCGTAATTGAGTGCGATAGCCTGTTTGGGCTGCAATGTTGAGCGAACGTATGGGCCCGACTCGAAAACCAGCGCTACTCGGTGGACGTCAGTTTCTGACGACCACTTGATCTTGGGATAGGAGGTATTGACCGTGTCGGTGTACCAGATGTTTTCAATTGGTTGGTCGTCTCTAAAGTCGATCAGTACGTTGTTTAGATCAATGTTGTCATGACACGCATTGGTCAAAGTCAGCGTAACGATTTGCCAATATTCACTGCCTTGTTGTGAAAATTCTGACGTCATGCAATCAATCTGTTCGGGGGCCTCGCCATTAGTGAAGTTTGCTCGAATTCCAGCGCCATAAGTCAGCAACAGAAGCAAAAGAAAAAAGCGGATATGCCGGGTCACTATGGATGTCCTTGCGATTTTAGGTAGGCCATAACGCGATCGAATGTGGTCGAGCATGGTCCCGAGTCTTGAAACAAAAACGACTTTGATCTGTCCAATCCCGGTAACCTCGACAGTATAATCGATTGTGCAGAACGAGTGGGTATTAATGCTTCCTCTACTCGGACGAATCTTGCCGTAAGTAGGTTCTGACATCTTAACTGGCCAAATTCAATAGAGTCGACGGATGAATACATACAAACGCCACCGATTCCCGCCAGATATCATTTCCTACACCGTTTGGCTCTACTGCCGATTCAATCTCAGCCACCGAGATATTGAAGATCTGTCAGCCGAGCGCGGGATCACTGTTGCTCGCGAATCAATTCGCTTGTGGTGCACCAAGTCCGGCGCACTTTACGCCAGAAGGCGGAAGCGAAAGCACCGAGGCTACGGCGACACGTTTTGCATCGCCGAAGTCTTTGTAAAGATCAATGGCAAGCAGCACTATCTGTGGCGAGCCCTAGACCAGGACGGTGAAGTGGGGAATTTCTATCTTCAGGCCAAGCGGAATGGTGTTGCTGCGAGACGTTTCTTCAGTCGTCTACTCAGGCCTCATGCCGGTGAACACAGGAAGATCGTAACGGATAAACTACGCAGTTATGGCGTTGCACCGCGAGAGTTGATACCGGAGACGATTCACAGTACTCAGCGTTACGAGAATAACCGGGCCGAGCAATATCATGCGGCGACTAGGGTGAGGGAGCGGGGAATGCACTGCTTCAAAAAAGCCTAATCGGAAATTACCGAAAACCTTCTGCGTATGGAACAGCCCACGGCACAAAAATACATCACGTATTGTCTCTTTACGGTCCTTGGCAGTCTCATTCTCCAGTAATTCAACGCATCACAGGGCTGGGTAGTCACTCAGCGGTAAGTGAACTACGTCTGGCGACGCAGCTGAATCAGCTCTGCCATAACTGCAACGGCGATCTCTACCGGTGTTTTACTACCGATGGACAAGCCCACGGGGGCATGCAGCTTGGCAATATCGCTTTCGGCGAGCTCCAGCATACGCAGTCGCATTAACCGTTTTTCGGTTGTTTTTTGCGAGCCCAGTGCTCCGACGTACCAGGCCTCCTGCTCGAGCGCCTCCATCAACGCCATGTCGTCAATACGTGGATCGTGACTCAGTGTAATAATCGCAGTGTGTGCATCAATACCAAGCTCGCGAATAACATCATCCGGCATACCGCCACGCAGTGTGACATCAGGCCCCTCCCAGAGTTGCAGCATCTGCGCTCGTGGATCCGTCACAATAACCTCAAAATCCAATGCCTGAGCAAGCTCGGCAATGGCCACAGCCAGCTGGCCTGCACCTATCAATACAATACGCTGTCGTGCGCCAAAGAAGTGTCGCAGGGTAGAGCCGTCGAAGGTCGTCTCCAGCACGGCCTCGACAGGCATGACGTGCGTCTCATTGCTCCCAACGTCAAACTGGCGCAGCACACTGCGCCGCGCCTTCAGTGCGTCGATCACGTCGGCTGCCCACTGCAGGCTACTATCGTCAAATGGCTCAACCAGCACTGATATTCTGCCACCACACGGGAGGCCGAGGCGTTCATTCTGGTCCGGGTCCAGCCCGTATTCCACAACCTGCGCGCAAGACGCCGCAATATCGCCGTGCCCTATTTTTTCCAGCAGATCTTCCTCAACGCAGCCGCCGGACACAGATCCGATCTGTTCGCCGGACTCAATACAGGCCATTAACGAGCCCACCGGCCGCGGTGATGAGCCCAGCGTACTGACAACCGTGCATAACCAGGGGTGCGCGCCCGATTGGCGCCAGGCACAAGCGTTTTGCAATACGGCCAGTGTGATATTTTTCACGGAATCATCACCGGGTCAGCTCGCGCTTCCACTCGATACTTTGACGACTTCCATGTCTGCTGGCGTATCGATATCCATAAAAATAGTGTCTGTGCTGACACTGACCTCCAGCACCAGATCAGAGTATTTCTGCAGCAGCCGCTTACCGCCCGTATCGCCGTTCAACTGCATCAGCTCCTGAAAGAGAACTGCGGGCCAAATAACCGGATGGCCTCGCCTGCCGCCGCGAGTTGGGACAATAATGGCCGGCGAGTCCTGTGTTGCCCAAGCCCGTAGTAGTACGTCTATCGTTGCGGATGCGATCAGTGGCATGTCTGCCAACAATATTGCCACAGCGTCAAAGCCGCGCGCCGCATTCACACCGGCAACTAAAGAAGACGACATCCCCTGCGAGTAGTGCGTATTGCTTATTGGCTCGAACGTGAGGCCTTCGAGGGCCTCTGCGACACTGCCAGCATCGTGACCCAATACGACAAAGGTCGTGTGGACAGCGCTCGCTATCGCATTCTCCACGCTGCAGCGCACCAAAGGGCTACCGTTATGGTCCAGAAGCAATTTATTGTCTACGCCCATGCGGCGAGAACACCCTGCAGCCAGCACAATCGCAGCGACGCAAAGTGGACTGTCATTGCTGACATTCTGGTGAGCTTGATCCGAATTCAGGGCATTCATCTCGATACGCGCAGAGCGGCGCTAAACACTGCTGGGGCCAAGCTCAAACTTTCCGATCGGTAATTCACGAATGCGTACACCACGTGCCGCGTAAATGGCATTGGTCAGTGCAGGTGCTATACCAGGCGTGCTCGGCTCACCCGCGCCACCCCAGTGTTCCATGCTATTGATGATATGGGTTTCGATAACAGGGGCGCTGTCCATACGCAATGCACTATAGTCATGGAAATTCGACTGGGCAACCGCGCCATTCTCGATAGAGATCTCGCCATACAAGGCTGCCGTCAAACCGTATACTACCCCCGACTCCATCTGTGCCGTCAGCCCGTCCGGCGATACCGCAAACCCCGGATCAACCGCGACAACCACTCGGTCCACACTGAGGTCACCCTCGATAATGGTCACCTCGACTACCTGGGCAACGAGTGTGCCAAACGATTCTTGTAGAGAGATGCCACGCCCACGACCCTCGCTCATGGGTGTGTCCCAATCGCCCTCCTCAGCCGCTTTGTCCAGTACCGCGAGGTGTCGAGGCCTGTGTGCCAGTAGTTCGCGACGGTACTGATAAGGGTCGACACCGGCTTCGTAGGCAAGCTCGTCTATAAATGACTCGGTGAAGAACCCATGTTGCGAGTGGTCTACACTGCGCCACGCGCCGAAAGGCACATGCGTTGGGCTATCGGTGTGATGCACATACTGGTTGGGCACATCATAGGGAATATGGGGCGCTTCCACCGGCTCATGTTTGTCGACGAACTGGTTTTCCCAGGCCAATGGTTTCCCCGCATCATTCAGAACCGCACGAAATTCAGACCGCACAGCCGGCCGATAGAAATCGTGCTTCACATCCTCCTCCCGTGACCAGATCAGTTTAACTGGCTTGCCCACCAATCGCGCCAGCTTCGCGGCCTGAATGGCGGTGTCTGGCATGGAGCGACGGCCAAAGCCGCCACCCATCTGATGCTGATGCAGGGTTACCTGCTCGACATCGAGATTCAGCGCTGCGGCAATCGCATGGCGTGTTCCCAGCGGATTTTGCGTGCCAGTCCAAACCTCGCAGCCATTCACACCGACCCGCGCCAGGGCATTCATCGGCTCCATACAGGTGTGCGCCAACCAAGGCACCTGGTAACTGCGGCTGATGACTTTCTCGGCATTAGCAATGACATTGCTGACATTGCCTTCTTCAAGATCGGCCGTGCTGGTACCGGCATCCCGGTCACGCTGCATATCGGCGGTAAATTGTTGGAAGAAACCCGCCGATGAACGGCTGTCGTTGTCAGTTTTGGTCCAAGTGATCTCAACCTGGTCCATGGCCTGACGGGCATGCCAGTAGCTGTCCGCGACGACGGCCACGGCATCATCAATCTTTACCACATCCAACACGCCAGGCATCTTCTTGGCGCGGCTGGCATCAAAGGAGGCGACACTGGCACCAAAGACAGGCGCAGCTTGCGCGGCAGCATAAAACATACCCTCTACGGTGGCGTCGATACCAAACTGCGCGGTGCCATCCACCTTGGCGGGTATATCCAGGCGCGGCTTGCTATGACCCATGATGCGAAATTCCTGCGGGTTTTTCAGCGTGGGCGAAGCGTTAGAAGACAGGCGGCCGGCCGCCGGCGCAAATTCTGCAAAGGGTGCGCTGCGCTCGCCAGCAATCTCTACAATGCGCCCATCACGCGCCGTCAATGATGCGGGATCAACCTGCCAGGTATCAGCAGCAGCTTGAATCAACAACTCGCGCGCAGCGGCGCCCGCCACACGCATACCGTAAACACCGGTGGACCGGACACTCAGGCTGCCGCCTGTAATCTGCATTTTCATCGCCTTGGTCGTTTGAAACATCAACCCGTTAATAGATGCTTCAAGCACGGCGGGAACCTCCATGCCGCCCAGAGCAAACCCTTTGGCCAGCGCCCAGTTGGCGTAAGCGTCTTCCGCCGGGGCTTCAAGAAATGAGACATCCTCCCAGCGCGCATCGAGCTCATCGGCCAGCATCTGCGCCAATGCGGTTTGGGCGCCTTGCCCCATTTCACTGTGCGGTATGATTGCCACCACCTGGTTATCTGCGCCAATTTTCAGCCAGGCATTAACCAGCTGTTCGCCATCACCAGCCACCAACGGTGCCAGCTGTGCATTGCGATTGCCGAGCCGCAAGCCCACACCTACCACCAAAGCACCGCCCCCCAGCAGACCGGTGGTTATAAAAGCACGTCGTGTCCACTTACCCACGTTGCACCCCCGTTGGCAACTCACCCTGTTCGCCATGGTCAGGCTCCCAAAGAGCCAAGCCGCCATCGGCAGCCGAGCGAATTGCTTTGTGAATGCGGCTATACATGCCACACCGACAGATATTACCCGCCATGCCACTGCGAATATCCTCGTCGGTGGGCTGAGGCTCAGTTGCCAACAAAGCCGTAGCCGACATAATCTGACCGGACTGGCAATAACCACACTGTGGCACCTGGTAATCAATCCAGGCTTGCTGCACCGGGTGCAATTGATCGCCCTGTGACAATCCTTCAATCGTCGTAACGTGGCGGCCCGCTGCACTGGCCACCGGCGTGACACAAGCACGCACCGCCACACCGTCCAAATGAATAGTGCAGGCACCACACTGGGCGATGCCGCAGCCAAATTTCGTGCCGGTCAGCGACAGGTTCTCCCGCAATGCCCACAGCAGCGGCATTTGCGGGTCGACATCCAGTGCAACAGGCTGGTTATTAACAGTAAACTCAATCAAGGAATCATCTCCAAGCGCCCTACGTCATGGCCGCCGATATTATCACAAGCGATTAACTGTCACCGCTAGCGCAGCAGGCACTCAGTGCATCGGTACTGCCGATTTCAGTTGCCCAGATTGAGACAATCAGGCGATGAACGCATACAGATGACATAAATTCCCTACAGCTATCATTTTCTATGCAGTCTGGCTTTACTATGTATTCACCCGCAGCCACCGAGATATCGAGGATCTGCGCGCTGACGAGGAATTACCGTCTCCAGGGAAGCGATCCGCTCCTAGTGCACCAAGTTTGGGGCCATCTACATTCGCCGATTGAAGCGAAAGCATCTGGGATGCGGCGCTTCAAATCAGAGAGGCAGGCCCAGAGATGTCTGGGTGTCCATGCAATCGTTCCCATTCTGATCACTCTGCGTCTCTTCACACCGTGGGGATTGGAAAAGGCCATCGCCGAGTGGGTGGATCATTACAACCACGGGCGCTATCACGAGTCCCTGGACAACGTCACACCAGCTGACGTGTTTGAGGGCAGGCGTAACGAGATACTTGATCAACGCGCCCCGGTGAAAGCCAGGACCATGACGAAGCGGAAAATACACAACCTGCGATTAGCAGGCTAAACTGGAGAAACAACTGGCAGAAAAGTGTCTCTTAGAAATAGGGGCGAATGGTCCCATAAGGTCTGACGGCGTACAGAGAGAGCGTAAACAAAAAAGCCATGAAAAACAGGGCTTTAAGGTCATTTCTGGATGTTGCTGGATGTATAATTGGTGGGGCGGCCTCAACTAAAAAATTTAGATAGATCATTGATATATTTAAATTAAATATTTACAAAAATAGTGATATGCCCCCGGATTTCATCAGCGCAAAGGTTCAATTGTAGACTGTGTCAGGATTGCCTTTTGTGCGGTTGACCAATGGCCCTGACATTCAATATCTAGTTGTTTACCTAAGGGCCGCTTTCACCTCAAAGCGGCCCCATTCACTATCTCTGACCCAGTAGTGGAGTGTGCTGATTCTAGCAGGTGCTACTACCCAACTTCGCAATACCGCAGTTATGGAAATTCTGGATCTACCAACGGCAAAGTCATCATTACGCTGTTGCGCGATAGGCCCGCGCCCTTATTGGGTTGGGCCGCCACGAACCGCGGGTCGGTAGACATGGTGATTAGGTCCGGCACGCTGGGGTAATACACCAGATTATATATCTCCCATTCATCATCAAACCCTAGTACCAGATGTTCCACGGAGCCCTGAAAAACCGGATAGGCACCAATCTCCTGAAATATTACTCCTACCACATCGTTGTACCGTTGCTGGGCTTCGGCACCGGTCAAACCTCGACTGGTGCCATCGGGGTAGAGCGCCACTTCTCGTACCGTAAGAAGATTCGAATTGTAAAATTCTTGCTTCTCGGGAAAGGGATCAACTGCGGGCGTTGCGAATACCGTTTCAATCCATAGGCTCTGCACCGCTAGTGTGGCCTGATGTTTTAATTGAATGGCCTGTTGATAGGAGGTGGCTTGAATGACGTCGAGAAAAGCCTGTGGGCTCGGGTAAGAAACTAACCTTACGCGGTTCCATACGCGCTCTTCGGTATTATTGAGCTGCCTGAACACGGCGTTATCAACTGCTAAACGTGCGCCAACCAGTTCCAGCTGACTTGCCAGCTCCTCACTATATTGAGCAAGCAATGCATCAGCCTCCGGATTGTCCGGATCGAGGCGCCAGTATTCCACCAGATAGAACGGCTCACTGCCGAGTTCATTCTCAATTAATGAAAGCAGCAAAGCTTCGTTTGCCGGCGTATGGTCGCTGGACAGTGACGCGGCAAGTTCACCTGCCTCGCAGGTTTTGTCGCAAACGAGTACATCCGAGCCGCTATCACTACAGCCTGACAGCAGGGCCATAAGTAGAAAACCCGAAACAGCGAGTTTGAGCGTGGTTTGTAACATACTTGGTTCCAACCTTTGTTATTCGTTAAGGGAAGTAGCCGTGCGGTGCACCCTTGAATGCCCATCCTAGTCGAACATCGATGCAACGATGCCTATTATTGGGGTCGGGAGCGGATGTTCAAATCAGTATAATCCAACGCCCGCTATTAGGCGAAAGCGGCCGTAAGCCAGTGCGTTACTAAAATTTGGTGGAGGCGGCGTCAACTGAAAAATATATATAAATTATTGATATAGAATAATTAAACAATTTAGAAAATAGAATATACCCCCATTTGTACCCCCCCCAATTTCACGTCGTAGATTATCGATGCTGGGTAGCACTCGGCGAACCCATTCATCATGCCCAGTTCCTGACCGCGTTTGTGGCTCAACTGCTTTCGCTTGCACTTAGTGTGAAACAACTTGTTATTAAGCGCATAAAAAGGCTGTAACTCGCTCGTGTGCAGCTGCTCGCTAGCCTCTAAAACAAGCTGCTTTGAACGAGAGTATTTTCATTTGCGTTGTTTACAGGCCTTCCACCAACAACCTCCAGAAAAGATTCCTGACTTTCTAGTGCGTCATCTAGTAAACCCCTACCATTGAGTGACTTAAAAAGTGCAACCGAGTGCGCTTGGCAGTTAATAGATTTTTTTGGGTTGAATTCAATATCTGTAAATGAATCATAGTCATCTAATTTTTCGATAGCCCCTTTGTTCTTCCGCAAAGCGTTCAAGTAAAGCCAATCATAAAATGCAGTCTTTGGCTCTAAAGCCCAGCTGTCGCCAAAAAACTCAAATCTAATAAGACTGCCAGACTGTTTAAGTCTTGGGTCTTTTTTGGCTGCAAGTGAAGACCCATAAAGTAGTTCTTTAAATGGCCCTCCATTTTTAAATACTTTACTTGCTTGAAAAGCTGTTTCTACGGTGAACTCGCGCCCTTGCTTCTCTGTTTTTACAGATAGGTTAAACGCGCTTAATTCTATTCCAAGCTCTTCAGCAGACTTACTAGAAATTTCAAGTGGGCGGCAACAAACTCCTGCTTCTACTGCGGCATGATGCAGCTCTTCTACGGATTTCATTTTTTGTGATGGTGCCATCCCGGGATGCCAAGTAAACTCGACGAATCTGGTTTCAACGAGCAACTCAGATCTATAGTCTGGCATGTAAACAGGTCGTTCCGCCATTATTTGCTCTCTAGGCTAATAAATACTTGCATGTAAATAGACCGGTAATTGGGTTTTTCAATTGCCTCTCCAATAGGAATAATCTCGCCGAGGTTTAAACCAATGGCGTTCAATGACAGCTGCGACTTCGTGTGCTACGAGCCAATCTGCATCTTCTTTATTGTCCACAAAGATGTTTTTGATGGCACGCATAGGCAGAATACTGTCACAGAGTGCCTCTGCTTGAGGATCAGTGGTTTCCGGTGGTTCCAGGCCCAAGGTTTTTCGAAGTTGCGGCAACTCAAACATGTTTTCGGCCCCTTTGATACCCGCCTCGGGCAAACAACCGCTTGCAGCGTTAGTGGGCGTGAATTGAAAGAAAAATTCAGTTAGCACCTCCGGATTGAACTCGATTACTGCCCAGCGGCGTTGCTTTTGTTCGGTGCGTTTTTTGTAAAACATACGATAATTGGGAGATGTCAATGACAGGCAATTGTATTCACGCATGCCATCACTTCGCTGGGCATCTGAAAAACCGGCTCCAAGTGCCATTTTCACTACTTCTTGCTCTAGATACTCTCTGGGAATGAGGCCATATCGAGCA
Organism: Candidatus Marimicrobium litorale; assembly: GCF_026262645.1. Lineage (NCBI taxonomy): Bacteria > Pseudomonadati > Pseudomonadota > Gammaproteobacteria > Cellvibrionales > Halieaceae > Marimicrobium > Candidatus Marimicrobium litorale. Next base: position 170,100 of record NZ_SHNO01000002.1, read on the forward strand.
ATATACGGCACATTTTTCAGCTCTGTAAAATGCACAAGCCTCTGGATGCCACGGTTGGCAAGCCACTCTTTGAATTCAGCTGCATCCTGTTTACCACATGGCCGACGCTGTGCTTTTATTAGGCTCTGAGCAATTTGTTCTGGTTGAAACTGCTCACCACTAAACGCTCGAAGTATCAGTTTTTTTAAGTCACGGTGAAATGCAAGGTTCATTGGCGAAACTTACTCTCTGTTCTCTTCAGCACAACTAATACATCATGTTCCAAATAACGAGACTTCACTACGAAGCCCAGTGCAAGTAAAGCTAGTGCATAGATCGATGAAAACCAGAGGAATGGCATTGTTATCGGATCGAAGGACGGTTCTAGCCAGCGTTTGGGTTGTTTAAGCCACCGAATGTAACTGCGATTCCATGACGGTGGCATGTAACGAAAAATATTCAGCGCCCATCCTTCATCTAATTCGATTGAACCTAATTTCATACCTCGCTCGAAGCGATCGTTGGTGTTTGAATACTTTAATTGTCCTAGATTTTTTACCTCTATCAACAGGTGGCCATCAGTCGGTTCAAACATGGCGCGCCAATCGATCGAATTCGCGCTAAAGGAGGCATCACCCGTTGAGTTTCTTAATATACTTGCAATTAAAGCGTATTGGTTTTCCTGGACACGCATAATTGTCCCGTTCCAGTAGCGTGGATGACTAACCCAATTGCCATATGCATACGTTGTAGCTAATCCGAGTAATATCGCAGTTATAGCGATTCCGCTGAATACCAATGCGCGAGCTTTTTTCATTGAATAGACGCCTTATTGAACTGCAGCACACTTGCATTGGAGTTCTGCATAGATAATTACTTCCCCCAGTTCTTCTATGTTTCCCTCAAACTTGAGGCTAGGTTTAGTGTACATGAATTTCACCAGGCTAAGTCTTCGCAATTAATCAACAGTAAATTCCCCACTTTTGACTTCTGAATTCGCGGTTGCGCAGGCTACTGCCGATATTTGAACTTGTGCATAACAAAGGCGCGTAAATCACAAATATGTGCGGCAACGACTGTTGGTGGACGAAAGCGGCCGTAAGCCCCTTCAGATAATTAGTAGTCTGTAATTAGCCTGGTTTTGTTCCGAATGGTGCATTTATGGGGGTGTTTTGCGATTTGATAAAGTCTAACTCCTTGTTTCTCAATTCCTTGCGCGCTTCATTCTGTTGGCCACATATCAGTTGAATAACGGCCACTCCCTGTAATTCGAGCTGACTCTGCTATATTGGACCCGTTTGAACACGGAATAGGGACATACCGTTGGACTACGAAGCACTTAAAACTCGTCAACGAGCGGAGCGTGACAAATACCCCGTCAACCTGGGCGTGCGCGTCCATCGGGCCCTCAGCTGGTTAAACCGCGCTGAACAGTGCGAGGATGAGGATGCCCGCTTTGTTTTTCTGTGGATTGCCTTCAACGCGGCCTATGCCAATGAAATTGCTGATCGGGATAGAGATCCTGAGCAAAAAGTATTTGGCCAATTCCTGAAAAAACTGGTCGATTTGGATCAGAGCGACGTTCTTTACAACTTAATCTGGACGGAGTTTTCCAAGTCGATCCGTGTCTTGCTGGATAACCAGTTCGTGTACCAGCCGTTTTGGGATTTCCACAATGGTGTAGTAGAAGAGGGCGAGTGGAAGACGCAATTTGAGCGCGCCAAGGTCGCAGCCAATAAAGCCTTGGGGGCGCACAATACCAATGCGGTGCTCTCTATAGTGCTCTCGCGAATGTACACCCTGCGCAATCAATTGATCCATGGTGGGGCAACCTGGAATAGCAGCGTTAATCGAGAGCAGTTACGTGATTGCTCCGCCTTCCTAGGCAAACTGGTGCCCTTCATCATTCAGCTAATGATGGATAACCCCAATACCTTGTGGGGCGATGCCGCCTATCCGGTGATGGACGCTTCATAGTTCTGCCTTCAGGCCTCGCATGCGCCTGAAAACTGTACCTGTGCGGGCATACACTCTAAACATCTAGCGATAAATCACTAGGATACACACCCTACGACGTTGAACAGTTTGAGGTAGCGCCTGTATCCAAGTGCTACCTGAGAGCGAGCGAGGCGGTGTTGGCACTAGCCAACATTTTCCAAAAAGAGAGTCTGGGAGAACAGGATGAAGGCAACTATACTGATAGCAACACTCATCGTTACATGCAGCGCCAGTGCGCTTGCTGAAGAATACATCGGCAACAAGAGTAGTAACCCTTATAACGCAAACTCGACCGCCAACCCCTATGGGGCGGGCAGCCGCTATAACGCCAATAGCGTGAACAACCCCAATGGACAGTATGGCAGCCGCTACAGCTCGAAGTCGGCCAATAACCCGTACGCCACCGATGCGCCAAAGCTTTATGACAGCGACGGCAATTACCGGGGCCGCTTGAGTACCAACCCGTACGATCCGGATTCGACGTCCAACCCCTACGGGCGATACGGAAGCAAGTACTCCAGTGACTCAATCAATAATCCCTATGGAGCGGGTAGCCGTTATCGTAAAGACAGCCCCAATAATCCCTATGGCGATGGCATGGAGATCTATGGTCAGTAGAAAGGCGTCGTAGAAACCCTGAATATTAGGCACCTTATGTCGGTCGCGCAGTATTAATAGTGCGCGCCATTGCGCCCGGGTCGAGCATAAATTGCGAACATAAGTTACTATCGGGCTGCCTCCAGTCGCCCTCGGCATGATTTGGTTTAGCTGTTAGAATGCTTGCACCGGATGGTGGGTAGCTAAAAAAATACGAAAAACATGGAGGTTCCGCTTATTTTAGATGCGGCCAACAATGCTATAACGGAGATTGGTAAGTTCTTTGGCGGTCAGATTGCACCGCTTCTGGATTTCATGCAAAAGGCTGATGTCGGCGCTGGCTTGGCTTTTTTGATCCTATCACTCGGCGCTGCAGTGTTTATTATTGCGACACTCCTCTGGTTAAGAGATTGGTTGAAGATTCGGCGGGCGCTTTTAGTCTTCAAGAAGATAGATTCTCGCGACGATTTCGCGAGAGAGTATAGTGTTATCAACGAGGGCATGAAGAAAATACCGGGGATTGCTTCTGCATGGAGCGAGTTCTGCGAGACGATGATTCCGCCAAGACGCAAGGGTGAGCAATTCATACCTGCTGAGAACACGATTCGGCCACATGTTTTTCTCAATAGTGCAGAGCTAAAAGTGGGGCCAAGCTTTCTACAAGTTTGGCCCAATATATTTGTCGGTATAGGGCTGATGATTACCTTCCTTGGACTAATCGCCGCCTTGAGCGAAGCAAGCGACACGATGAGCACGGCCGGCTCAAACTCTGAGATTGTTCAAAAAGCGGTTCAAGGCTTGCTTAACGTTGCTGCCGCGAAGTTTTACGCCTCATTCGTGGCTTTGTTTATTTCTGTTGTACTCACGCTTTGGCTTCGCACTTACTCGACAGCGCTAAAGCGGATTCTTATGCGGCTTAACAATAAAATTGAACATGCTGTTAGATTTGTGACTCAAGAGGCCCTCGCTAGCAAAGCCAACGAGTTAATAGGAGAGCAGTTGGTTCAGTTGAAAACGTTCAATACGGATCTGGCAATAAAGATTGGTGAGAACATCACGCAAGCGATCCAGCCTGTTTTACATGAAATTACGCAAAATAACGAGCGAATAACGGATCAGCAGGTGGGCGCACTAAAATCAATTGGAGAGGAGGTAAGCAATAGCATTTCTGGCGCCAGCCAGGATGCAATGGAGCGAGTTACGGTCAGTCTCAATGAGGTGAGCGGCAAGCTAGCGTCGCTTGGAGATGTTTTGACTAATTCTCTTGCTGGCTTTGATGCGCAGCTTCAGCAAAGCATGAATACTTTATCAGAAGCACTCAAGACCACTATGGATAGCGTCGCAACTGACTTGGGAGAAAGCGTTGCAGGCATGGCACCAAAAATACAAGAAAGCCTTGCTTCTGTAACGAGCACAATGGATGACCTTCAAGGCAAGATAGCCGGCTACGCGAACGAAGGGAGTGCTGCGGTAGGAGCAGCTATTAGTGAGGCTACAGGTGCAGCGTCAACCGTTATTTCGGAGTCAGGCAACGAATTTGCACAAAGCTTCCAGCAGGCCTCATCCGGGGTGCTTTTAGGCCTTGACGGTTTGTCACACCATCTAAAAACCCTAGACGACAGTTTAGTGCAACTCCCTGAGAGGTTGTCCGCGGTGAGCGCGTCTCTATCAACGTCGGCAGATAGTATGTCCGGAGCCAGCAGTCAATTCACAAGCGCAAGTAGTGGGTTGCGTTCTGTCATCGAGCCGCTCGCGCAGTTCGCTGTTGAAAATCGAGAAGTCCTTGAGGCGACATCAGAGGCGATTAGGTCTAGCTCCGAAACGATGTCTGCTGGTGCCGAAAAGATTGAGGCGTCGGTGGCTCATTTGAACGAATTAGTCCAGCAACGGCTTGCTCAACTTGATCAGGGCGATGCAGCTCTAGAACAGTATATATCAGGCATCAGTAGCTCTACTGAGCGAGTTCTCGAGAGTATTGCTGGGTTCGTACAGAGCACGGATAAAGGTTTTGCGGAGTCGATCGGGCAGCTTGGAGGAGTAATTGACGATCTTGAGACAGTTGCTGAGAAATTGGCTTCGGCGCCGTCGAGCAACAGCATTGATAACTAGGTTTTGAGGGATAAATGACGTGGAGAGATAATCATCAGGATGGTGAGCATGAAGAGGAGTCGTTCTTTGTCTCTATGTCGGACATAATGGTGGGGCTTCTCTTTATTTTCATTATTCTTGTCGTATTTTTCGTGCTTCAAGTAAGAATCGAAGTGGAGAAGTTTGAAGATCTAACGGCTGAGTGTTCTGCCGATGAGGACGAGACAAGTGAGGGCGATGTCTTAGGCGCTTATCGAACTAAAGTGGGGAATCAAAGGACTGAAATTCTGGAAGGGTTAAAAAGCTTCTTTGCGAGAGAGGGTTTCACCGAGATTGAGATCGACACCTCGAACGGGGTTCTCAGATTTCCCGATGGAGTGTTATTCGGGAGTGGGCAGTACGAGTTTGAAGAGGGCACACGCACGGATGCTGCTGTGGTCACTTTGGCTAATGCTTTGGCTGAGGTCCTTCCATGCTCGGTTTTGTCTAAAAATGGCGTTCCGTTTAAAGCTCGCGACTTATGTGAGCATGAAGTAACAGAGTTTTCGAATTCGAATAACGCATTCGTAGAGGCAGTGTACATCGAAGGCCATACGGACAACGACGCTATTCTACCGGGTGGACTGAGAGGTGATGCAAATATCGACTCGAATCTCAAGCTTTCCGCTCGAAGAGCCACGAATACGTACGAGCGAGTGACGGGCCTTCGTGCAGAAATTGCGAACTTTTTCGGATTAACTGCAGTTCAAGATGCAATCCGTGTGGAGCCCGCTATCGCTGTGTCGGGCTATGGAGAGCAAAGGCCGATAGCAAATAACGATGATCTTGGCGCAAAAAAAATAAATCGCCGAATAGATGTAAGAATCGTGATGTATCAACCATATGATTATAGAAGTCTAAAATTACTCCGTCAGCATTTGGATGGCTCTGCGGGTGGCGGGGCGCATGATGAAATGGACTAACGCTTCTGTTACTGATTTCACTTCAATTGTCCTTCCCACTATCTCGGTTTGTGAGGACAGGGCAAGGGCTATGCAGTCATCAGATGCGGCGCTGGACAATGTTAGGCTTGATCCTGACAAAATAGTTTCGGCTATTATGAGCGATTCTGCCCGATTGACCTCGAAGGAACTTCGTGCGTTACCCTACTGTATCTTCGAATCGGAGTTTCAGCACCATAACCTTTCTTTTGCTCGGAAGATCCTGGAGCGTCTAGGTGAGAAACCAAACTTTTGGCGCCGGCTATTTAGGGCTTGGATTTTCCATTACTGCCCAGAGACGGATTTAGGTGATTTTGTCTCTGAGCAATTGAAAAAGCACCGACAACATCTTGTGCCTTCACAATCGCAGCTTATTGACCTGCTTGGGGTGTGCGACGGCGCGCTTTCGAAAAAAGACTTATTCGAGCACTTGATAGAAAAAAACGAGGCCGCTGTAGCATATGAGATAGGGCTTAGAGACGGAATTGGAACAACTAAATTAGCGGTAGCTGCACTCAACACGCTGGCCTATTACGTTGCAGAGCGCGATAACTCTGATGATCAAATGGAGCGATTTATCAAGCTGGTCTCGGAAGGGGGTAAGAAAGTTAGTAAAAGTTTGGAGGTTGCTGTCATGATCGGGGTCATTCGAGGCGGCGACAAGCTGGCACTTGATTCTGAAATGAGCAAAGAGTGTCGAGAAATCATCGAAAACAATTTCCCCGATCCATCTATCTACAAAAGCAAATGGCCAGCTGTGCCAAATTCATTTGGTGGAGAAAAAACCAGAGATGCGTGTATGCAGATAGCTCGTCGCTGGCGCGTTTTTCAATCAATAAATCTATTTTTTCAGGTGATTGACGAGACGATTACTGAGCCGGGGGTGCAGCACCAGTTCCCGCGAAGAAAGGCGTTTTGGTTAGACTATTTCAATCGGAACGTGGTTTCCGAGGCTTGGATTTTGCTCGGAAAAAAAGCGAGTGAACATATGGCCAACTTGAAGAAGCAGGGCGATGCTGAAATCATGAACCTCACCTACGGTAAGCTAAAAGGCGCGAACCGCGACCAGAGCGTTCTTCTTCTCAAAGTAGGTGCTCTGACGGTGATGGAACGGTCGCACGATGGTGCTTGTCGTGTCTGGAAATCTACCAACAGTTATGCGCCCAAGCTTCACAAAGTCAGCTATAGAAACGAGGAGCTAATGTCGGAGTGCGAGGATCGCATAATCCATGACAAAACGGGGCGCTGGACAGCCAAATTACACACAATTATTCGTAACAAGGGTGGTGTTAGGAGGCGGGTATGAGTGCGTTCGAATGGGAGCTTCAATCCTCGGGTGTGCGCCTGAGCTTGTCTCGCACCGCCAGACGGTATTTCTCCAAAAAGACGGTCTCTATTCCAGTGTCAGATTGGTCTGCTGGAGAAAATCCATCTTTAATGACAGGACTGGTTGCGTTACAGGAAGTTTTCCAAGATCTCTCGGACTCGGACCTTCTAAAGCCGTCCCTGTTACTACCACATGAATTTATCGCGGGTTTGAGCAATGCAGATGCGACTGCACTTGGTTTACCTACACCCCTCCCTTATCAAACCAGAATTTTTTCAAAAGGGCTACTTGCAGATAATAGCTTCGAGTTAGAAGTCGAATTTTTGGACCGAGAGGCAGAAGTGTTTATAGACGAGCGGGTTGGATCAATCGCTCGGGTTGGAAACGTATCTTATCGTGTGACCTCGCCGGTCTATGAATGTTTGAACGTGATAAAGTCACTCGGAAAATCACCGGATCAAAAGCTTGAAGCGATTGCTGTTATTGGCTCACTTTTGGGAAAAGCGAATAGTGAAATGGTTGAGCCCGATAAAGCTTTATCAAATATCAGGATTCGTCAGGCTTGTGCCTTTTCCGTAAGGGTTCAAGGCGAATTAGCGGATCCAGAACTAACCCCGATTTTGTTCGCGAGGCATTTAGTCGAGGCGGCCTCAGATTCCGGTGATCTGCTGAGCGAAAGCGAGCAAATTCTAGGCTCCGAGCAGAGTCATGATTTTTCCGAGCAGTTCCTTCGCGGTAATAGCCTGCCTAGAACGTTTCTTCTCAGGTCGGGCGAATACGTTTATATCGACCCAGATCTTCGCGATTCACTCGAGGCTCTTCGGGGTGTTTGTCACGCGAAGGCAGAAGTGAAGCGCGCGTTTGTAAGTGCTCCTAGAGCGGTGCTTGCCCAATTTTCCGAAAAACCTGATGAAATCGAGCGCAAACTCGAAGAAAATTTTATTGAGACCTCAGAGTTTTCTGACCGTGTGATAGGCATTGAAAAATGGGAGCCCATCGAACTTCCGTTTTATGTCCAGGAAACTAATGATTGGGGTACGGATATTATGATCTTCTCGCAAGAGGGGATGCAAACTCCTGTCGCTATACCCAAAGAGCGACTATCTGACGCAGCTGAAACGCTCTCAAATGCGATTGCGATAGGTGAAGCGGTTTGTAACATCGATGGTCAGCAGGTGATGGCTTCGACGCAACTACTTGATCAAATAAGAGCCTTATTGCCTGAGCGTCCGGACGCGCCGCTGCCCGAGCCCGCTGAGACTGAATCTGAATCCGTTACTCCGCCTTTGACGGGGCCTTTGGTGCTCAAAACCAGGAGCAGCTTTGAGGAGCTGGAATATGAGGCGGTGATTTCTCCAAGGAAGACCGCAGTGTCTGCAATAACTCCGCGGGCTTTGAAGCCATCAACACAACTCCTAAAACATCAAGATGACGGGCTTGCATGGCTCGTTCAGTGCTACAACGCAGGGCTACCCGGGGGCTTGATGGCTGATGACATGGGCCTAGGCAAGACGCTCCAGGCACTCGTGTTTTTGTCGGTCTTAAAAGAACAAGTCCTGACAGATGGCAAAAGACCGTTACTAATCGTTGCGCCAACCGGGCTGCTTAATAACTGGCTCAAGGAAATCGAGGAGCATCTCCTTGAGGGGGCATTGGGTCTGATAACGAAAGCATATGGATCTGCACTTAAATCACTTAAAACTGGAAAGGGTAGGGATACTGACTTCGGAATTTCACTTCTCGATGTTGAGCGTCTCCGTGAGGCTGATGTTGTGCTGACGACGTATGAAACTCAGAGAGATTATCAACAATCTTTCGCTCAAGTCCGTTTTGGTGCAGTAGTCCTCGATGAAATCCAAAAAACTAAAAATCCTAAGAGTCTTATTTCGCGGGCTGCCACATCGTTGAACGCCGACTTCAAGCTCGGTTTATCGGGTACGCCGGTCGAGAATTCCATTGCAGATCTGTGGGTGCTGATGGATGTGGTTGCTCATGGTTTAATTCGAAGAAGTTTGAAGGACTTTATCGAAGCATTTTCCGGTGATCCCGCGGACGAAGAAGTTCGCAAATCCCTCGCATCGCTGCATGAGGAATTGCTTGTTTCTAAAGAAGGCCTGCCCAGCCCCATATTACGTCGAATGAAATCTGAGGTCTTTGCAGAGGCCGGTCCAGACGGAAAACCCATGCCTCAGAAAATTGTGCATCCGGCTGATCGTTTTTCTCGGGAAATGCCCTTAAAACAGGCTAAGATCTATAGTCGCTTCGCGAATGAGGCTGCTGCAGGACAAATTCGCGTTGTGGAAGCGCTGGCTGCGTTTAAGAAGTTTTCTTTATCTCCTAATCCACCAGAGAAATGGTCTGCTGATCCAGAGCAATTCTCGGCTGATTCTGCTCGATTGAGCGGTGTATTTGCGATTATGGACTCGATCAGGGAGAGTAATGAGAAGGCGATCGTGTTTCTGGAATCCCGTGCTTTTCAAGGGCCGCTTGCACAGGTTATCAAGGAGCGCTACGAACTGAGGCGTCAACCAATGATTATTAATGGAGCCATATCGGGTCGCGCAAGGCAGGAGAGGGTTGATGCATTTCAGAACAGTGCTTCTGGCTTTGATGTGATTATCGTCTCTCCTAAAGCTGGCGGTGTTGGGTTGACGCTTACCGCCGCTAATCATGTTCTTCATATGGAACGGTGGTGGAATCCCGCGGTCGAGGATCAATGTAACGACAGGGCATATAGAATAGGCCAGCGAAAAGACGTGCAAATTTATTGCCCAATTGCAGTCCATCCCCAATTCCAGGAAAGGTCCTTCGACGTGGTTCTAGACTCCATACTCGAGCACAAGCGTCAATTGGCTAACACGCTGTTGGTGCCTACGGAAATTTCCCCGTCCAGTGTTTTCGATGAGTGCCTGAAAACTAATACCCCGAAGAAAGATTTTTTGGAAAGGTCGGAACAGGGATTATATGAGCTTGAGACTGGAGAAGATTTTGAGGCTTATATAGCATCAATGCTGAGTCATCATGGCTTTCAAGCGAAGCTTACGCCGCGCTCGTGGGATAAAGGCTGTGATCTTGTTGCCATACGAGAAGATAAAAAATTGCTTATTCAATGTAAGCAGGTAAGGAGCGACTGCACTCTCAAAAACGGCGTTGAGGAGATTATCAATGCGGCCTCATACTACGGTGATGCTGATAGTCTAGTGTTAGTCACGAATGCGAAGAGAATCACTAAACCACAGCGTGAGCTTGCAGAAGAGAAATCAGTGATTTTATGCTTGGGTGATACCCTAAATGCTGCAGGTTCAGGGTTGGCTAGTCGGCTTTCTTGACAGCTGGCGTTTCGTACATCGCAAGGTGTATCTGCTTCGACGACACGAATAAGCGAGCTGTCTGTGACTGCTAGCATCAGCCGATGTATACTGTTAGCTAACTACCATCAAGTTCATGGAGCTACGCCAGCGTGTCGGATAAGGGACTCAAAATTTGTGCCCCTCGGAAACCGAAATCTGCCCTTAGCCAATGTCCGTTTTGAGGTGAAAGAGAGCGTAAGCCCATCTATCCTTCGGTTAACGCTATGGCCAAATCCAAACTAAACTCCGCGACAAAAAAAATAATCGACGTAACCGCGGCGGTAATCGTAAAAGACAGTAAGGTGCTGGCGGCCCGCAGGGCGCCAGGTAAGCATCTTGAGGGATACTGGGAGTTTCCAGGGGGTAAGCTCGAGGAGAATGAAACTCCCGAGCGCTGCCTAGAGCGAGAGCTTGTCGAAGAATTGAGTATCAGCTCCAGAGTAGGAGCCTATATTGGCGAGAGTGTTTACGACTATGGCGAAAAAGTCGTTCGCTTGTTGGGCTATGAGGTTGAGCATACTGCTGGTAAATTCGAGTTGGTGGATCATGATGAGATCCGCTGGCTGGAAATTGATCAGCTCGCTGATGTGAAATGGGCGCCGGCCGACATTCCCTTAGTAGAACAGTATGAAGCCCGGTCAAGAGTAGTTGGTTATTATTCAACCAACGCCATCGAGTACTGCGAAGAGACCAGTGAATTTGATGTAGGCGACCTATATAGGCCGTTTCTAGAATATCTTTCGCCTGGGGACCATATTCTTGACCTAGGGTGTGGATCGGGCAGAGACAGCAAAGCCTTCCGCGAGATGGGGTATGACGTCACATCGGTGGATGGAAGCGCGGAAGTTTCGGCTTGGGCGAGTGCATTTACAGGGTATCCTGTGGCGGTGAAATCGTTTCAACAACTTGATTACAAAATGGAGTTTGATGGGGTCTGGGCCTCTGCCAGCCTGTTGCACTGCCATGAAGACCAGCTGCGGGATGTGATCCAAAGGATACTTGATGGTTTGAAGCGCAAATCGGTCGCCTATATGTCATTTAAGTGGGGGAAATCACACTCGGTAGATGGCCGGGGACGGTATTTCACGAACCATACAGACCAATCACTTAGGCAACTCCTGGGAAATGTCTCGAATGCCGAAATTCTCGAAGTCTGGGATTCTGAAATGATATTGCGTGGCGAATCTCAAAAGTGGATCTACGCCATTATCCGCAGATGTGGAGATCAGGAGTGAGTCGATTCCCAGAGACAGCTCTCACGGTCGGTGGAGATAATCCGTTTCTGCCTAGTCTATTAGAGGCGATCAACCATGCTGATGATATAGCGATCGCAATAGCCTTCATTCGCATGACGGGTGTGCGCCTCATACAGACTGCGCTGGAAGATGCTCTCGAGCGAGGTGCTAGGGTCAGAATGTTGACCGGAGACTATTTAGGTGTCACAGATCCGCAGGCGTTGAGATATTTAATGCTACTCCAAGAACAGGGCGCTGATGTAAAGGTATTTGAGAGTCAGGGTAAGACTAGTTTTCATATGAAGGCATACCTATTTTCCCGCAGTGGAACGGGCAAAGGCATAGAAGGCTGTGCGTTTATTGGGTCCAGTAACCTCAGTCACTCTGCCTTGGTTAGTGGGCTTGAGTGGAACCTGAAGGTCGATCAAGCGGAGGATTATGATCGATTTGCTCGAATTCTGAGCGAATACGAAACGCTATACGCCAATCCATCGTGCAAGACGCTGTCGCATGAGTGGATTGATGAATACGCACAGCGAATTCCAGATGCTTCAACAGCGCAGCCAGCTAGCGAGCCAGGCCAAGATGAGCAGATGCCTCCACCTGAACCCAATGCAATCCAACTAAAGGCTCTTGAAGCACTATCAGACTCACGGCAGCAGGGGTATCGACGGGGGCTAGTCGTCTTAGCAACAGGGCTCGGAAAAACCTGGTTGTCTGCCTTTGATAGCCAGCAAATAAACGCCAAGCGAGTGCTTTTCGTCGCTCATAGAGAGGAGATTCTCAAGCAGGCAGAGGAGACTTTCGTCAGGATTCGGCCCGATGTAAAAGTCGGACGCTACAATGGTAAAGAGAAAGAACTAAACGTAGATATGCTGTTCGCCTCTGTTCAAACATTGGGACGGGCCAGCCACCTTAACCTCTTTGATCGAGGACACTTCGATTACATAGTCGTTGATGAATTTCATCATGCCGCAGCTAGTACCTACCGCAAGTTGCTAGTTCATTTTGAGCCTAGGTTTCTCTTAGGGCTTACAGCCACACCTGAGCGAACTGATCAGTCAGATATTCTGGCCCTGTGCGATGACAACCTTATTTACACAAAAGACCTATTCTATGGCATCGAAACCAAGCTTTTGTGTCCGTTTACCTACTTCGGTATTGCTGATGAAGTGAACTACCAAGAGATTACATGGCGCAACGGCAAGTTCGACCCCCAGCAGTTGGAAAACCAACTGGCAACTAATGCCCGAGCAAGGCATAACTTCAGACACTGGCAAGAGAAGCACCAGAGTCGAACGCTCGCGTTTTGCATATCCAAAAAGCATGCAGATTTTATGGCGGACTACTTCAATCGCCAAGGCATCGATTCGGCTGCAGTTCACTCAGACTCAGACATGCGTCGCAACGAGGCATTGTCTTTGCTGGAACAGGGAAGATTGCAGGTCATATTCTCGGTAGACCTATTTAATGAGGGCGTTGATCTCCCAGCGATAGATACCGTACTGATGCTAAGGCCGACCGAATCAAAGATTATTTTCCTACAGCAGCTGGGTCGTGGACTTAGAAACAGCGCTGGAACTGGCAAAGAAAGATTGGTGGTTCTGGATTTCATCGGCAACCATGTCAGCTTTTTCAGAAAACCCGAAGCGCTGTTCAACGTGGGTGTCACGACTAAGGATCGCAAAGCCTTCATCGAGGATATAAGGGTAGAAAACCTGAATTTGCCTGCGGGTTGTTTTGTAAACTACGATCTGGAGTCGATAGACTTCATGGAGCAGTTGGTCTCAACCAAAGGGGACCTTCAGGTTGAAATCTATCGAAATCTGAAGGAATCATTGGGTAGAAGGCCCTCATTAGCTGAGTTCTATCGTGTAGGGGGTAGTGCAGGTACGATCCGCAGGGATTTTGGGCAATGGTTTGCGTTCCTGAAAGATGAGAAAGACCTTGCAGAAAGCGAAATAGAATGCCTCTCAACGTATGAGGATTTCTTGAGGGAGCTAGAAACAACCACGTTGGTGAAGTCCTTTAAGCTTGTGCTACTTGAAGCGCTTATTGAGTTAGATGGTTTTTCCAACCCGCCTGCGATAGCAGCTTTAGCGGTAAAGAGCTTTGATATTCTTCAGCGGCGCCGAATGTTACTGTCTGATTTGCCCGAGAAATATCGACAGATTTCAGAGATATCTCAAGATCACGATAAAGGATGGCTTAAGTACTGGTCTAGTAACCCTATCAATGCCTGGATAGGAGGGAATGCTTCTAGTGCAACAGCATACTTCCAGATAGAAAATGACGTTTTTCGCTTTCGGCACCCCATAGCGCAAAGTCACATGGTTACATTTGTTGAGATGGTGCAAGAGCTAGTTGATTTCCGCTTTAGGCAGTACGAATCTCGTATCGAGCAGCAAACACCTGGTGCGCCAGTGCTAGATCTAGGCACGGCATCGGTAGAAGTTCCGTTCTTCACAGACTTAAAAGTTGCTTGTGGGCATTTTAGGAAAAGCCCACACGACAGCACTAATATTGATTATCGACCCTTGCCCTCAGCGTATGGCGCATTAGACCCTGCGACGCATTTCATTGCTCAGGCCTCTGGGAACTCAATGAATGGCGGTGATCACCCAATTAGGAATGGTGATTATCTTCTTTTCGAGCTTTTGCCACCCGGCGGCGATCCTAGCCAACTAATGTCACATGAGATACGTGAACCGAGTGCGAAAGATTCAGGGCTTGCTGAGTTTGGAACGGTCATCGCCGAGAATCGAAAAGGTTACGGTAATGAATTCTTAGTTCGCAATGTAGAAACGACAATTAGCGGCGACATCGTCCTTGCTGCCCAAAACCCTAGCTATCCAGAAATGCCGCTGACACCAGAGATCGCGCTGGTGGCGCGACTAAAGGGTGTTATCGATAAACTAGAGCTACAGCTACATCAATCGTTTATGCGCGCAGATATTCCGCCGCTTTTTGGATTGGAGTTCAACAAGGCCATCTGGGAAACAGGACATGTCTGCCCAAGAAATACTAACTATCAAATCCTGCTAGTCACGTTGAATAAGCAGGGGAAAAATAAGAGTGAGCAGTATCATGACTACTTTATGGACGGGAACACGTTTCATTGGCAAAGTCAAAATAGCACAGGCCCGACGGGTAAGAGGGGAAAGGGTATAGTTGGACATCGAGCTCAAGGTAGCCATGTGCATCTATTTGTTAGGAAAAATAAACTTCAAGACGGTAAGGCGGCACCGTTTACTTACTGTGGTCAAGTTGACTACCAAGGTCATGCCTCTGAGAAGCCTATGAATGTGACGTGGGTGCTTCAAACGCCTCTTTCTGAATCGTTATATAGTTACTTTACTGGTTAGTAGTTATCTGAGCGGGGCAGGCTCGTTCATGATCACGTTGCAGCAGGTGATGCCAACTTGCAGAATTCTGGGGTATATATGGGGGTGTACATGACAAGCAGTGGTCGAATACTCCATTTTATTATGCACTTAGAGTGTGTTTTCAGTTGATCACATTTCATTTTAGAAGTCGGCGATTCACGCGGTGTCATGAATAAAGTGCGTTCTACTATTTAGTTTAAGACCAATCATATGCCTCGGATGATTCGCCGCACTGTTATCTAGATACAAGGAGTTACAAACGTAGTGAGGACGCCGAAGTACAAGTTTCGGAGCAACTTAACTGAGAAGCAGATGGAAGCTGACATTGCCAGTTTTTTTGGTTGGATTTCGGAAGATGCTCCTTTTCGCCTCTTAGACATTGATGAGCAGTTGACGGGGGCCGATAAAAAATATTTTGATTCGGGATTCGCGTTTTTCATGCAGTTCAAAGTTTCCCATGGTTTGAAATCTGTAAGTCGTATTCCGGTCTCGGGAAGGGCGAATCAAAGTAAGTTAGAAAGCGTGAGGGAGTTCCGATATGAGGCGGATTTAGAGGATGACCCGTCTCTGTATTTTAAGCTCCGGTCTAAGGCCAAGCATGCTTCCGACTTTCAGCATAATGTGTTGATGGCGCATGCAAATACAGGTCACTCTCAGGCTTTTTACGTGGCGCCTCTCGATATTGATCGAAAGAACTACCACAACAGGCTCTTCGATTCTGTGAATCGATATCGAGCCAGTCCCTTCACGTATGACCATAGAAAAGTGTACCAAGATAAATGGGTTTCCTATATCGGTCATGTTCCGTTTTTGAAGAATCATGTATCAATAATACCCCACGAAAGAGTAGATACTGATAATCACTATTACTCGTATTCGACTGGAGGGGATGATATTGCTTGGCACTCTGGGGAGGAGGTGTCTCAAATTAACACGAGATTGAGTGACCTGCTGGTTTCTGAGATTCGCCATTCAATTTTCGAAGGACAGATCATACCTTTAAGAAAACTGGAAGGTCTATTGCGAGAGAAGTTTGCAGAGTATGGAGATATACCTGTTGAGGATTTTCGAAATGATAATGAGAGTCCGATAAACCGCATACAAAAAATGTCCGCCTTCATTCTCCATCAGTATCGAATTCGATTAGTGCTACTACTAGCCAATGGAGATTATGTCGATTCGATACGACAGGAGAATATAGGCTAACAGTTAATCAATTGCTGTTACTGATAGAAGGAATGGCCAAAACGAACTAATACTAAGGTGGCCCAGAAGGGGCCGGGTTATAGACACTGTGAGGGGAAATTATTGATTACCGCCAACGTCTTCAACAGAGTTTTTTTTATCAAGGTCGAGCAGTATGGTACTGGAACCGTTATCGATGTAGACGGGAAGCAATATCTTGTGACAGCCCGGCACCTATTAGGAGAAAGCTACGAGAATCCAGAGCTGGATTATTTCCACGCTAATGAGTGGAAAGCACTGCCCATAAAGGTTGTCGGCATCTCTCGCACCAGTGCAGATGTGGCAGTATTCGCTACTAATATCACCCTTTGCCCAGCCAATCTTCCACTCTCTGTAGGCTCTAAAGGCATGGTTATAAGCCAAGATCTCTTTTTTTTGGGGTTTCCCTATACATTGCGTACCGATGGTGGCGATGCACTCCAGGGCAGGCCGTGCCCCTTTATCAGGAAGGGCATATTGTCTTCGGCATTCGACGACGGCACGGGTGATGCGAAAATCTACATAGATGCGACGAACAATATAGGCTTTTCGGGAGGCCCGATTGTTTTCCAAACTGCAGGAAATCCTGGGTTTTCTGTCGCAGGGATAGTATCCGGATATCGAACAGAGGCCGAAGACGTAATTTGTGAGGAGGGCGAACGAACAGGATGGACGGTAGTCGCTAACACCGGTCTAACAATTGGGTATGATATCGATGAGGCGGTTAAGCTTATTCAACGGAATCCAATAGGACACCCTGTTTAATACCTGTGACGATCGCTCTTAGCTGTATCACGTTATTAACGGGGTATCGGTGCCATCCGCGTTGGCGGTAGAAATCTCAAAGACTTTGGGTGGGTGTTCGGCGTAGAGGGTGACGGAAGGGTGGTCCATAGGCTGTAGTACTCTTCTGGTGTTTGTTGATAGGTCATTGGTGGTATAACTGGGGGGACACTCAGATAGGTAATGTTAATTAGTGAGCCATATCAATGAGATGTACGCCTCAATCAATCGGCTGTATAGCAATTGAAGGATGAGCGTCCCCTCGCACTTTGAACAGGCTCTGCTGTGTTGGTTAACATCAGCACAATAGATAGGGACATACCCTTGTCCAGTTAATGATAGATAGCTATAACACCGTGTGAGGCACCGACGCTCGTACGTTGGTAGCCATATAACAGGCGCTATTCTGTCTGTGTGACATATGCCTGAAAACTTTACCTGTGCGGGCATACACTCTAAACATTTAGCGATAAATCACTAGGATACACACCCTGCGACGTTGAACGGTTTGAGGTAGCGCCTGTATTCAAGTGCTACCTGAGAACGAGCGAGGCGGTGTTGGCACTAGCCAATATTTTCGAAAGAGAGAGTTCAGGAGATTATGATGAAGGCAATTATACTGATAGCAACATTCATCGCTACATGTGGCGCCAATGCCCTGGCTGAAGAATACATCGGCAACAAGAGCAGCAACCGGTATAACGTTAACTCGACCGCTAACCCCTACGGGGCGGGCAGCCGCTATAACGCCAATAGCGTGAACAACCCCAATGGACAGTACGGCAGTCGCTACAGCTCGAAGTCGGCCAATAACCCGTACGCCACCGATGCGCCAAAGCTCTACGACAGCGACGGCAACTACCGAGGCCGTTTGAGTACCAACCCGTACGATCCGGATTCGACGTCCAACCCCTACGGGCGATACGGGAGCAAATACTCCAGTGACTAATCGGCTCTCTACATCGTTGTTTTTTCGGGGTATTTTATGCTTTAGATGATAATGTGTTATCTATAGTTGGTGGAGGCGGCGGGAATTGAACCCGCGTCCGCCAGTGCTCTGCCATTGGCTCTACATGCTTAGACCCCGTTAATTAATTTAGCCGCACACAGCCCAACGGGCAGGACGTGATTAGCGAGCCCTGAAAAAGTTTAGCGGCTTGGTCCAGGACATAACAAGCTGCGATCCAGTTCTGTATGACAGTCAATAGCGCGGGGCTGGAACCTTGCTAAAGACCGCTAGGGCCGAAGCCACTAGAAGGTGTTAAACGGGCTACTTACGCAGCCAGTTGTGCACCGTAGTTGTCGTCGTTGGCAACTAATAGTTTGCAGCTTTGGATTAACGTGATTGGCTACCATCACGGCATGCACCTCAGGGTTTGCTACCGTCGTCGAATCCGAATCGCCCCCAGTGTGAAGCGCCATTATAGCGCAAAAAGCGCCGCAATCAGTGATTACGGCCCTAAAAGGTATTTATGGGCATTTCGCAGATATTCAAGGCCGCGCGTGGGGCGGGTTAGCCGTTACTGGCGGCCTGGGTGGCGTCGTCGCTGGGGCACATGCGCTGCGAGGAGCGCGCCACTGCCGATTTCGGGCAGATCTCTTTCTGGATCAGATCCTGTATGGGCGGGCAGGGGTTCTCGCTGGCCATGGCGCGTTTCAATACGCTCTCGGCCAGTATGGACAGGCCTCCGGTCATAATGGCGGCCCAGCCGCGCCACAGCAGGCTGGTGGCGCGGGGTACCACCTGGGGGTCAGTGAGGCTGCCGCGTACCTCGATTGAGTTGGAAATCACGTTACCGATGGACAGGCCCACCCCCTCGCGTGAACGGGATTCAAAGTTGAGCTGCATGGTTTCTTTCTTCAGGTTCATTTTGATGCGTCCCAGCAGGTTGGCCTGGTTGGTGCGCATGGCGTAGCCGTAGGGCGTTTCGCCTTTGCCTTCTTTGAATTCTGCGACCGTCACGCCGCATTGCAGTTCTGGCGTTTGCTGCTCGAACCCGGGCAACAGTGCGCTGAACACGGCAAAGGCGATATTGGACGAGAGCAGCGCGGTGTTCATGTAGTTGAAGGGGCCCGGTCCCAGCTCCAGATACAACAGGCCATCGAGATTCGCCGCCAGTTCTGCCGTGCTCTGCCCCTGGCTCGTCAATGCGACAAAGCCGCTGCGCGTGTAGGTATCCTTATCCAGAAGGCCGCGCACGTTGCTGAAGTCCGAGCGCAGCGTTGCAGTTGCCGGGGTCACATTCGAGTTGAGCTTAAGGTCTACCTGTCCCTGTCCGCCGTTGATCGCATCTGATTTCGCGAAGACATCGAGCGCACCTTCTTTCACCTCGGCGGTAAAATTCAACTCGCCCAGGGTAATCACGGTGCTTTTGAGGCTGTCGAGTGTGCCTGAAATATTGACGTCGATCTTTTTCAGGTCGTCCAGCGGCAGGGGGTCGTCGCTGAATAGCCTGTCCTTTTTCTTGCTGTTGTCATCCCCGCCGAACAAACGCAGTGGTGCTCTGAGCACACTGCCAACCATCCCGGCGCTGGCCCGGGCCACTTTACTGATGCCACCGCTCGACTTTTTTGAGCTGTCCTCGGCGCCCTTGTCGTCGACGTGACGGGTTTCCCATGGAACCAGGTCAATGGTGGCGTTGGTCAGGGTAACGTCCAGCTGTGGAACAGCGCTGTTAACATACCGAACCGTGCCGCGCAGGTAGCTGTCACCCAGCCGCACGGACTCTATTTCCGCTTCTACTCCCTTGGGCACGCGGCGCGCATAAATTTTTATATCGCGTTGCGGATTCTGTGTGCCGGGCCGCATTGCCTTGCTGGCAAGGTCGACCTTGCCCGACAGGTTTGCAATAACGTCTGACACGGTGCGGCCATGGCTGTTGAGGTTTGCTTCACCAAATACCGGCACGGGTGTCAGGTTGGGGTCGCGAATGAGGAACTGGTCGAGGTCCAGATTCTTGAGTTGTGCGTGCAGCTCTACCTTGGCATCTTCGTTTTTCCAGGCGACCTCGCCGCTGGCAGTCATGCGGCCGCCGTGACTGGCGAGCGCCAGTTTCTCAATTTTGAACAAATCGGCGTCGGTGGCCAGCGCCAGATCCATATCGCTGATCGGGGCGTCGCCCACGGTGAGTGAGTCCGCCTGAATGTTGAAATGCGCGGCGCCCATCTTTCGCAAGGTTTGCAGAAAGTTGGATTGATCCGCTTTTTCGGGGCTCGCGGGGAGCAGGTGAAGCAGTGCATCCAGATCCAGCTTCTTCGATGTCAGGTCAACGACAAGCCAGGGCTTGCGTGTGACGACCATCGATACGTTGCCATCGATATCCTGCTCTGCTGAATCCACGCTGAGCTCGGTGAGTGTCAGCCCCACGATGTCATCGCCCTCAATCACAAAGCGGCCGTTGCCGCTGAAGCTCAGTTGCTCGTTGTCGCGGGCTTTGCGTTGCCAATCGTTATCGGGTCGCACCTCGATATCCAGCCGGGTGTTACCTCGCAGGTTCTTGAAAATATCCTCCATCTCTGTGCCGGTGCCAGCAAATTTCAGTGTGCCGGATGTGCGGCTGTGCAGGAAGTTGGGTTGCTGGAACATGCCCGGCAGGTCCAGTCGCGTAAACGTCATCGCCAGTGAGTAGCTCTCATTATCGACGGTTGGGTAGTCCGCCTTCAACACAAAGTCGAGTGCGCCGCCGGTTACGCCGGTGCCATGTGCTGTCAGTGAGCCTTTTACATCATCGCGTAACAGATGCATATCTGCTTTGGCCAGCGACAGCCCCGGTGCCTGCACGTCGGTGATGTCCAGCGTCCAGTCCAGTTCGAGGCTGGGTACCAGACCGAGGTATTCAGGGAGGGCCACACCCTTGCTGGCGTTCTCGGATGTTGTGTCAAACAGAAAACCCAGGTGCAATGTCTCTCCGCTAAGATCCAGCGTCAGCTTGCGCTGCTGCCCCGTGCCCGAGAGTTCGGCGGTGCCCTCGAAGTGGCCTTCACCAATATCAACTTTCAAATGCTCGAGGGCGAATGCGCTGGGCTTGCTGGCCAGCATCGCCTCCAGTTTCACAGGCGTTTCGCTGGTGCCAGAATGGCTGCCACCCAGCTCCACGTGACCATCAAGGGAATACAGCAGCGTGCCCCAGGTGGTGCCTTTACCTTTAAGCTGTGTGCTGCCATCGTCCCAGTGCCAGTCGGTGTCGGCGAAAAAGGGGCCGATGCCGCCTTCACCGGGTTTGGCGTCGACTGCCGCGTCGAGACTGACCACCCATCCCGCCGCAGAGCTGCCGATCGCCAGCTTGCCAGAGAGGTTTGCCTTGGGGCCTTCAAGCTGCAGGGAATCTACGCGCAGTCCGTTTGCATCCATTGTGAAGTCGAGTGTCGTGTCGCGCACGGCCTCACCGTCGACCGCAAGTTTACCTATCTGCAGACGCCCCTTGTGCGACCACAGGTTCAGTGCAGGCAATGGCTTGGCCAGAAATGTTTCGGCGGTCGCTGCATCGCCGGGGGATTGATAGGCCGTTACAAAATCTTTCAGCGCATTCATCTGCAATTGTTCAAGCCGGCTGTCCGACGTGTTGGGTAAGCTCCACGGTGCAGTGCCCGAGGCCTGCACCGTCACGCGGGTGTCTGCGGCATCCAGCGCGGCGTCCAGCGTGTAGGCCGAGGTTTTCCCGGGCGAGAGCGCAGCGTTCAGCGAAAAGTGCGAATGTTCTGCCTGCTTGATCGCGCCCGTCACCGCAAGGCGCACGGCGTCGAGCGACAGCAGGGCATCCAGCGAGGCCAGCTCTGCTTTGTAGGCAGCGGTGCCAGCGGCACGCTCGTCATGCCACTTGATCTTAAAGCTCCCGTCCGCCTCGCGCGTCCAGTGCGCATTGACCACAGGGTAGGCATCGCCGCTATCCGTGACATAGCGACCACTGTCCAGAGCGAGCTTTTTGGGAATCCAGGGGTCGAGAAAATGGAAGTCATCGGGCAGGGGCTTGCCCGAGCTTGGCCAGCGGGAGAGATTCAGCGTCAGGTCATCGGCGCTGACATGCCGCAGTCGTACTTTGCCGACCAGCAGGTCTGTTATTACCACCGAAACTTTCACATTGGTCGCGACAACGCTGGGTTTCTCTGGGTCGCCCATCACCAGCCGTGCGCTGGTGGCGCTCATTTGCAGCAGGTGTGCGTCGATAGGGGCGAGGACTACCGGCAAGCCCAGTTGCCGGGTCAGGAGCGGGCCGAGCTGCTGGTCGAGCATGCTCGCCGCAAAGCGGTTGCCCCACAGTGCCAGTGCACCGAGGCCGAGTAACACAATGGATACGAAGACAAAACGTTTCACAGACGTAAAGACCTGACAGTAGGGGTGCGTCATGGTAGCAGCGCGCTGTGTCGCATGCCACGTTGCATTGCCGCTGGAGGGCATCCGTTTGCAGTGGCGCTGCGTGGTCGAAAGCACGGCCTGCACGCGGGCACCTGATGCGGGGCAGCCGCCGGTGGGCATCAACTAAGGTGGGTGAACGGAGCAAAAAAAAGCCGCAGTCGGCAAGTCTACTGCTGACCGATCGCGGCTTGTACTTTTTTTAATCGCCCCTGCGGGTGGTGGTGCGCACCACTGCCCGTGGGGCACTTTCCTCCATGGGAAAGTATGGCGGTAGTTACCGTATAACATTGTGCAAACGTTCCGTTGCGAAACGAACAGCCCCGATGGGGGCGTTCAGCCTTGCGGCATCTGCACTGTTAAATATGGTCGCGATCCGTGAAAAGGGCAAATTATTCGATAGACCGAGTGTGCATAACGTGGCATCGCTTAAGACGAACTCGATGCGTGTGGTCTTATTGCTTTACATTGTCTCTGACAATGCGTTGTTTTTGGCGGCTCCAGTCACGGTCTTTCTCGGTGTCGCGCTTGTCGTGTGATTTTTTGCCGGTGGCCAGCGCAAGGCGTGCTTTCACCAGGTGGCCTTTCCAGTACAGCTGCGTGCACACGCAGGTTTGTCCTTTCTTGGTGGTCGCATCCAGTATCTTCGCCAGCTCTTTTTTATTCAGCAGTAATTTGCGCGTGCGGGTCGGCTCGGCCACCACATGGGTTGAGGCGGTATCCAGTGGAATAATATGACAGCCCAGCAGCCAGGCCTCGCCATTTTTCATCAGTACGTAGGTGTCGGCCAGATCCGCCTGGCCCAGACGCAGGCTCTTTACCTCCCAGCCTGCCAGTGCAACGCCCGCCTCAAAATCATCTGACAGTTTGTAATCAAAGCTGGCGCGCCGATTGCGGGCAATCACGTTGTCGTGCTTCTTGGGTTTCTTCTTGGACATGGCGCGCATTATACGGCCCTCGCTGCGGGCGGGAACGTGAATCTTCCTCTTTTCAAGTAACGCCAGCTGGGGCAGTCTAAGCTGATGAATAGTATGGCTTTTTTGAGATGACAAAGGCCGTTGTCGGCAGCGATGACCAGTGGGGCACGCGGACGACGTTTTTCCTCGCGCTGTCGGCCGCGGCGATCGGGCTCGGCAACATCTGGCGTTTTTCCTACCTCACCGGCGAATACGGTGGCGGCGCTTTCGTGATCAGCTATGTGGCGTGCCTGTTGCTGGTAGCAGTGCCCCTGTTAATTGCCGAGGTCGTGCTGGGCGCCCAGGGCGGGCCTGGCCCCGTTGCGGCTATTCATCGGGCGGGCGATGCGTCGGGGTTATCCCGGGGCTGGGGGTTGGTGGGCGTGCTGGCCTCTGTTTGTGGGCTGCTTATTCTGTCCTGTCTTATTGTGGTGGCGGGCTGGTGTATGGCGTATGCCGGCTTTATGCACAGTGGCGTTTTTTCATCCGCGGTCCCGGTCGAAGTAGGGCAACACTTTGCCGGTTACCTCAGCGACCCCGCCCCCCAGATGTATTGGCAAAGCCTGTTCCTGTTGATGGCCGCCGGCACCCTGGTGCTCGGTATCCGGCGCGGCCTGGCGCTGCTGGTCTGGCTGGTAGTGCCACTGGCCGTCGCGCTGCTGGCCTTCCTGATCAAGTTTAATTTCGATAATGGCAATATCGAGGCTGCCGGTGATTTTCTGTTTACAACACGCATGGCAGACTTCTCGCCCCGCACGGTGTTAATGGCGCTGGCGCACGCGTTGTTCACGCTGGCGATTGGCGTGGGCACGGGCATCAGTTACGGGGCGTATGCGGCCGGCGATATTCCCCCGGGGCGGTCGGTGATTGCCGTGGCGTTATTCGATACGCTGTTTGGCTTGCTGGCGGGTATTGCGATTTTCCCCGTGGTGTTTGCCAACAATCTGGAGCCCGCCGTGGGCCCGGGCCTGTTGTTTATCAGCCTGCCGTATGCCTTTGGTAACCTGCAGCAAGGCGAGTTGGCCGGCACGGTATTTTTTCTGCTGATGACCGTGGCGGCCCTCGGCTCGGCGGTGGCGATCAAGGAGCCCATTGTGGCGGGCCTGATCCGTCATCTGCGACTGTC
Source organism: Candidatus Marimicrobium litorale (assembly GCF_026262645.1). Lineage (NCBI taxonomy): Bacteria > Pseudomonadati > Pseudomonadota > Gammaproteobacteria > Cellvibrionales > Halieaceae > Marimicrobium > Candidatus Marimicrobium litorale. The sequence continues at coordinate 194,479 of NZ_SHNO01000002.1, forward strand.
GCGTTTCACGGCCTGTCTGGTGGTTGGGGCGGTGGTTTGGTTGATGGCGCAGGCGGTGGTGGTGTCGCTCGGGCCGGGTAACGCCTTTCCGTCGCTGGGTGGTGGTAATCTGTTGGGCCTGTTCGATATTCTGACTGCGGGCGTCTTGCTGCCGGTGGTCGCCTTTTTACTGTCCCTGCTGGTGGGCTGGCGCCTCTCGCCTGAGCTGTTGCGTGAGGGTTTGGCGCGGGAGTCAGATCGGTTTTTCTCGCTCTGGTACTTCCTGTTGCGCTATATTGCGCCGCCGGCGATCGCGCTGCTCCTGTTGATGTCTGCCCTGGGGGAGTCGGGAATTGTATGAGCAGGAGCAAGCTATCAACGTGGAGCCCAGTGCATGACCACCATTGACCGCAGCGCTTTGCTGCCCTACAACGCCGGGCAGTTGTACGAACTGGTGAACGACGTTGAGGCCTACCCATTATTTATGGACGGCTGTGTGGGAGCAGAGGTGCTCAGCCGCGGCGAAAACCAGTTGGAGGCCCGCCTCGATCTGGCCCGCGGCGGCATTCGCCAGAGTTTCACTACCCGCAACCGGATGCTGGCGGGCGAGGCGATTACACTGGAGCTGGTTGATGGACCGTTTGATGCGTTTTTCGGGCGCTGGGACTTTCGTGTATTGGACGAATCGGCGTGTAAAATGAGCTTGAAACTGGAGTTTACCTTCAGCAGCGCGGTGCTCGGCCTGGCGGCCTCCAGGTTGTTTGAAAAAGTGTCCAGTAACCTGGTCGATGCCGTTGGTCGGCGCGCCGCACACTTATACGGTTAAGACAATGAGCGAAGACAAGACAATGATTGTAGAGGTCGCCTACGCCCTCCCCGAGAAGCAGGCGATACTCGAAGTGGAGATCGTCGAGGGCGCCTCGGTGCTGGAGGCGGTGCGCCAATCCGGTATTGCCGGCAAGTTCGAAGAGATCGATCTCGACAATGCGAAGTTTGGTATTTTTGGTCACGTGGTGGCGGCCAAGCAAGTGCTCAAGGCGGGTGAGCGCGTAGAAATATACCGTCCTCTTATTGCCGATCCCAAGGATGTGCGCAAGGCCCGGGCGCAGCGCGCCAAGGAGCGGCGAGAACAGGATACGCCCTAGCGCCTCACGGGCATCGGTCGGCGCGGTGCGCCACTGACCAGTTCAGTGCGGTGCTGGGTATTACGGTTTGCGCGCCCCGGAGTAGCCGGAGTTGGAAAAACTAGATATCGGGGTTATCGCCGCCCCATTCTATGGGAACGAGATCTTCTGAGCCGATGACATCGACCAGCAGGTCCATATCGAAGAGGACCGTGAGTTTCGACTGGTCCAGCACTTTCATGCCGTTGCGTTTTACGTAGATATAATCCCACCGATCCGGATTGAACGTGTCCTCCACCAGCGGGGTGCCCAGAATAAAGCGCACCTGCCGCTTGGTCATGCCGGGTTGCAGCTGACCTGCCATTTCCTGCGTGACGATGTTGCCCTGTTCGATATCCAGACGATACACACCGGGAAAGCCGAACCAACCGCAGGCGGTAAGCGTCGTGATCGAGAGTAAAATCAGCAGTAGCCGCATCGGATAAAACTTCCACTTGCATTAGAGGAATGGCATCATACCTCTCCCAGACAGCACAGAGAAGCCCCGGGTCCATGGCCGAGCAAAATCAGGAACTTCGCAAGGCGGGTTTGAAAATAACCCTGCCCCGCGTCAAGATTCTCCAAATCCTTGAGGCGTCCGAAGGCGGCTCCCAGCACCTCAGTGCAGAAGACGTCTACCGCGCGCTGTTGGCGGCGGGTGAGGATGTGGGATTAGCGACGGTTTACCGCGTGCTTACCCAGTTCGAAAACGCGGGGCTGGTGACGCGACACCACTTCGAAACGGGGCATTCCGTGTTTGAGCTTGCCAAAGGCGAGCACCACGACCATATGGTCTGCGTGGCCAGTGGCGATGTGGTGGAATTTACCGACCCGGTGATCGAAAAGCGTCAGCACGAGATTGCCGAAGAGCACGGCTACGAACTGATGGATCACTCTCTGGTGCTCTACGTGCGCAAAAAAGAGGGCTAGCTGCCCAGCATTTCCTTCGCATGGGCCAGGGTCTGCTTGGTAATCTTGACGCCCCCCAGCATGCGGGCGATCTCCTCGACTTTTTCGTCGTCACTGAGTGAGCGCAGTCCGGCTTCGGTGGTTTTCCCATCGCTTGCCTTGGTCACCTGCAGGTGATGACGGCCTTGGGCTGCGACCTGGGGCAGGTGGGTGACACAGAGCACCTGGGCGCGCTCACCGAGGGCGCGGAGTAACTTGCCCACCACCTCTGCCACGGCACCGCCAATGCCCACATCCACCTCGTCAAATACCATGCTCGGCACTGTGGCGGTATCGGCGGTGACCACACCAATAGCAAGGCTAATGCGCGACAGCTCGCCACCGGAGGCCACTTTGCCCAATTCCCGCGGCGGTGCACCGGGGTTGGTGCTAATCAGAAATTCGATATCCTCCTCGCCATGGGGGTGCGGATGATCGTTCTTGACCGGGTGAAAGCCAATCTCGAATTGACAGCCAGACATGGCCAGAGAATCCAGTTGTTTGGTGGTTTGCTTGACCAGTTTTTTTGCCGCGCTGCGGCGCTGCTTGCCGAGTCGCTTGGCGTCGGTGGCGTACTGGGTAACCAGTCCATCCATCTCAGCTTCCAGCTGTTCGATTCGCTCACTGCCGCCTGCCAGCCCCTTGAGTTCTTCCCGCAGTGACTGGTGCATCTCCTGCAGCTTCTCGGGCAGTACCTTGTGCTTGCGAGCGACATCGTAAATGGCTTCGAGGCGCTGTTGCACAGTGCTCAGTCGCTCGGGGTTGACCTGTACCGTATCGAGGTGGCGCTGCAATTCACCCCGTGCCTCGCTCAGTTGAATGGCAGCTGAGTCCAGCAGGGCGCGGGCATCGGTGGCGGCCTCGGTCGTATGGGTGTCACCATCGATTAGTTTTAACGCCTGGTGCAGGCCGCTCGCCTGTTCTTCGCACAGCGTCAGTGCCTGTTCGGTATCCTTGAGAATGTCCTCCGCATTGCCCAGCAGTTTTTGCTCCCGCTCCAGTTCGGCCAGTTCGCCCGCCTGCAAGTCCAGGCTGTCCAGTTCTTCAACCTGGTAGGCAAGTAATTGCATCCGTCCGCTGTGTTCGTCCTTGGAGCCGGCCAGCAAGGCCAGTTCGCGCTGCTTGCGCAACCACTCGGAGGCACATTCCTCCACCTGGCGAGTCAGGGGCCTGTGCCCCGCATAGGCGTCCAGCATCTCCCGCTGTACCGGTTTGCGCAGCAATGACTGGTGGGCGTGCTGGCCGTGAATATCGACCAGCAGGGCGCCGAGGTCGGCGCAATCCTGCAGGGTGCACACGCTGCCATTGATGTAGGCGCGGCTGCGGCCCTCCCGGGTGATGACCCGGCGTAGCAGGCAGTCTTCCCCGTCGCCAAGATCCCGGGTCTTGAGCCAGTGGACGGCCGAGGGAATGGCAGAGAGGTCGAAGCTGGCGCTGATTTCGGCCTTGTCGCAACCGTGGCGGATCGACTTGGCATCTGCCCGGTCGCCAAGACACAGGCCGAGGGCGTCCAGCATGATGGATTTGCCCGCCCCGGTTTCGCCGGTGATAACGGTCATACCGCTGCCGAATTCCATCTCCAGGGCGGTAATCACTGTGTAGTTGCTGATAGTGAGTTGCGTGAGCATGGTGTCGTCGCCGTTATTTTGTCTGTTATACCCTGTCCGGGGGCCGGTTTAAACCACTCGTGTATATCACTATTCAGCGTTTTCCGTCACTTTGTTAATGACACCTGCTGTGATACAACCACAGGGAGTTAATTGTGCATGCGACGGGTATGGCAGCAGGTGAAATTTCAAAGCGCGCCAGTGTTCTGTTAAAGACGCTGGTGGAGCACCACATTCGAGACGGTCAGCCGGTCGGCTCCAGCACCCTGCGTGAGGCGGCGGGCTTGCCGGTGAGTGCGGCGACGATTCGCAACGTGATGTCGGATCTGGAGGACCGGGGGTTTTTACACTCGCCCCACACGTCCGCTGGACGCGTGCCCACGGCGCTGGGTTACCGGGTCTTCGTGGATTCCCTGCTGCAAGTGCAGCCGCTGGAGCAGGAAGCCGTGTCGGTGCTGCGCGCCGAGTTGCACCCCGATAAATCCTCCTCGGATCTGGTGCAGTCTGCTTCGCACCTGCTGTCCAGTATTACGGCTCAGGCCGGGCTGGTGACAGTGCCCCGCCCGGAGACCAACCAGTTGAGACAGGTTGAGTTTCTGCCCTTGTCGGGTGACCGGGTGTTGGTGATATTGGTGGTGAATGAACGGGAAGTACAAAATCGCATCATTCATACCCGGCGTGTCTACTCCGAGGAAGAGCTGAGAGAAGCTGCGGTGCTGGTGAATCAGCGTTATGCTGGCCGCCCCCTGTCCGAGGTGCAATCGCGTATTGTGCGCGAGATGCAGGAGGCGCGCAGCCAGATTGATAACTATCTCGAGGAAGCGCTTACGCTGGCCAACCAGGCGCTGGAACAGGATGAGCAGGACGATGAGTATGTCATGGCGGGGCAGTCGCGCCTGCTGGGAGGGGCGACGGCGGAGGAGTTTGACCGTCTGCGTGGCCTGTTTGAATCCTTTGAGCGAAAAAAGGATTTGCTGCATTTGCTGGAGCGCTGTACCCGGGCGAATGGGGTGCAGATTTTTATCGGCGAAGAGGCCGGTTACGAGGTGTTCGGCGACTTCAGTGTGGTCACCGCACCTTACAGCGATGGTGCGCGGACGCTCGGCGTGCTGGGGGTGATTGGCCCTACCCGCATGGAATACAACCGGGTGATTCCCATCGTGGATGTCACCGCCCGCATGTTGAGTTCGGCCCTGTCGAGCTAGCCAGTAAGAAAACACCCTGTCCGCAGCGCTAAAAACCTCGCTTTTTTTCTCTATTTGGGCTTGAATTGCGCCCCCTTGGCCTCATATCGGGGTTTGAGGTCCGTGAAGTGCTGTGGCACACCGGTGAAACTAGCAAGATTTGGAGGAAGAGCGTGGCCGAAGAAGACCAGAAGCAGCCCGAGGCTGGTCAGGAACAGGAACCCGCGGCACAGGAGGCCCAGGAGCCGGTCCAGACAGAGGGCGAAGAGCAGACGCCCGAGAGCCCGGAGGAGACGATAGCCCGGCTGGAGGAAGCTGTATCGACCGCACACGATGAGGCTCTGCGAGCCCAGGCAGAAGCGCAGAATGCGATTCGCCGTGCCGAGCAGGATGTGGAAAAGGCGCGCAAGTTTGCGCTGGAGCGCTTTTGCAATGAGTTGCTGCCCGTCGTGGATAATCTCGAGCGTGCACTGGAAGCCGCCGAGGGTGACGAGGAGATTCTCAAGCCTATCGCCGAAGGGGTGGAGCTCACGCTCAAGAGTTTTCTGGACGCGCTGCAGAAGTTCAGTATCGAGCCGGTGTCCCCGCAGGGGGAGCCGTTTGATCCGCAGTTGCACCAGGCCATGACCATGGTTGAGAACGGTGAGGTAGAACCCAACACGGTCATCGCTGTCATGCAGAAGGGGTACACCCTGAATGGGCGCCTGGTGCGGCCGGCGATGGTGATGGTGAGCAAGAGCCCCGCGTAGACGCCGCGCCCTTGAAATCGGTCCGAAAGGGCCAATATAGAGAACAGACGAAACAGTTAGCGCCGGTGGTAAGCCGGCAGGACAATGGAGAAGACAATGGGAAAGATAATCGGAATTGACCTTGGAACCACCAACTCCTGTGTGTCGGTCCTTGAAGGCGGTAAGCCCAAGGTGATCGAGAACGCAGAAGGTGATCGCACCACACCCTCCATCGTGGGTTACACCGAGGAAGGTGAAATTCTGGTGGGTCAGAGCGCAAAGCGCCAGGCAGTGACTAACCCGACTAACACGCTGTATGCGGTGAAGCGCCTCATCGGTCGTAAGTTCAAAGACGATGTCGTGCAGAAAGACATCAAGATGGTGCCCTACACCATCGCAGAAGCGGACAATGGCGACGCCTGGGTAGAGGCACGTGGCGAGAAGATGGCGCCACCGCAGGTGTCGGCAGAAGTACTGCGCAAGATGAAAAAGACCGCCGAGGAATACCTCGGTGAGACGGTCACAGAAGCGGTTGTCACTGTACCGGCCTACTTTAATGATTCCCAGCGCCAGGCCACCAAGGATGCCGGGCGCATCGCGGGTCTCGACGTCAAGCGCATTATCAACGAGCCGACGGCCGCTGCGCTGGCTTACGGTATGGATAAAGCGAAGGGTGACCACACAGTGGCGGTTTACGACCTCGGTGGTGGTACCTTCGATATTTCTATTATCGAGATCGCCGAGGTGGATGGAGAGCACCAGTTTGAAGTGTTGTCGACCAACGGTGACACATTCCTCGGCGGCGAAGACTTTGACCTGCGCCTCATCGAGTATTTGGCGGAGGAGTTTAAAAAGGATAGCGGTATCGATGTGCACAACGATCCCCTGGCCCTGCAGCGCCTGAAGGAAGCGGCTGAAAAGGCCAAGATCGAGCTGTCGAGCGCCCAGCAAACAGAAGTTAACCTGCCCTACATCACGGCGGATGCGACCGGGCCCAAGCACCTGGTGGTGAAACTGAGCCGCGCCAAGCTGGAAGCCCTGGTGGAAGACCTGGTCAACCGCTCCATGGATCCGGTGAAGATGGCATTGAAAGATGCGGGCCTGTCACCCTCTGAAATCGACGACGTCATTCTGGTCGGTGGTCAGACACGCATGCCGTTGGTTCAGACGCAGGTGGCAGATTACTTTGGTAAGGAGCCGCGCCGGGATGTAAACCCGGATGAGGCGGTTGCTATGGGTGCCTCTATTCAGGGCGCAGTGCTGGCTGGCGATGTGAAAGACGTATTGTTGCTTGACGTGACCCCGCTGACATTGGGTATCGAAACCGCGGGCGGTGTAGCCACGCCGTTGATCGAAAAGAACACCACGATTCCGACCAAGAAGTCGCAGGTGTTTTCGACGTACGAGGACAACCAGACAGCGGTGACTATTCATGTCATCCAGGGCGAGCGTAAGCAGGCCTCGGGCAACAAGTCGCTGGGGCGTTTTGACTTAGCGGATATTCCCCCGGCGCAGCGCGGCATGCCGCAGATCGAGGTAACGTTCGACCTCGATGCCAACGGTATTCTGCACGTGTCTGCCAAGGACAAGGCAACGGGTAAAGAGCAGTCTATCCGCATCACGGCATCGGGCGGTCTGAGCGAGGAGGACATCGAGCAAATGGTGGCCGACGCGGAGACCAATGCCGAAGCGGACGCCAAGTTCGAGGAACTGGTAACAGCTCGCAATACCTGTGATGGCTTGGTGCACGCGGCCAGAAAGACCATCGAAGAGGCGGGCGAGCACGCCACTGAAGAGGAAAAGGCAGCCATCGAAGCGGCTATCGTGCAGGCTGAGGAGTCCCTCAAGGCGGATGACAAGGAGGCAATCGATGCGGCAGCGACCGCGCTGACTGAGTCAACGGGCCCCGTGGCGCAAAAGATGTATGCGGCACAGGCAGCCGAGGGTGAAGCGGCGGCCGCAGCAGAAGCCGGAGCAGAGTCCGATTCTGCAGGCGGTGAAGACGTGGTCGATGCCGAGTTCGAGGAAGTGAAAGACGACCAGAAGTAAGGCTTTAGAGCCGCTTGGGGAACGCCTCCAACAACGGGCCGCGCACATCGGCGGTCCGGGAGAGGCTAACTTCCGCAGTGAACACCTGGCAGGGGACAGATTTAATATCTGTCCCCTTTTATGATTTACGGTAACCTGAAATTTATGTCAAAACGCGATTATTACGAAGTGCTTGGTGTCAGCAAGGGCGCCGATGAAAAGGAGGTCAAAAAGGCTTACCGCCGGGTAGCGATGAAGTGTCACCCGGACCGTAACCCTGGCGACGCCGAGGCAGAGGCCAGTTTCAAAGAGGCCTCCGAGGCCTACGAGATTCTGTCCGATTCCGAGAAGCGTTCGGCGTACGACCAGTACGGCCATGCTGGTGTCGACCCTTCCATGGGCGGCGGCGGTTTTGGAGGCGGTAATTTCAGCGACATCTTTGGTGATGTCTTCGGAGATATTTTTGGTGGCGGCCGCGGTCGCTCAGGTCCCCAGCGGGGCTCTGACCTGCGCTACACACTGGACATCTCGTTGGAGGATGCCGTGAAGGGCGCCACGGTAGAAATCCGTGTACCCAGCTTGAATGCCTGCGATACCTGCGACGGGTCCGGCGCCAGTCCCGGCAGCTCGCCGACCACCTGCGGTACCTGTGGCGGTGTCGGCCAGGTGCGCATGCAACAGGGCTTGTTCCAGGTGCAGCAAACCTGCCCCACCTGTCGCGGTCGCGGCAAAAGCATCAGCGACCCCTGTAACAGTTGTCATGGCCAGGGTCGAGTCGAAACCACCAAGACCCTCTCGGTCAAAGTGCCGCCGGGTGTCGATACCGGCGACCGTATTCGCCTCTCAGGTGAGGGTGAAGCGGGTCCGGAGGGTGGACCGTCCGGTGATTTATTCGTTCAGATGTCGGTACGGCAGCACGCCATTTTTGAGCGTGATGGAAAAAACCTGTATTGCGAGGTTCCGATCACCTTCGCGGATGCAGCCCTCGGTGGAGAGCTGGATGTGCCGACTCTGGATGGGCGCGTTAAATTGAAGATTCCCGCTGAGACGCAAACGGGTAAACTGTTTCGCTTGCGCGGTAAAGGTGTGAAGCCGGTGCGCGGTGGCAGCGTCGGCGATCTGTTGTGCCGTGTCGACATGGAGACGCCGGTGAAACTGAACAAGGAACAAAAGGGATTGATCGAGGAGCTTCGAGCCAGTTTGGGGCAGGGTGGCAAGAGCCATTCTCCGCGCCAGACCAGTTGGTTTGAGGGTGTGAAGAATTTCTTTGACGATTTGACAACATGACAACACGTATTGGTATCACCGGCGCTGCCGGACGCATGGGCCGAACGCTGGTCGAGGCGATTGATCAGGTGGACGGCCTGCAACTGACCGCGGCTATTGAAAGCCCGCAGAGCAGTTTGCTGGGCGCGGATGCCGGCGAGTTGGCCGGCCTCGGGCGCAATGGCGTCACCGTGGTCGATTCCCTCGAGTCTGTCATCGATAGTATTGATGTGCTCATCGACTTTACGGTGCCAGCGGCCACAGCTGCGAATGTTGCCGTATGCGCCGACAAAGGCGTTGCGATGGCGATAGGGACGACCGGCTTTACGCCGGAACAACAGCTGGTTATCGATGCGGCGGCGACACGCATTGCCGTTTGCAAGGCGTCCAACTTCAGTACCGGCGTGAATCTGTGCTTTAAATTATTGGATATGGCGGCCAGGGTGTTGGGCGACGATGTCGACGTCGAGGTGTATGAAGCGCATCACCGACATAAGATCGATGCACCGTCGGGCACCGCGTTGAGTATGGGACAGGTGGTGGCGGATGCGCTGGATCGCGATCTGGATAGGGTCGCTGTGTATGGTCGAGAGGGCCAGACCGGTGCGCGTAAGCGAGAGACGATCGGCTTCGCTACCGTGCGGGCCGGCGATATCGTCGGTGACCATACGGTAACATTTGCCGCTGACGGCGAGCGCGTGGAAATTACCCACAAGGCGTCCAGTCGTATGTCTTTTGCTCGTGGCGCGGTACGCGCGGCCGGTTGGCTGGCGGAGCAAAAAGCCGGACTGTACGACATGAGAGACGTACTGGGGCTCTAGGGCTGTGCATCGACACGCACGGGGCAGCGATTGCGCACTGAATTATGCAAGGTGAGAACGTGACTGAACATATAGTTAACATCGATGAAACCAATGCATCGGCGTTGTTGATAGAGGAGTCCCACAAGCGCCCGGTCGTAGTGGATTTCTGGGCCGATTGGTGTGAGCCGTGCAAGGTATTGATGCCTTTGCTGGAAAAAATCGCCAACGAATACGCTGGTGCTTTTTTGCTTGCCAAGGTCAATGCAGACGAGCAACAGGGAATTGCACAGCAGCTGGGTGTGCGCAGCTTACCCACTGTGATGGTCATCCAGGGTGGTCAGCCAGTGGATGGTTTTGCAGGTGCCCAGACGGAAACCTTCGTGCGCGATATGCTCGCTAAGTATCTTCCCAAGCCCTGGGACGCATTGGTGCAGCAGGCCGAGGCGGCTATGGCCGAGGGTGATTATACCGAGGCACTGACTCTGCTGCGCCAGGCATGGAACGACTCTAATCAGGAACATGGCATTACCATGGCCTATGCCCATGCCCTGATTGAGGCTATGCGGCTCGATGAGGCGGAGACGGTGCTGGACGGCGTGCGTATGGCCGACAAGGACGCCGCGTATGAGCAGTTGCGCGCACAGCTGGAGATCAAGCGAGAGGCGTCCAAGTCACCGGAAATAGAGGCCCTGGAGAAAAAACTGGCAGAAAACCCGGATGATCTCGATGTGCGCTATCAGCTCGGCGTGCAATATACCGATAATGGGCAGTTCCGGGAGGCCATGGAGCATCTGGTGGAGATCCTGCGCAAGGATCTTGATCACGGCGAGGGCGCGGCCAAACGCATGCTGCTGGATACGATTTCGTCGCTGGGCAAGGGCGATCCGCTGGCGGTGGAGTATCAGCGTAAGCTCTACAGCCTGCTGTACTGAGAATGTCACCGCAAAACAAGTTTTGCCAATTCCTGCTGCCATCAGGCAAAATGCAGCGCGAGACCAACAATGACCTGAACGATAGCCGCGACTTCTGAGTCGGGCTGACACTGGAGATGACTTATGAAATTGGGCTTTCTGCTGGGCTATTCCGGTAAAGAAATCAGTGTTCCGATCGACTTAATCCGACAGGCGGAATCCGTCGGCTTCGATTCCGTGTGGACGGCAGAGGCCTATGGCAATGACGCCGTAACGACAGCCTCATGGATTCTCGCCCAGACCGAAAAGATCAAGGTCGGTACGGCGATTATGCAGATGCCCGCACGCACGCCCGCGATGTGTGCCATGACGTCCATGTCCCTGCACCAGTTGTCGGGCGGGCGTTTTATTGCAGGTCTTGGCGCATCCGGTCCGCAGGTGGTTGAGGGTTGGCACGGTGTGCCTTACGGCAAGCCAGTGACGCGCACCAAGGAATACATCCAGATCATGCGTGAAATCATGAAACGCGAAGGTCCAGTTGAATTCGATGGAAAAGTCTACCAGATGCCTAATCATGGAGAGGGCACTACAGGGCTGGGCAAGCCGCTCAAATCTATTCTCAGCGCGTGTCCTGACGTGCCGATTTACACCGCATCAATCACGCCTGCTGGTCTGCGTTGTGCCGGTGAATTTGCCGACGGCGTTTTTCCCGTTTGGATGAACCCCGAGAAATACGATGTCCTCGGAGAGCACATTGAGCAGGGGTTTGAGAAGGCCGGGCATGGTAAGGGCCTGAAAGATTTCGATATTGCGCCCTTCGTGACAGTGGCCCTCAACGATGACCTCGATGCGGCGTTCGATGCACTGAGGCCTTGGCTTGCACTCTATATCGGTGGCATGGGTGCCAAAGGCAAAAACTTTTATCACGACTACGCGGGCCGCCTTGGCTATGGCGAGGTCGCCACCCGCATCCAGGATTTGTACCTTGCGGGTGATAAGGAGGAGGCAACGGCGCTGGTCCCGAATGAATTGCTTGACGAAGTGGCTCTGGTGGGACCCAAGGAGCGCATCAAAGAGCGCCTCGTTCCCTGGAAAGAGGCGGGTAAACGCGGTGAAGTGGGCTCGATGCTGCTGTCTGTCGGCAATGTCGAAGTGATGGAACTGTTTGCCAAAGAACTGTTGTAGTCTGCGGTTTGCAAACCTGTCTGTGCAGTTGCCAGCGATTATTTGATACGCTGTGGCTGAGCATTTAGTGATCGGGGAGCGTTTGGTCCAGGTGGAGACGCGAGAGCGCTTTGCGCGCGCTATATTGTACGGGTTCGAATCTTACTTTGCCCGATTCCAGAACATTACGCTGGCAGCCGAACCTCGTTTCGCTAACGCAGACTGGCAGGGGCTGCGTGAATCCTCAATCGAGCGTATCAACCTTTACAAGACAAGTACCCGCGAGACACTGGCGACGGTCAAATTGCTGGCTGGTCAGGACTTAAAGCATCTGGAATTCTGGCGAGAAGCCAGAGCAATCTACGCCGGCTTGATCGACGGCCGCGACAATTTCGAAATTGCAGAGACCTACTTTAATTCGATGTACTGTGCGGTATTCAGTCATCAGAAGATTCGTGACGAATACGCGTTTGTGTTTTCGCCGCAGGGCGACATGCCCCCCGCCGACGTGAGCAAGGTGTACAGGACGTACCGGCCGGGCGATTCGATAAGCGGTATGCTGGGGCAGTTGCTCGACGATTACGCGTTCACCGTACCCTATGAGGATAAGCCTCGCGATATCAAGAATATCGAGCAGGCCCTTCAACGCTACTTTGCCAGTCGTGGTGACCTGCGCAGCCCTGATACTGAATTTCAGGTGCTTGAGCCCCATTTTTTCCGTAACAAGGGCGCCTATATTGTAGGCAGAATAGTCTGCCAGGGCCGTTCTGAGCCGATGGTATTGCCTATTCTCCACAGCGAGAATGGCAGTGTGTACGTCGACACGATCCTGTTCGGCTCCGACCGGGTGAGTGTGTTGTTCAGTTTTACCCGGGCGTATTTTCTGGTGGATGCATCAATACCCGCTCAGTGCGTTCTCTTTCTTCAGCAGCTCATGCCGGCCAAGCCTATCTCGGAAATTTACAGCGCGATTGGGCACAACAAGCACGGCAAAACCTACTATTACCGCTGTGCATTTCGGCATATGCGAGGGACTACCGACCAATTCAATATTGCGCCGGGCATCAAGGGCATGGTGATGACGGTATTCACTCTGCCGTCCTATGATTTTGTATTCAAGGTTATCAAGGATCGTTTCACGCCGCCAAAAGACATGACGCGAGAGCAGGTGAAGGCCAAGTACGCGTTGGTGAAGCGATGGGACAGGGCCGGACGCATGGCAGACACACAGGAGTTCAAGGGTCTCGCTTTTGCCAGAGAACGTTTTTCAGAAGCATTGATGGAAGAGCTGCGTGAGGTGGCGCCCTCGGTTATTGAGGAGCACGGTAAGACGCTGGTGATCAAGCATGTCTATGTGGAGCGACGTATGACGCCGCTAAACCTCTATCTGCAGGACGCGACGGACGAGCAGGTCGGGGCGGTTATGGATGAGTATGGGAATGCCATCAAACAGCTGGCCGCTGCGAATATATTTCCCGGAGATATGCTGCTCAAGAATTTTGGTGTAACCCGGCACGGCCGTGTTGTGTTTTACGATTATGATGAAATTCAACCGCTGACAGACTGTAACTTCCGGCGCATACCCGAGCCCCGTAATGAAGAGGATGAGATGTCGAGCAAGCCATGGTACACAGTAAGGGACAATGATATTTTTCCGGAAGAATTTTCGCTGTTTTTTTCCGGCAATCAACGTGCCCGGCAGGTGTTTGATACCTTGCATAGCGATATCTACGATGCGGCGTTCTGGCGAGGCTTGCAGGAGCGTATTCGCACCGGGCACGTTGAAGATTTTTTCCCCTACCGCCGCGAATTGCGTTTTGATCGGCGACTGACTGAAGCGGAAAGCGCCTGATGGCGACTATTTACCTTGTACGCCATGGACAAGCTTCTTTTGGCGCAGAAAACTACGACAAGCTCTCTGACCTCGGTTGTCGTCAGGCGCAGGTGACAGGAGCGTACTTTCGGGATACCGGTGTCGTTTTTGATGCCGTGTACAGCGGCGACTTATCGCGCCAGCGCGAGACAGCGCGTTTGGCGATAGCCAGTCAGCCCGCCGAAATCGCGCATCACATTGATCCTCGTTTCAACGAAATAGAAAACGATGAGCAGGTAAAGTACCTGGTGCCGGAAGTGGTAAAAACGAACCCCGAAATACAGGCCCTGGTAGACAGGGGTTTGAGTTCCGGCAAGGACTATCAGAAAGTGATCGAGGCGGTATTCAATTACTGGGTTTCGCCCGCATGTAGCGACACTCGCCTGGCGAGTTGGGCGGATTATTCTCAAGGTGTCCGCGAGGCCCTGGCTGACGTAATCCGGGCACAGGGTGCAGGAAAAACGGTCGGTATTTTTGCGTCCGGTGGTACGCTGGCGACCATCGTCGCCGATGTGTTGGGACTGGGCGGCGATGAGACCTATCAATTTTATGAGCCCGTATTCAACTGTTCGGTGACACAGCTTTTCTACAACCGCTCTAAAGTCTCCCTGTCGTACTACAACGACTGCTCGTTTCTTCGCGTACTCGGAGCACAGCAAGATGAAAACCTTGTCACCTATCGCTGAGGGGGGATCGGTTCATCGATATTTTTCTTGTCAGGCATGGTGAGGCGGCAGCCAGTTGGGGCGAAGCGCCGGACCCCGGGTTGAGCGAACTGGGGCGGCGGCAGGCCCAAACGGTAGCCGATGAGCTCGCTTTGCAGCTGCCACCTGATAGCCACCTGCTGAGCAGTCCATTGCAACGAGCCCTGGAAACCGCCGCACCACTGGCGCTGCACTTTGGTCGGGATCTTGACAAGCGCGATGCGTTTCGTGAAATTCCTGCACCTGTTCCGTTACCCGAGCGTCCGGCCTGGTTGCGGCGTTTTATGCAGCAGCGATGGTCCGAGCAGGAAGAAAATCTGCAGGCCTGGCGCAGGACTGCCCTCGATCAGCTACTGGAACTGGATCGTCCGGCCGCGGTGTTCACACATTTTCTGGTGATTAATGCGGTGGTGGGGCACGTCACCGGGCAAGCAGAAACATTGTGTTTCTGGCCCGATAACGGTTCTGTTACGCACCTCGTGCATAAGGGTGATTCGCTGGAACTGGTCAGCGAGGGTCGTCAGATGCAGACCGTGGTTAACTAGTCCTTGCGAACCCTGATCAGGCATTCCTGCGCAGTGGAGGCGACCAGCCGCCCGTCCTGCGAATAGAAACTACCACGGGCAAAGCCGCGGCCGCCAGCACCCACCGGGCTGTCCAGAGAGTACAGCAGGTATTCGTCTGCGCGGAAGGGCTGATGGAACCAGAGAGCGTGGTCGAGGCTGGCTGACTGCATGTCTTTATCGAAGCCGTGATGTGGGTGCGGCATGAGTGTTGTGCCGAGTAAGCCAAAGTCCGACATGAATGTGAGTAGGATTTGATGACGGCGCGGGTCTTCGCCGAGGTCACCTATCGCCCGAAACCAGATATTTTGCTGTGGCTTGCGAATCTCGTTGTTGAGAAAATCCCTCGGGTCAACCGGACGCCGTTCGATAGGCTGTCGCAACGGCGGGTCGAATCGATCCGGGTATTTTTCTGCCAGACGCGCCCAGCGAGCATGATCAGCCTCCAGACCCTCCGGCCCCGGTACGTCGGGCATGTCTGCGTTATGTTCCAGACCTTCCTCGTGTATATGAAAGGAAATGGAGGTGTTAAAGATGGCGACACCGTCCTGTCTTGCGACCACGTCGCGGGTCGTAAAGCTGCGCCCGTCACGTCGCCGCTCTACCTCAAACTGAATGTCTTTCGCGGGATCACCCGGGCGCAGAAAATAGGCGTGCATGGCGTGGGCCAGACGATCCTTGTCCACGGTGCGGGTGGCTGCATCCAGTGATTGGGCGGCTACCTGACCGCCAAAAACTCGGCGCGGCCGGGGTGGGCTGGTACCCCGAAATACATCTTCGCCGATTTCCTCAACGATCAGAAAACTGAGTAGTTTGTCGAGATCTGTAGCCACTTGCTGCTCCTGGTTTTGATTAGTCTGTGGCGTCTGCACGAGGCAGCAGGCCGTTGAATAATACGTTGAAATAGTCGATAGCGGCGCTCTCCGGGTCGTCTACTTCGCGCCATTTACCGATATCCATGGCGGCGTTGATCGCACCGGCAATCAGCTGCCGGGCAATAAAAATATTGATGGGTCTGACACTGCCGTCTTCAATGCCCTGCTCTAACAGTTGCCCAAAGTGGGTATTGAGTGCCTCTGTCTGCTTGAGAATTTCGCGCCTGCGCGCCATGGGCAGCGCGGTGATTGTGTTATAGCGGATCAATGGTCCGTCCGCTGAAATTTGTACTTTGAACGCTTCGAGGCAGATGCGCTGTGCCCTGATCAGGCCGCAGTCGGTGCCCCTGTCGGCGCGGTCATGAATGTCTCCGAGAATGTTGAGAGAGCGCTTGTAGCAGCTCGACAGTAGATCTTCCTTGCTTTTGATATGGTAGTAGAACGCGCCTTTGGAGACTTTCAGGTCTTCTGCAATTTCATCCAGGGACGCGCCGTTGAAGCCTCTGCGGTTGAAAAAGCGTGTGCCGGTTTTGTAAAAGGCTTCCTGTTTGAGGCGGTTTGTCTCCTCTCGATTAAAACCCTCCAGTGACTCGTTGGGGCGTTCACCGGGCGCGTCCAGCGCAACGGCGTGCAGTGGCTCCGTGCTGGCCAGACCGTTGGCAAGAATATCAAGTGCGGCGTGTGCCGTGGCCTCCAGTTGTTCCAATGGCACGCCGTGCAGCCAAGAGAACGTCCAATCGAGTGAGCCCATAATGGCTCGTGTTGTCGCCGTGCTTTCGCAAGGCCGTAGCGAGCCCTCTGCGACTCCGGTGCGAATATTGTTACGGACACGCTTGAACAGCGCAATATATTGCGCTTCGATTTCCTCTTTGTGCTGTCCCTTGAGTGCGGCAATTTCCATGAGGGCAGCAATATGGGGGCCGGTCCCGTTCTGGGCTGCTCCCCAACTGACGAAATGTTGTTTCAGAAAACCCGCAGCGCGCGCTCGCGGGTCTGTGGTCTCCTGCTCGATCGTATCGAGTGCGCTGTGATGATGTTCCAGGGCCACCCGATAGCACTGGTAGATTAAATCTTCTTTGGTCTTTACGTAATAATAGAGACTCGTCTTGGTCAGTCCGAGGCTGGATGCTATGTCTTGCAGCGTTGTGCCCCGGGACCCCTGGTAGTTAAACAGTTTGGCTGCCTGTGACAGAATCGCGCTGCGCTTTGCATCGTGCTGCGCGGTGCGGTTAAACGGGGAGGGCCCGCCGCTGTTTGGTAAGGCGTTATCGGAGGTCATGATCAGGGGTTCGGCGGCTGGCGGCTTACTGTTAGTTGTGCGATTCCAACTTTAAGTATTTTTTTTGTCGCTGTCCATAAAATCCGCCGTGTTAATGATCGAGGTCGAACTTCACATCCAGCCATTTGCGCGAACGGAAGCGGTAGATCAGCATTGTCGTCTTAATTAGGTAGTCCAGTGGCATCACGGCGAAAATCCAGTAAACGGACAGGTCCAGCCAGAGGAAGATGAGGGCGGTTAGCAGTCGCCCAAAGATGATGCCACAGAAAGTGGCAATGAGGGGGAAGCGGGTGTCGCCGGCGCCCCGCAGAGCGCCACCCAGTGTGAATTCAAATGCCATCAGCGGCTGTGCGATGGCAATCATATACATGAAAACGACAGTCAGGTGGATAACTTCCGGATCGTCGATCATGAAGGCGGCCAGCTCCTGCGCGAACAAGGCGAGCAGAATTGACAGTGTGGTCATCGCCGCCAGCGCCATGCGCAGGGAACGCGATACCGCTTTTATTGCGAATTCAGTGTTTCCCGCCCCCAGTTGCTGTCCTACGATAGTAGCGGTGGCAATACCGAAGCCAAATCCGATAACAATGGAAAACGCGACAAGCGTGATGCCTATCCCGTAGGCCGCATAGGCCTCAGTGCCATAGTTGGCAATAATCGCGAAAAACGCCAGAAAGGCGAGTTGTACGATGCCCTGCTCAAGCACCGCTGGCCCGCCTATGGACATGAACTGGCGTGTAATTGACCAGTCAATAGGCGCCCACTTGGCCGGTTTCAGATTAAAGGCACCGTGCCACCAGAACATCACAAAAGCGATCGTGATTAACGCCGCGCCGAAGCTGCCCCCCAGCGAAACCCCGGCTACGCCCATCTGCGGCAGGGGACCGGTGCCGAAGGCCAGCATATAGGCGAACACCATGTTGAGTGCGGAGCTAAATATCAGAAACCACAGCGGAGTAATGACGTCCCCTGTCGCACGCAGGGCGGTTCCGAGCATCATATTGATCGCTGCAAACACATTAAACAGGCCCAGCCAAAATATGAACTCGGCGGACAATCGGGTGGTTTCAGCGTCCAGCCCGAACAGCCCGGCGATTTGAGTGGGGATGATGAGTACCGGGATGCTCAGGATCGCGGCCAGTGAAACCGAGAGCACCAGCGAAATCCAGGAGACCAGCTCCGCTTGCCGAATCTGCTTCGCACCCCAGCTGCGCGCAATCATCGCGGTGGCGGCGACCGAGACGCCCATCAGGATCGCCTGAATCAGGAAAAACACCCGATGACCTGTGGTCACTGCCGCAACGGATGTCGTTCCGAGCTCGGCCACTATTTTGATATGTGCAAACCCTACGGTGGTAAATAACAGATTGGAGATAATCGTCGGCCAGGCCAGCTGCCAAACATGGCGGCTGGATGAGAGCGGAGTGTCACTCGTGGATGCAGACAAGGGGGATTCTCACTTCGGGGACGGAAAGCTTAACACTTTATCGCTGCGGGTGCTGGGCTAGGCCAGTTGACGGCATTCACTGTGACGGAAGCAGTCCGTCGTGTGGTCGTTGACCATGCCGGTAGCCTGCATAGTGGCATACAGTATGGTGGACCCGACGAAGGTGAATCCGCGTTTTTTCATATCCTTGCTGAGACGATCGGAAATCGGGCTGTTGGCGGGTACATCGGCCGACGACGGCCAGCAATTTTGCACAGGCTTGCCGTCCACGAAGTCCCAGATATAGCTGGCGAAGCTACCGCGATCCTCCTGAATCTTCAAAAAGGCCTGAGCGTTTTGCCGTGCGCCGAAAACCTTTAACCGGTTGCGAATGATCTGCGGATTCTGAAGCAGTGTTTCCAGCTTTTTATCGCTGTAGCGGGCAATTGACTGTGCATCGAAGTTATCAAAGGCCCGACGGTAACCCTCGCGTTTTCGCAGCACTGTGATCCAGGCTAGGCCCGCCTGTGCGCCCTCCAGTAAAAGAAACTGAAAAAGTGTGCTGTCATCGTATAGCGGCACGCCCCATTCATCGTCATGGTACGCCACGTATAAGGGATCGTCTGAGCACCATGTGCAACGTTTTTTCCCCACCGGATAGTCTCCTGTAGTTTGAACGCGAACGCAGTGTCACGCGTCGGTCCTGAGTAGACTGGCTAGCGAGCCCCGAGTGGCTGTGACACACTGCGCTGCACGTTTGCCAGGTAAGTTGCCATGACAGATTCTATTCTATTTAGCCAGACAGGCCACGTATGCCACCTGCTGTTAAACTGCCCCGAGCAGCACAATGCGCTGGGACGCGAGCAGCTGGATGGTATTCAGCGTGCGCTGGATCAAATAGAGAACGACCCGGAGGTGCGTGTGTTGCTGCTTACCGGCGCCGGCGAAAAGACCTTTTGTGCCGGTGCATCGTTGCGTGAACTGGATGCCAGTAACGCAGACGCGGCGGGCTTCCAGCTGATGACGGCGCGTGTGGCCAGACTCACGGTGCCGACTATATGTGCAGTGAATGGTGATCTTTACGGCGGCGGGGTGGAATTGGCGGCCAGTTGCGACATGCGTATCGGTGTGCGGGGTAGCAGGATGCGCGTGCCGGCAGCGGAACTGGGTTTATGTTACCCACTGGAGGGAATTTACCGGTTCCTGGAGTGCCTCGGTCCGGCACTTACCCGGCGAATACTAATGGGGGCAGAAGAATTCGATGCGGATGGCATGCTAAAGATAGGTTTTCTGGATCACCTGGTCGAGCGCGCAGATCTCGAACGGCGTGCGCAGGAGATGACCCAGCGGCTGGTTGCACTGGCACCTCTCGCGGTGAGCGCCATGAAACAAATTATTCGGCAGGCGGGGGAGTACAGCGTCGATCCCGCGATGGCCCAAACCCTGTTCAGGCAATGCCTTGAATCTGATGACTTCCAAGAGGGTCTGGCGGCGAAGCGCGAGAAACGCCCGCCAATATTCACAGCGCGCTAGCGAATGGGTGCCCGCGCACGGCCCTAGCGTTGGGCCAAGGGGCCGTGGCAGTTGAACTGTCGATCCACTGCCAGCCAGGGCATGCCCAGCTTTTCAAGCCATTTGAGGCCAGAGGCTTCTGTCTTGACCCGGGCGATACTGGCAGCGCTGCAGGCCGTCAGGCAGTTATCGGCGATGACCGCGACACTGAGGAGGCCGGGAATGGCTATGCCATCTACGGGGCTCAGCACCCGACCAAAATACTCGCCGTTTTGCAGGCTTGTCTGCTCAATGTTGCCGCGAAGTGCAAACCCCCTGTCATTGACCTTGAGTCGCAGAATACCGGCCCGATTACCTTGAGGTATGCGGACACCAGCCAGCCAGTTGGCGCCATCTGACTGCTTGCCAATACAGATAACATCTTCGCCGAGCTCCAGGTAGGCGCTCTTCACGCCCTGAGCGCGCAGTTTGCGTGCGATGGAATCCAGTGCATAGGGGCGTATGCACGCGTTCATGTCCAGCAACATACCGCGCTGGGACATGTGTGCTCCTGCAGCACTTATCTCTATCTTGTTCCAGCCCACGAGCTTGAGCATGCCTTGCAATTGCTCCGTGGATGCATGCAGTTTACCGTCGCTGTCATAGCAATCCCGGAGTATGCGCACAGTGGGGTCGAACAAATGGTTGCTCTCATCCCATAGTGCGTCGATGTAGCTGAATAAGCTGACGGCCTCCGGATCAAGGGGAACCGTAGAACCGGTGCCGGCGCCCTGATTGATCTGGCTGGTGATGCTCTTTGGATGGTAGGGGCTGAACTTGCTGTCCAGCCGCGCCAGCTCAGCCTGGCACTGCGAGAGTCGCTCTGCGCCGCGCTCATCGCTATTATCTATGACCAGATGACACATGCGCCCGAATATGCGCAGCTTTACTTCGCTTATCACTACAAAATATCCGCTCTGTAACTGGTGGTATTGCAGCAGAGCGTGTGAGCAGTCACCGCGGCTCTGCCTTGAGCACCGTTAATTCAGACCGTAATGTAACACCGAGATGGTGAGCTGACCAGATTCCAGACGTGGTCTTGTGCGCCTACGTATGGCGGGTGTTGCAGAATATGTGCGGGACAATGATGCTGATTTGGGTGCTGGGTTCATTGGCGAAATTGATTTCTCCATGCAATCGCGCGATGAGTCCTTTTACTATCGCAAGGCCAGAGTTTGCCTTGCAGGCTTTGTGTAAGTCCTGTGGAAAGCCTCTACCGCTGTCCTGCACCGACAGGTGCACAGAGTGGTCTTCTCTGCGTCGATTTTCTTCAACCTTCATCTGCAAATGAATATAGTTTGCCGGTGAGCTACTGGCGAAGGCATGCAGAAAAGCATTCTCTAGAAGTTCGAAAAGAACAAGACCCAGGGGTGTGGCAACCTCGGACGGCAGGTGCGCTTGTTCGATGTCGTTAATACTGACAACGGTCTCGGGTCGAACAGGCGTCGTCCGTAACATGTCACTGACGACAGCATCGACAAAACCGTGCAGATCGACTTGCGCGCCCTCGGGTTCGTAACGTGTGTATGACCCCAGGCTGGACAGGACGTTTATTCGTTTAAGGCTGCCTTCTGCCAACTGCTGGCCGGACACGTTTTGCGGTTCGTTGACCTGCGAAGATATGCAGTGCGACATTATCGATAAAGTGACCTCGCTATGCGCCTGAGCAGATGCGGCCAGTTCACCCTGTGTCACTATAAATTCATGGAGATCATCGTCTGCTTCGCTTTCGATCTCATAGACCCGGTCGGCCAAATCATCAGATTTTTGCTGCGACACATAGCTGCTGTAGATACGACCGCATGTCCAGGCTATGACCACCGCTATCAGGCTATACGCAGAGATCGCGGAGCCACCTGGCCAGTGAGCAGCCCGCTTGTGAACCGGGCTGGATATAGTGTCTGCGTCTGCGCTGCCGCTTGTATCTGATCGCTGCACAGCATTGTTATGATCGATTGTTGTGCGATGCCGGGTGAGTGGAGCCAGTGATGTATTCTCAGTCTTCCTACTCAGATGATCCAGAGAGTCTTCAGTGAATAATTGAGCATCGTCGAAAGTACTATTTTGATTGGCAATGAGCGGATCAACCGGCAGAAGAAAACCTGGGTTGAGACGATCTGCGGCACCTGCCCACGCGAGACGCTTATCTTGGTCGACGCTCTCCGCAGGGGAAAGCGCGAGTAGTAGCAGGCAGGGGACAAGGCAAAGTGTATGTGCTTTCAATGCCGCCTCCGAGACTACGTCTATAGTGAGTCTAGCAGGTTTGTCTTGATGTGCCGTTTACAAGAGAATGATGGTGCGCGGGTGGCTGTCGATTGAACGTTGAATAAATGAATCCATTTTTCCTATGTATTTTTCAGGAATCATGTGTGTCTGACAACGCCATATCCAGCTCTTTCAAAAATTCAAAGTAAGCTTTTGTAAGTGTGGGTATGGCCTTCTCAAGGTCATGCGTATGGACATGGCCACTGCTATATTCTTTTTCAATTTTGGCACTGATACCGGCTACATGCCTTGCGCCGATATTGACGCTCATTGATTTGATGGCGTGGGCGGTGGTTGATATGGCGCGAGCGTCGCGCGAAGAAACGAGGCTCTTGATGTCGTGGAGCTTCTCCTCCATTTGTTTGATATAGCCCTCTTTCAGTGAGGGCAAAATTGTTTTCCCCGTGTGTTTCTCAACTTCTCGAATGCTGTTGATCGCCGAGTAATCAATGGCACCCTTTTCAGGTTGCACAGGCTTCTTCGCTGAGACGCTAGTGTTAGCTTGAGATTGAGTCCGTTTTTCTGTATTTGCTTTAAGGTGAACTTCCAATAAGCGCTTGTCTATCGCGTGTTGTATATCGGATATAGAAAAAGGTTTTGTGAGGTAATCATTCATTCCGGCCTCAAAGCATCTGTCCCGGTCTCTTCTATCGGACCCGGCGGTTAAGGCGACGATGGGAATGGGTGTCATCTGCTGTTCTTTTTCCAGCTGGCGTATTCTTCGGGAGGCTTCATAGCCGTCCATGATGGGCATTTGGCAGTCCATAAAGATCAGTGCGTAGTTGCCGTCCAGGAACTTGGCGACGGCGGTTTGGCCATTATCTGCGATGTCTACTTCATGCCCCAGGAGGGTGAGCATTTCTACGATAATGTCCTGATTAGTGGACACATCCTCAGCGACAAGAACCGTCTGTCGCTTGACCTTTTGTGTTTCTGGAACATGCCGACCTCGCGGCTTCTGGGTTGCGTCGATCTGCAGCCTGCTCGACAATAAGTCCACCATAGCGCTTGAGGTCAAGGGCTTGGTAATTACCGCCCAATCTGAAAAAACGGCGGGTAGCTGCTCTATTGTGAGAGGGGCAAGAACAATTTTAAGCCTCGCTTCAACGCCCTCAAATTGTGTCAGGTTTTGATTATAAGATCGGGTTCCCTCGTAATCGACTATGGCAAGAGTGCGAATGTCATCCAGCGGCGACTGCAGTTCTTCGTCGAGTAGCGGTGAGCAGTTTATTCCAAGTCTCGACATATGACTGGCTACCATTTGATAGGTTGCCGTATTGGCGGTCAGGATTCTGCCCGTATAATCGTTGAACAGTGTGTTCGAAGTATTGTCTGTGTGCTTGATCTCCATCGGTATTGAAACGGTAATCTTCGTACCTTCACCGGGCGCAGACTGAATGGCAATATCGCCGCCCATTACTTCGATGTAGTGCCTTGATATGGTGAGCCCGAGGCCGGTGCCGCCATACTCTCGAGTCGTGCTTGTGTCAGCCTGGGTGAAGGGCTCGAAAACACGTTTTTGCGTCTCTTCATCCATGCCGATGCCATTGTCTTCGACGACGATGTGCACCAGCGCTTTGTCAGGGCTCGATTTGCTCACTTTCGGATTGACGCGAATATTAATATTGCCTGTTGCGGTGAATTTTATGGCGTTGCTGACTAGATTCATGACGACCTGGCGAATCTTGACCGGATCGCCAACCAGTAGTTCTGGTGTGAGCGGATGGCAAATATTGTTGAGCGATACGCCTTTCTTACTGGCGGGTTCGCCCTGCAGGTAACAGATGTCGTCCATCAGTTCGGTCAGGTTAAACTCGACTTGCTCCAGTTCAATCTTTGCAGCCTCCACTTTGGAGAAGTCGAGTATCTCGTTTATCAAGCCCAGCAGAGATTCGCCGCTCTTGTGTGCCGCATTGGCAAACTGATTCTGCTGGTCGCTAAGATCGGTGTGAAGTAGTAGCTCTGTCATGCCGATAATGCCATGCATCGGTGTTCTGATTTCGTGGCTCATCGTGGCGAGAAACTCTGACTTTGCTTGTGTGGCTTCCTCGGCGATTTTTCGCGCCTCCTGCAAGTCTCGTGTTCGTTCTTCTACTCGCAACTCCAGCTGTCGCTGCCTTTCTTGAGAAATCTTTGCCTGTCGCGCTTGACCATAGAAATAAAATGCAATCGCGGTGGCGGCTAATACGATGTAAACCGCATAAGCGATCGGGCTCAGCCAGGGCGGAGGCGCAACGCGCACAGGAATCGTCAGCCCATTCCAGTTCCAGGTTCCGTCAGGGGTGGCGGCTGCTAGCTTTAATGTATAAGCACCGGCGGGCAGCGTGGTAAAAGAGGCGACTCTGGCATCAGGCGATATAACCCAGTCAGGGTTAATCCCTTCAAGCTGGTAGGCGTAGTTGATCAGCTCCGGGTTAGAGTAGTCGGCAGCGAAGAACTCTACGGATAGCATCCGGTCTGTATAATCCAGCTCAATGGCGTCCAGATCAGCATACGGCGTGTCGTACTCTATGCGCTCATTCATAACCTTAATTTGGGAAATTGCGACTTGAGGTGGCTGTCTATCGGTCGTCAACAGGTCAGGGTTGATGGCATTGAAGCCTTTTATTCCACCAAAATAAATAACGCCGTCTCTAGATTTGAATGAGGCGCCAAGATTGAATTCGGTGGATTGGAGCCCATCACTGGTGCCGTACTGATAGGATGTTAACGTCACCGGATCTAACCCGGTGATTCCTTTACTGTGAGACAGCCAGAGTCGTCCGCTTTCATCTCCGTGTATGCCATAAATATTTGAGCTGGGTAAAGTGACTTTTTTGGAGTAATTGATGAAGTTTTCTCGCGACTGTGCGCGATCCTGTGCCGGCCACTGATTCAATCCGCCGCCTAACGTCCCTAGCCACAAGTTGCCTTTGGAATCTTCGTGGAAGCTCCAGACGATATTGCTTGAAATACTTTTGGGATTATTCCTGTCAGTGTAAAAGCGTTCGAAAGATCTGGACTCACGATGGTACTTGTTGAGTCCATTTTCAGTGCCTATCCACACATCGCCCGCAGAATCCTCGAAAATTGCCAGCACCAGGTTGCTGCTGATGCTGCTCGGGTCGTCGATCTCGTGTGTGAGGGTATCAAACGTGCCTGATTCGTCGTTGTAAATACTGAGCCCGCCACCGTATGTCCCAACCAGCAGATCGCCATTTGAAAGCCGCAGTATGGAGGTGATTCCATTTGCCCCAATGCTGGCGCTATCAATGGGGCTATGACGGTAAGTCTGTGTCTCGTTGGTTTGCAGATCGATCCTGTTTAGGCCGCCGTCATAGGTTCCAGCCCATAAAGTATCCCCGTCACTGTATAAACTCATCACAATCGCACTGGATAAGTAGGGCTGTGTCGACTCATTGATCCATCTGAACTCGGTACTGTCGGTAGGCAGTTTATTCAGACCGTCGTCTGTTCCCACCCACAGGGTGCCGTCGGGTGTTTCAGTAAACGCATTGACTGAATTATTGGATAGATTATTGCGCTCACGATCAAACAACTGAAACTGGGTTCTCATGCCGGAGGCGAGTCCCGATCGTGTCCCGACCCAATACTTGCCTTCACGGGTTTGATAGATGCTAATGATAGAATCATCCGGCAGGTCGGTGTTGTGTGTTCCAAATCGAACGAAATCCTCCGTGTCGGCAGCGAAAAGGTTCAGGCCTTCCGCGGTGGCTATCCATATATCTCCGCTGCTGTCTTCGAAAATATCAGAGGTTTGATTTGATGATAGCGACCGGGTGTCTTCGCCGGAGTGAACGAAATTTCGGATTTGTCGGCTAATTGGGTTGATACGCATAACCCCCGACTTCTCAGAAGCGACCCATATATGCCCCGTGGAATCCGTAATTATTCGATAAAGCCTGCCAGAGGTGAGACGGTTTTCATCAAGCGGGATTTGTCCATAGGGCGCGATCTGATTTGTGATCGGGTCAATGCGAAGTACGCCAGTCGCTTCGCTCGCTACCCATATCGCTCCGTCCTCTGATTGAGTGAAGCCACTGACCTCACCCATGAACGGTATGTCAGAGTTGCCAGAGACAAAGTGGTGAAACGACAGCGTTGTGGGATCGAATTTGCTGAAACCATTGGTGTATCCCAGCCAGAGAAATCCTTCACGATCGCTGTAGATCGCATGGATATCATTGGAGTAGGGCGTATTGTGGTCGTTCGGATCGGAATAAAAAGCTGTGAAGTCGTTAGATGTTGAGTCGTAAAAAGCGAGGCCACCACCAAGGGTGGATAGCCAGATCTTGCCCGCGCTACTCTCGGTAATCTGAGTGACGAGATTGGTGGGAAGAGAGTTCGGCGCACTGGGGGAGTAGCGATAATTTTCGAGCTCGTGGCCAGTGTATTTATTGATGCCCTCTTGCGAAACGAACCAGACCGCGCCCCTGGAGTCTTGAAATGACTGGCTGATGGACTGTTGAGTCAACTTTTCAGAGATTGGATCGCGATGAAGGTCGAGATTGACGACGGAAGGTTCGACACTGTGTCCAAGTGGTGACTGGGTGGCCAAAAGTACGCACGCAAAGACCCCGGCCCAGGATGGTCCGCGCCGCGAGTTTCCCCCTTTTTTCTTTATTGCCAACACGCCAGTATCACCTGTCAGGCGACTCCAAAATCTGTTTATAATTCAAACACTAAACTCTACCGTGAAGATTTGAAGAAAGTGAAGCAAAATGATGCGGTAAAGTGAGATAATTGACATAATTTCTAACGGTTAAGACCTGCAGAGCACGTGAGATTCGACGCTTGCGCGGTTAAATTGCTCAAACGTTAGCCCGGTAGGCCGGAAATCATGCAACATTGGGACGGATTGGGACGTCCCGGCATTTGGAAACCTCGATGAAGCTATCTGTGATCCTTGTCGCCTATGACATGGCACGAGAAATTCCCCGCACCCTCGAAAGCCTGTCGAGGTCGTATCAGGAGCGGGCTGAAAGCCTCGAGTATGAGGTATTGTTACTGGATAACGGCTCTCCGGTACCCCTGGACGAGGCGACTTGGTCCGGCCTCGATGTTCCGGTCAAGCTCATTCGAATCGACGACGCATCAACGTCACCGGCCAGTGCGATCAATCGGGGATTGCAACTTGCCCGCGGTGAGTTGGTCTGTCTCATGATTGATGGCGCGCACATGCTCACCCCAGGTGTATTTCGTATGGCGCTATCTGCCTACCAGGCATTCGATGATGCTGTGGTCGCAATCCGCTACTTTTATCTCGGTGTCGGCGAACAGACAGAATCTGTTCTGGACGGCTATAACCAGGAGGTTGAAGATGGTTTGCTTGGGCGCATCGACTGGCCGTCAGATGGTTACCGACTGTTCGAGATTGGTACACCGCTGCGCTCGGGGGCCAAACGAATGACCTGGTTCAACCGATTGGCGGAAGCAAACTGCCTTATTATGAAGCGGTCTTTTTTTCAGCTTCAGGGCGGGGCGGACGAACGGTTTGATTTCCCGGGTGGTGGTTTCTTAAATCTGGATATATTCAAGCGCGCGGTGGAGGCACCTGAAATAACGCCGGTGCAGATTATCGGCGAGGGTAGCTTTCATCAGTTGCATGGTGGAACCACAACCAATCCGGTCAGCCAGGAAGAGCGCCGGGAAAAACTCGATCAGTACCGGGAACAGTACCGGGAGATACGAGGTCACACGGATGTTATGTCCAAGGCCTCTTTTACTTACATGGGGCATATGCCCACCAATCCGTCAAATATTTCGGCGGTTGAAAAAAGAAGAGCTCGATTGGCGGGAAAGCCGATTGAATAGTGGCTCTTTCCTTTAACCCCGGTGCCTGGTGAGTAACTGTATGAAATTATCCGTCATCCTTGTGTCCTATGACATGGCGCGTGAAATTCCAAGAACCCTACAGGGGCTTGCGCGCGATTATCAGCAGGGCGCACAGGACCTCGAGTATGAGGTGATCCTCGTAGACAATGGTTCTCCCGAGCCGCTGGATCCGCAAAGCTGGGCTCACCTCGATGTGCCTGTTCGGCTGCTGGGTATCCGCGATGCACACCCGTCACCTGCACAGGCCATCAACATCGCGCTGAAAGAAGCGACCGGGGACATTATCTGCCTCATGATTGATGGGGCACATATCCTGACGCCGGGTGTCTTTCGCATGGCCTTTGCCTGCTTTAATGCCTACGAGAACCCGGTCGTGGCTACCCGCTATTTCTGGCTGGGACCTGGTGCGCAGAATGAAACAATAAACACCGGGTATGATAAAGCCGCAGAAGATGCACTGTTGCAGAGCGTTGACTGGCCGACGGATGGCTACCGCTTGTTCGAAATTGGTTCGCCTTTGCGCTCGGGTCCCGAAAATATTAATTGGCTAAACCGCATGTTTGAATCGAACTGTCTGTTTATGAAGCGATCGCTTTTTGTGGCGCAGGGTGGGGCAGACGAACGCTTTGATTTTCCGGGCGGGGGCTTTATCAACCTCGACATATTTAACCGCGCGGTAGATGCGCCGGACGTGTCTGCGGCGCAGTTAATCGGCGAAGGGTGCTTTCACCAGTTGCACGGCGGCACCACTACCAACGTCAGTACGGAGAAACGTGATGAGAGCCTGGCAAAATACCGAAAGCAGTATGAAGAAATTCGCGGCCACGGTGACGTGATAACCAAGAAAACCTTCCTGTACATGGGCCACCTGCCCAATGACGCGTCCAAAATTCATCGCAAGGCGCGTCAGTAACCAGCGCTACCAACCAAAATGCTCAAGATCGACCCGGCCTTTAGTGTTGAACAACACCCCTTCGGCCTCCAGTTGGTCACGTTGTATTTGATGTGATCCGGATGCCGTGGGTAATGCAATGGAGCCCTTGCTATTGAGAACCCGGTGCCAGGGTATCTTCGAATCTGCGGGCAGTGCTCGCAGGGCGCTTCCCACCCGACGGGCCGCCCCGGCTAACCCCGCCTTTTCGGCGACATGCCCATAGGTCGAGACCCGGCCCTTGGGAATCAATGCGACCACCTGCCATATACGGTGATTTATATCCGGCTCGTAATTCGTCATAATTCTGTCTCTTGCACCGCGAGAGGCTCAGCCGCTCAGCAGGTGCCTATTGTAACGGGGTCGATACTATTGCGCAGGGCTTGAAACACGCTCCGTTGACCCCACCTCTACAGGTGTGAGGAGATAACTCTCGATGCGAATTTTCTTGTTAATGTTGCCCTGGCTAGAGTTGTTTACGCTTATTCAGCTGGGTATCCATACGAGCGCGCTGACTGCCATGCTCTACGTGCTGGTTACGCTGATACTCGGCATAATGATTCTGCAGCGCCAGGGAAGAGGGATGTTTGAGCGGCTGCGTCAGGCGCAGGAGGGTCGCGTGATTGGCCCCGAGTTGTTCCTCGACGATATGGCCATGGGGTTTGCAGGCCTGCTGCTGTTGATTCCGGGCATGATCAGCGATTTCGTCGCCCTGATCGTCGTGATTGGCCCGCTCAGGCGCAGGGTCGTAGCGGCACTCTGGGGATCCTCGGAAGTTGCTGCCAGAACAGACCAGACGCCCCGCAACCCCGAGATTATCGAGGGCGACTTTCGCCGTCTGGATGACGATCAGAGCCAATAAGTACATAAAAATCAATTAGTTATTGCATTTTTTCGCCGATCTGGCGTGTGCACTGTAAACCACTTGACTCCAAGGCATTCCTGACTAGAATTAGCACTCTTTTGAAAAGAGTGCTAATCGCGCTCTTGAAAATCTACGTCATCGGCCCAATGTATCTGGTGGCTCCAGATGCGGGGCTTCAACACACACCTTTACTTTTTGGAGAGTTACACAAATGAAGATCCGTCCGTTGTACGACCGTGTGGTCGTTCGCCGCAAGGAAGAAGAAGCAACCTCTGCTGGCGGTATCGTGCTGCCAGGTTCCGCAAAAGAAAAACCCAACCAGGGTGAGATTGTCGCTATTGGCGACGGCAAGATTCTGGACAACGGTGATCTGCGTCCGCTGGCTGTGAAGGTTGGCGACACTGTCGTTTTCGGCCAGTACGCCGGCAGCAACACTATCGAGGCCGATGGTGAAGAGCTGATCATCATGGGTGAGAGCGAAATTTTCGCGGTGGTTGACTAAGCCCGTCGCGAATGCGTTTCTCGCAGTCAAAACATCAGATTAAACAGTAAGGAATTTTCAAAATGGCAAAAGAAGTAGTCTTCGGTGATAGCGCAAGGCAGCGTATGCTGGCTGGCGTAAATATTCTGGCAGACGCGGTCAGGGCAACGCTGGGGCCCAAGGGTCGCAACGTAATTCTCGACAAGTCCTTCGGGGCTCCCACCGTGACCAAGGACGGTGTGTCCGTGGCCAAGGATATCGAACTCAAGGACAAACTTGAGAACATGGGCGCGCAAATGTTGAAGGAAGTAGCTTCGCAGGCGTCCGACGTAGCGGGTGATGGCACCACGACTGCCACAGTGCTGGCGCAATCCATCGTCAATGAAGGGTTGAAGTCCGTTGCTGCAGGCATGAACCCTATGGACCTGAAACGCGGCATCGACAAGGCAATCAGCGCAGCGGTTGAAAAAATCTCCGCGGCGGCCACGCCCTGCGAAGACAGCAAGGCGATCGCGCAGGTCGGATCCATTTCAGCCAACAGCGACACGGCTGTAGGCGAGATCATTGCAGAAGCAATGGACAAAGTGGGTAAAGAAGGTGTGATCACGGTTGAAGAAGGTTCCGGTCTGGAAAATGAGCTGGATGTGGTAGAGGGCATGCAGTTTGATCGCGGTTATCTCTCCCCGTACTTCATCAACGATCAGGAGAACATGAGTGTCAGCGCAGAGGAGCCGTTCATCCTGCTGGTCGAAAAGAAAATATCCAACATTCGCGAGCTGTTGCCGCTGCTGGAGCAGGTCGCCAAGGCGGGCAAGCCACTGGTTATTGTTGCTGAGGACGTGGAGGGAGAAGCACTGGCCACTCTGGTAGTGAATAACCTGCGTGGCATTGTGAAGGTTACCGCCTGTAAGGCGCCTGGCTTCGGCGATCGTCGCAAAGCCATGCTGCAGGACATTGCCATCCTGACCGGCGGTACGGTTATTTCTGAGGAAGTGGGCCTGGACCTGGAGTCGGCGACTCTGGAGCACCTCGGTACTGCCAAGCGTGTTGCAATGGACAAGGATAACAGCACCATCATCGATGGTTCTGGTGACGCAGAGGCCATCAAGGCGCGCGTTAATGAAATCCGCGTCCAGATCGAAAATACGTCCTCTGATTACGATCGCGAAAAGCTGCAGGAACGCGTTGCCAAGCTGGCAGGTGGTGTTGCAGTAATCAAGGTTGGCGCTGCCACCGAGATCGAAATGAAAGAAAAGAAAGCCCGTGTTGAAGATGCTTTGCATGCAACCCGAGCGGCCGTTGAAGAAGGCGTGGTCGCGGGCGGAGGTGTTGCCCTGGTACGCGCTCTGACCGAGATCTCTGGCCTGACTGGCGACAACGAAGACCAGACCCACGGCATCAACGCGGCACTGCGCGCTATGGAAAGTCCCCTGCGCCAGATCGTTGAAAACGCGGGCGCTGAGGGCTCTGTTGTCCTCAATAACGTCAAAAATGATGGCAAGGGTAACTACGGCTACAATGCGGCTACCGGTGAGTACGGCGATATGATCAAGATGGGTATTCTGGATCCCGCCAAGGTTACGCGCACGGCTCTGCAGGCTGCAGGTTCAGTTGCGGCCCTGATGATCACCACCGAGGTGATGATCTCCGACGTCGTCGAAGACTCAGCCGGCGGTGGCGCTCCTGCAATGCCTGATATGGGCGGTATGGGCGGTATGGGCGGAATGGGCGGCATGATGTAAGCCTGTTTTTTGCTCAAATCCGAAACCCCGCCCCTTGGCGGGGTTTTTTTTGCCCGACGATAAACCTTCACATAGCCCGATTTTCCGAGAGCGTGTACAATCAGACAGTGCACAACACTTTAAGGAGTAAACAATGGAAAACGCGATAGACTTTATCTTCCGCTGGGGGCATGTCCTGTTCGGTCTGGTCTGGATAGGCATGCTCTATTATTTCAACTTCGTACAAACGGAATACTTCAAGGAAGCCGAGAAAGAGGCACTTGCTGACGTAAAGGCCAAGCTGGCACCGCGCGCTCTGTGGTGGTTCCGCTGGGGCGCTATGTTTACCTTTCTCACCGGTCTGTACCTGCTGTACGCCATCGGTGCGCACAACAACCTCAGTGGTCAGCCGATTATCTGGGTAGGCGCATTGGCCGGTATTATCATGTTCCTGAATGTCTGGCTCGTCATCTGGCCGAAGCAACAAATCGTGCTGAAATTGAATGGCAAAGAGGGCGATGGCCCTGCAGCGGCGGCCAAGGCGGGTCTCGCGTCACGCACTAACACGTTGCTGTCTGGCCCCATGCTCTTCGGTATGCTGGGCTCCAAGAACCTCTATATTGCCGATGTGAGTGCGACGGGTTTTTGGGCGTGTGCTGTGGTCATTCTGCTGGTTGAAGCGAATGGACTGTTTGGTAAAACAGGACCGATCACTTCCGTGAAGGGCGTTATTCACTGCAGTATTGCTTTGACTGCGTTGCTGTGGGCGCTGCTGGCATACCTTTAGAGCCGGTGCAGATACAGATAAAAAGCCGGGTTTGCCCCGGCTTTTTTGTTTCAACCGGTCAGGTCAGCGGTATAATTCTCTTACAGACGCCTACAGAATAGCGACCCCATGTCCTCTGATGACCTTGATCATATACCCTCCATTGTCCCGACCCGGGAGGGCGCTACCCCGCGCACCGGATCTGAACGGCGGCGCACCAATTCACGACAGGAGCGAGCGTCCGTATCGGGAAGTGGCCTGGGCAACTTCTCCTATGTGTTGGGCGCAATAGCCCTGATAGCGGCGGGGCTGTCCTTTGGCTATGCCTGGCAGTTGCAGGCGCAATTGGACGAAGCGGCGGTGGAGCTGGTCGACTTTCAATCGCGAGTCAGCGACCTCGAGGCGCGGTTATCTGATACAGACGAGGGCATGAACCAGAATGCCTCGGTGCAGGCTGTGAAAATCGCTGAGCTGGAGAGCGAGGTGCGCAAGCTCTGGGATAACGTCTGGAAGCAGACCCGGTCGCGTCTGGACAAGCTTGAGGCGGACAGCAGTGCCCAGGGTAAAAAAGTCCGCAACCTTGCAACGGCCTCCGCCAGTGCTCAAACCGAACTCGAACAGGCCAAGGTCAATCTGGCCGAGCTGAAAAGTGTGGGGGACGATCTGGCCCGTGTGATGTCCAGCGCCAAAACCAGTCAGGCGGAAGTGGAGCGTGTGGCGGACAGTCTGAACCAGATCAACCTGACGTTGGCCAAGCTAGAAAAGCGCGTAGCGGGCAACGAGGAGTGGGTTGGTTCAGTCAATGCGTTCCGGCGACAGGTTAACGCCAGTCTCGGCGAGCTGCAGTCGAGCGTTCGTACCCTGCAAACCAGCCGGCCCTGATAATCTTAGCGACTGTGTTTGATGTCTTCCACGGCAGGCAGGGCGTGTATACTCTTTTTCTTTTGAATTTTCCCTTGGCACAAGGTTGCACATTATGGCGGTCATTCGACAGGACGATTTCATCGACAGCGTGGCAGATGCGCTGCAGTTCATCTCCTATTACCATCCCCTCGACTTTGTGAAGGCAGTCAACGACGCCTACGAGCGTGAGCAGAATCCCGCGGCACGTGATGCCATGGCTCAAATACTCATCAACTCGCGGATGTGCGCTGAGGGGCATCGGCCGATCTGCCAGGACACGGGTATTGTGACCGTGTTTCTCAAAATCGGTATGAACGTGCAGTGGGATGCAAAAATGTCTGTGACCAATATGGTGAATGAAGGTGTCCGCAGGGCGTATACGCACCCGGACAACGTACTGCGTGCGTCGATACTGGAGGACCCCGCTGGCGCGCGGCGCAATACCAAAGACAACACACCCGCTGTGATTCATATGGAAGTGGTCGAGGGCGATACCGTCGATGTTCAGGTCGCTGCGAAGGGCGGTGGCTCGGAGAACAAATCCAAAATGGTTATGCTTAATCCTTCCGACAGTATCGTCGACTGGGTGACCAAAACAGTTCCGACGATGGGAGCGGGCTGGTGCCCTCCCGGTATGCTGGGCATTGGCATTGGTGGTACAGCGGAAAAAGCCGCGGTTATGGCCAAGGAAGTGCTCATGGACCCTATCGATATCCACGAGTTGCGTGAGCGGGGCCCCGGCAACCGCATAGAGGAGTTACGCCTTGAAATCATGGATTCCGTCAATCGACTGGGCATCGGTGCTCAGGGCCTGGGCGGGTTGACCACAGTGCTGGACGTCAAGATCATGGATCATCCCACTCACGCCGCCTCGCTCCCGGTTGCCATGATTCCTAACTGCGCGGCCACGCGCCATGCACACTTCGTGTTGGATGGTTCCGGGCCTGCCTTGCAAACTCCGCCGGATATTACCGACTGGCCTGACATTACCTGGGAAGTGAGTGAAAGCGTACGCCGGGTTAACCTCGATACGGTGACACCTGAGGAGGCGGCCCAATGGCAACCCGGTGATACGCTATTGCTGTCCGGTAAAATGCTGACGGGGCGCGATGCGGCCCACAAAAAAATGAAGGAGCTGATCGAAAGCGGTGAGGGGCTGCCTCCCGAGGTAGATCTCAAGGGGCGCTTTATATATTACGTCGGCCCCGTAGATCCGGTGCGCGACGAGGTCATGGGCCCGGCCGGCCCAACGACCGCAACCCGTATGGACAAGTTCACGGACTTTATTATTGAGCACACTGGACTGTTAGGCATGATCGGCAAAGCCGAGCGGGGCCCTGAGGGTGTCGCGGCCATCAAAAAGCACGGTGCCGTCTACCTGATGGCCGTTGGTGGTGCGGCCTATCTTGTATCCAAGGCGATTACCGCGGCGCGCGTCGTTGCGTTCGAGGAAATGGGCATGGAGGCCATCTACGAATTTGAGGTCAAAGATATGCCCGTGAGTGTCGCGGTCGATACGAACGGTATCTCGGTTCACGATACGGGCCCTAAAATCTGGCGTAAGAAAATTGAAGAGCAGGCGATCGAAGTTGTCTGATACCTTTTACTGGCACGACTACGAAACCTTCGGGAGCAAACCCGCCCAGGATCGCCCCTCACAGTTTGCCGGGATCAGGACTGACGCGGACCTGAATATTATCGGCGACCCGCTGGTCATATACTGCAAGCCCGCTGCTGATTACCTGCCCCATCCAGGGGCGTGCCTGGTGACGGGTATTACGCCGCAGAAGGCCCTTGCGGAGGGTGTTTGTGAGTCTGAGTTCATCGCGGCCATTCACGCGGAGTTATCTGTTCCGGACACCTGTGCTGTGGGCTACAACTCAATTCGTTTTGATGATGAGGTGACGCGGCATACGCTCTACCGCAACTTCTACGATCCTTATGCCCGCGAATGGCAGAACGGCAATTCGCGT
Source organism: Candidatus Marimicrobium litorale (assembly GCF_026262645.1). Taxonomy (NCBI): domain Bacteria; kingdom Pseudomonadati; phylum Pseudomonadota; class Gammaproteobacteria; order Cellvibrionales; family Halieaceae; genus Marimicrobium; species Candidatus Marimicrobium litorale. The sequence goes on from NZ_SHNO01000002.1 coordinate 230,271, forward strand.
TGGGATATTATCGATATGGTGCGCACCGCATATGCCTTGCGTCCAGAGGGCATTGAGTGGCCTTTGCGTGAGGACGGTATGCCCAGTTTTCGTCTGGAAGACCTGACTCGTGCTAACGGTATCGCACATGAGTCTGCCCATGATGCCCTGTCCGACGTGCATGCCACCATCGCCATGGCAAAACTGATCATGGATCGTCAGCCCAAGCTTTACGACTACGTTTTAAACAATCGAAAAAAACAGGCGGTGCTGGAGCAGCTCGATGTGGCAGGCATGAAGCCGGTCCTGCACATCTCTGGCATGTTCGGTGCGAGCCGCAACAATATCGCGTTGATGGTGCCACTGGCGAAACATCCGGAGAATCAGAACGAGATCATTTGCTACGATCTCGCGGCTGATCCACAGCCCCTGTTTGACCTGCCCGCCGAGCAAATACAGTCGCTGTTGTATACGCGCGCAGCAGATATGCCCCAGGGGCAGCAACGTCCGGGCCTGAAGTCTGTACACATTAACAAGTGCCCCGTGCTGGTGACGCCTAAGATGGCCGATGGGGCGACCGCAGAACGACTCGGCATTCAGGGTGATGTGTGTCGTAGCCACCTCAAGGCGTTACGGGACTACCGCGCCCAGAATCCTGCCGCGTTTACAGCGAAAATTCAGGCCATCGCACAGCGACATTTTGAGCCTCACACCGACCCCGATCTGATGCTATACAGCGGGGGTTTCTTCAGTGCCAGCGATAAACGGGTTATGGATGCTGTGCGCGATGCATCACCTGCGAAACTGGCGGAGGACAGTTTCGTGTTCGAGGACAGTCGCTTGCCCGAGATGTTGTTTCGCTACCGCGCGAGGAACTACCCTGACAGCCTAAATGAGGAAGAGCGGGCCCAGTGGGCGGAGTATCGTTTCCAGCGGATTACCGAACCGCTTGCGGATACCAGCTACTGCATGGAAGAGTTTCAGGGTGATATAGAAACGTTACTGGATGATCAGGACTTGCCCCCGGCAAAGCGCTCCGTATTGGAGCAATTGCTGCAATACGCCGATACATTGCTGGCCTAGAATCCTGAATTGGTATTACGCACATGGGCAGGGCCGGGTCCTGCCTTTATAATGGGAGGTGGCCCTCGCCAAGGGTCACACCGTAGCTACCAGGGAGAGTCACAGCGTGCAGTTTGCCGGCAGCCATATCCTCTCAGTCCGACAGTTTGAGCGCGATGATGTCGAGCGCATCTTCGAGGTGGCTGATTGCATGGTGCCTTACGCCCATCGCCGCCGTGTGACGGATGTGCTGGAAGGCGCAATTCTCGGGTCCATGTTTTTCGAGCCCAGCACTCGCACACGGGTAAGCTTTGGCAGTGCGTTCAATCTGCTGGGTGGTGAGGTGCGCGAAACTACGGGCTTTGAGCACTCTGCCATTGCCAAGGGTGAGTCGCTCTACGACACCGCGCGGGTCCTGAGTGGCTACTCCGACGTCATTGCCATGCGCCATCCGGCGGAGCGGTCTGTGGCGGAGTTCGCCGCCGCCAGCCGGGTGCCGGTTATCAACGGCGGCGATGGCAGTAACGAACACCCCAGTCAGGCGCTGCTTGATCTTTATACCATTCGCAGTGAAATCGCTTCCCGCGGGCGCACGCTGGATCAATTGCGTATCGCTATGGTCGGGGATCTCCGCTATGGCCGAACAGTACACTCGCTCTGTCGCTTGTTGGGCCAGTTTGAGGGTGTTCAGGTGGTGCTTGTGTCTCCTGATGCCCTCAGAATGCCAGCCGATATTGTTGCCGACCTGCGTGAAACCGGCCACAAAGTGCTGGAATCTGATCAGTTGGAGGACAGCATCGCCCATGTTGATATCGTCTACTCGACCCGTATTCAGGAAGAGCGCTTCGAATCTCAGGAAGAGGCAGACACATACCGGGGTCGGTTCCGCCTTAACCAATCCATCTACACCAGCCACTGTGAACCCAACACCGTTATCATGCACCCACTGCCCCGTGATTCCCGGGCCAATGCCAGAGAACTGGACGATGATCTGAACGACAATCCCAACCTGGCGATTTTTCGGCAAACGGATAACGGTCTTCTGGTTCGTATGGCTCTCTTTGCCCTGATTCTCGATGTGGTGGATCAGGTCGACCGGCATGCCCGCGATGTCAATTGGTATACCGGCGGTCGTTTCTGATGTCGCTGCAGTTGAAGTACGGGGCAGGAGATGTCCGGGTGCTCGACGATACGCTGGTTTGGTCTGGACATTACGCCATGCGCCGCCTGACGCTGCAACATCGCCGCTTTGCTGGCAACTGGAGTGGGCCCATTGTGCGCGAAATTTTTGAGCGCGGTGATGCGGTAGCGGTGCTGCCCTATGATCCTCAGTCCGATAGCCTTGTAATGATCGAACAGTTTCGGCCCGGCGCCATGCGCGGCGATGATAGTCCATGGATGCTGGAGTTGATCGCCGGTGTAGTGGAGTCCGGTGAGGCTGATGAGGATGTGGTGCACAGAGAAGCGATGGAGGAGGCGGCCTGCGAGCTATCTCAATTGGAGCCTATCGCCACTGTCTTTCCCAGCGCGGGTGCTTGTTCGGAACAGGTGCGACTTTTCTGCGGCCGCGTTAGCAGGGCGGCCATCGGTGAGCTGCACGGCTTGCAGGAGGAGGGCGAGGACATACTGGTCCACTCTGTGCCTAGAGAGCAGGCATTGCAGATGCTGCGAGATGACGATATCCCCAATGGACATACATTGATCGCGCTGCAGTGGCTCCAGATACACGGTGACGACCTGCGGAGGCGTTGGTGCTGACGCCCGCTTAGCCGACGAACGCCTATGCCAAAGGGTAATCCAGATGCGACTGCGAATGACAGCCCAGGCCTGTTGAGGTCCAGCGCCGTCGTGGGGAGTATGACGACCATCTCCCGCGTGCTTGGATTGGTGAGGGACATCGTGATTGCAGCTGTGTTTGGTGCGGGGGCCAGCGCTGATGCGTTCTTCGTCGCATTCAAGATTCCCAATTTCCTGCGCCGCCTGTTTGCAGAGGGCGCTTTTTCACAAGCGTTCGTGCCAGTACTGGCAGACTACAAGTCAGAGGGCAGCATCGCCGCCGCTCAGGCACTGGTGAACCGCGTCGCCGGTGTGCTCGGCGGTACGCTGCTCATTATCACGCTGCTCTCTATACTGGCTGCTCCCTTGATTACCGCGGTATTTGCGCCGGGTTTTGTCGGGCAGCCGGAAAAATTCAATCTCACCGCTGACATGATTCGTATCACCTTCCCTTATCTGACGTTGATTTCCATGACCGGTTTCTGCGGCGCGATTCTCAACAGCTATGGGCGTTTTGCGGTGCCGGCCTTTACGCCGGTGTTTCTCAATCTGTCATTGATTGGTGCCGCGCTGGTTGCCAGTCACTGGTTTACGGAGCCGGTGTTTGCTCTGGCATGGGGGGTGTTGCTGGCGGGCTGTGTGCAGCTCCTGTTTCAGCTGCCCTCGCTCTACCGCCTGGACCTGGTGCCCCGTCCTGTCTGGGATACCAAGGATGAGGGTGTGCGCCGCATTATGACCCTGATGGTGCCTGCGCTGTTCGGCGTATCGGTGAGCCAGATTAACCTGATGCTCGATACCGTGCTGGCGTCTTTCCTGCCCACGGGCAGCGTTTCCTGGCTGTATTTTTCTGACCGCCTCGCCGAACTCCCACTGGGAATTTTCGGCATTGCCATTGCCACTGTCATACTCCCCAACCTGTCCGCCCACCGGGCCGCTTCCCGCCAATCTTCTTTTAGCGCGACATTGGATTGGGCGTTGCGCTGGGTGCTGTTGATAGGCATTCCCGCTGCTCTCGCGTTAATCATACTTGCCGAGCCCATATTGGTGACACTGTTTCAGCACAAGGCCTTCACCCCGGATGATGTGGCGATGTCGGCGCTTAGCCTGCGCGCCTACGCCCTTGGTCTGGTCGCATTTATGTTGGTGAAAGTACTGGCGCCAGGGTTCTATGCGCGCAAGGACACGGCCACGCCGGTCAAAATTGGTATTCAAGCCATGGTCGCCAATATGGTGATGAACGTGTGTTTTACACTCCCACTGATGCATTTTTGGAATATCGGCCACGTGGGACTGGCGCTGGCCACCAGCCTGGCGGCCATGCTGAATGCGGGACTGCTGTTCCGCGGACTGCTGGCAGCTGATTTCCTGCAGATTCAGCCCGGATGGAGGCGTTATGCCCTGCGACTGGTGTCGGCCTCCGCTGCGATGGCGCTGGCGGTTCTCATGCTGACCCCTGCTATCGCGACCTGGGTAGAGTGGAACTGGTGGCAGCGGGGGCTGGGGATGGCCTCCCTATGTGGTATCGGCTTACTGGTGTACTTTGCGGTGCACTGGCTGCTGGGAACACGGCTGTCTCAGCTGCGAGCGCCCTCCGCGGCGCTCACGGCCCCTCCCCGGGAGTGATAACCAATCTGTAGCCGGCTGCAGGGCCATATGCTGGGGGGCCTATTTTCGATATACTGCTGCGTTTGGTTTGTTCGGGCTTTTTCCCCATGGAACTGATTCGAGGGCTGCACAACCTGCGGCCCAGGCATCACGGTTGTGTCGCCACTATCGGTGCCTTCGACGGCGTTCACCTGGGTCACCAGGCGGTGATTCGGCATCTGCTGGAGAAGTCCGCTGAGTTTTCGCTACCGGCACTCATTATTGCCTTTGAGCCACTGCCGAGGGAGTACTTCTCACCCTTGAAGGCGCCGGCTCGAATCATGAGTTTCTGGGAGAAGTGCCGAGCGCTGGAGGGGCTTGGGGTGGAGCGCCTGCTGCGCATTCGCTTCAACGAGCAGTTCCGCGGCATGTCAGCACAAGAGTTCGTCGATAATATTTTTGTAGCGGGGCTGGGAGTGCGTTACGTGGTGCTGGGCGATGATTTCCGCTTTGGCGCCGGGCGAGAGGGTGATACAAACTTCATTCGTGAACAGGGCTTGCGCTATGGTTTCGAAGCGGGTGCCACGTCCACCTTTGAGATTGGGGGTGAACGGGTGAGTAGTACCCGCATTCGAGAAGCGCTGGAAAACGCGGATTTCGAGGCGGCGGAAATGATGTTGGGTCGCCCTTACAGTATGTCTGGCCGGGTGATCTACGGCAGGCAGCTTGGACGTTCGCTTGGCACGCCTACGGCGAATATTGAGTTGCGCCGGTTGCGTTCGCCCCTGTCAGGCGTATACGTCGTCGAGGTCAGTGTGGCTGGCCTTGAGCGCGTTCAGGGCGTGGCGAATGTGGGTGTTCGTCCAACTGTAGATGACAGTATCAAGGCTAACCTCGAGGTTCATCTCCTCGATAGGGAACTGGATCTGTATGGCCAATACATTGACGTAACGTTTCGTCATAAATTGCGAGACGAAATGAAATTTAGCTCTATTGAGGAGCTCAAAGAGAACATAGCGAGGGATATAGGTGACACGCGAGCCTGGTTCAGCCAGGCCCGTGATTCGGCCAAAGAATTATGAGCGATTACAAGGACACATTGAATCTGCCGAAGACGGCGTTTCCTATGAAAGCCAGTCTGGCCCAGCGTGAGCCGGGGCGTTTGAAGCAATGGCAGGAGATGGGCATCTACGACATGATCCGAGAGGAATGCCGCGGACGTCCCCGTTTCATCCTGCACGATGGCCCGCCCTATGCCAATGGCGAGCTGCATGTGGGCCATGCGGTCAACAAAATTCTGAAAGATTTTATCGTCAAGGCACGCACACTGGACGGTTACGATGCGCCATATATACCGGGCTGGGATTGCCACGGTCTGCCCATTGAACTGAATGTCGAGAAAAAAGTTGGCAAGCCCGGTGGCAAGGTAACGGCAGCGGAGTTTCGCAAGAAGTGCCGTGACTACGCCGCGAAACAAATAGAAGGCCAGAAGCGCGATTTTATGCGCATGGGCGTCATTGGAGACTGGTCCAACCCCTATCTCACCATGGATTTTAAGTTTGAGGCCGGCATTGTGCGGGCCCTGTCCCGTATCGTGGAGAATGGCCATCTACACAAGGGCTACAAGCCAGTGCACTGGTGTATGGACTGCGGTTCAGCACTGGCAGAAGCCGAAGTCGAATACCACGACAAGCGCTCTCTGGCTATTGATGTTGCGTTTACGGCGATCGAGCCCGCCGCTATCAATGCCGCCTGTGGCGCAGATTACGCCGGCCCAATCGCGATTCCAATCTGGACGACGACGCCATGGACATTGCCGGCCAACATGGCGGTATGTTTGCACCCGGAGCTCGACTATGTGCTGATTGAGGGTGAGGGACGCGCTCTGTTGGTCGCATCCGCACTGATGGATGACTGTGCCGCTCGTTACGGGCTGGACGCGGTAACTGTTCTCGGTCGATGCAAGGGTGCCGCATTGGAACATCAATTGTTGCAGCATTGCTTTCTCGCGCGTCAGGTCCCCGTCGTCCTTGGAAAACACGTGACGGTAGATGCTGGCACGGGCGCGGTGCATACCGCACCCGGCCATGGCCAGGATGATTTCATTGTTGGTCAGCAATACGGCTTAGAGGTCTATAATCCCGTGGGCGGCAATGGTGTATACCTTGCGGATACCGAGATTTTTGCCGGTCAACACGTGCTCAAGGCTAACCCCGCCATTGTCGAACTACTCAGGGAGCGGGGCGTATTGTTGCATGAAGAAGATTACCAGCACTCTTACCCCCATTGCTGGCGACACAAAACCCCCATTATTTTTCGTGCGACACCGCAGTGGTTTGTGGATATGCATCAGCAAGGCTTGCTGGAGAAAGCAGTGACGGCAGTTGAGGGCGTCCAGTGGTTACCTGAATGGGGCCGTGCGCGCATCGATAGTATGCTGGTCAACCGTCCGGACTGGTGTGTGTCGCGGCAGCGTACCTGGGGTGTGCCCATTCCGCTGTTCATCCACCGTGAGACCGGCGCATTGCACCCGGACACCAATCGGTTGATGGCGCAGGTTGCCCTTCGCGTAGAGCAGACCGGAGTGGATGCCTGGTTTGAACTGCAAGCCGACGAACTGCTTGGCGATGAGGCCGGTGATTACGACAAGATGACCGATACCCTTGATGTCTGGTTTGATTCCGGTGTAACCCATTACTGTGTATTGCAGCAGCGCGAAGAGCTGCAGTTTCCCGCCGATCTTTATCTCGAGGGCTCAGACCAACACCGGGGCTGGTTTCAGTCGTCACTGCTAACGGCAATGGCCATCGAAGGTGAGGCGCCATACAAAACTGTTCTGACCCACGGTTTCACCGTCGATGCCGATGGACACAAGATGTCTAAATCGTTGGGCAATATCGTGCCTGCCAAAAAAGCGATGGACGATATGGGCGCGGATGTATTGCGTTTATGGGTAGCGGCGACAGATTATCGCGGTGAGGTCACAGTCAGCGATGAGATTTTCAAGCGCACCGCTGATGCATACCGGCGTATTCGCAACACCGCCCGCTTTCTGCTGTCCAACCTGCATGGTTTTGATCCGCTCGTTGATGCGGCAGATGCGGCAGAGATGCTGTCTTTGGACCGCTGGGTAGTCGACCGCGCGGCCTGTTTGCAGGCAGAGATAGAGGACGCTTATCAGGCGTATAATTTTCACCACGTGTATCAGAAGCTGCATAATTTCTGTGTCAACGATCTGGGTGGGTTTTACCTTGACGTGATTAAGGACAGGCAATACACGACCAGCGCAAACAGCCTGGCCCGTCGTTCTGCGCAGACGGCGCTGTACCACCTGGCCGAGGCGCTGGTGCGTTGGATTGCTCCGATACTCAGCTATACCGCAGAAGAAATTTGGGAGAACCTCCCCGGAGACAGACGGCCGTCTGTAATGTTGGAGACGTGGTATGGCGATTTGTTCGAGCTATCGGGCGGCGAAGCCATGGGGCGTGAGTTCTGGCGACAGGTGATGGACGTGCGAGCCGCGGTGAACAAAGCGATGGAAGAACAACGTGCGGCCGGTGTGTTGCGCGGATCATTGGATGCGGCTGTGACCCTGTACTGCTCCGATGCGCTGCTCCACACGCTGGAGATGCTGGGCAACGAGTTACGTTTTGTTCTTATCAGTTCTGCTGCGCGTCTCGAGCCACTCAGCGCGGCGAGCCAAGCGACAGAGACAGAAGTAGAGGGGTTGAAGCTGCAAATCGCGATAATGGACGAAGAAAAATGTGAGCGCTGCTGGCACCGCAGTGCCGATATTGGCGACAACACAACACACCCTACATTGTGTTTTCGCTGTATTGAAAATATTGATGGTGAGGGGGAGAGTCGCCTTTATGCGTAATGGTCTTGCAGCCCTTCCCTGGTTTGGTTTGGCGCTGATTGTGATCGGACTGGACCAGTACACCAAGGGTCTCGCCAGCGCCGGCCTCGATTATGGACAGCCGGTGCGTGTTTTCTCCTGGTTTAACCTGACACTGCAGCATAATCCCGGCGCTGCCTTCAGCTTTCTCAGTGATGCGGGTGGCTGGCAGCGCTATTTTTTTAGCGCTGCTGCGGCCATTATCAGCGCGGTGCTGGCAGCGTGGCTGTGGGTAATGCCCAGAGGCCAGCGCCTGCTGGCGCTTAGCCTTGGTCTCATTATCGGGGGTGCATTGGGAAACCTGTGGGACCGCATCGTATTTGGCTATGTAGTTGACTTCATTTCCGTTCACTATCAACACTATTATTTCCCGGCATTTAATATCGCCGACTCTGCCATTACCGGGGGGGCGATAGGCATGGTGCTCGATAGCATGGTCAACCGGAACAACGATATGGTGGGCAAGCGGGGAGAGAGCTCTTGAACAAAGTCACGGTGGGTGAGGGCACCCGAGTGCACCTGAATTTCTCGATCAGCCTGGAAGATGGTTCTGAAGTCGATACCAATTTCGGTGATGAATCAGTGAGTTTCGTTGTGGGTGACGGTAGTCTGTTGCCGGGCTTTGAGCGTCTATTGTTTGGCATGTCGCCGGGTGAGCGACAAATGTTTGTTGTGTCACCGGAAAACGCCTTCGGTCAGCCCAATGACGATAACGTGCAAACTGTCTCGCGCGATCAGTTTGACGACGATATTGATCTGCAGATTGGTCTGGTCTATGCCTTCAATGATGCTGGCGGCGGTGAGTTGCCCGGTATGATTATTTCGTTTGATGACGATGAAGTCAGTGTAGATTTTAATCATCCGTTGTCTGGGCGTACGATCTTGTTCGACGTTCTGATCCACCGAGTAGAACCCGCGGAGCTGCACTAGCTGCAAGGTCGCAGGAGAAAAGCGTTTATGGAAATTAGTCTCGCGAATCCCAGAGGATTTTGTGCCGGGGTCGACCGCGCGATCGATATCGTGAATCGCGCGCTGGAGGTGTTTGGCTCACCCATTTACGTACGGCACGAGGTGGTACATAACCGCTTTGTGGTGGATGACCTGCGCTCTCGCGGCGCGATATTCGTTGATGATCTCGAGGAGGTACCGGACAACAGTATTGTCATTTTCAGCGCACATGGTGTGTCACAGGCCGTGCGGACACAGGCTGAAAGTCGTTCTCTGAAAGTGTTCGATGCGACGTGCCCGCTGGTCACCAAGGTGCATGTTGAGGTCGCTAGCTACAGCCTGCAGGGCAGAGAGTGCGTGTTGATCGGCCACCGCGGTCATCCGGAGGTGGAGGGGACCATGGGGCAGTATGACCGTGCTGCGGGTGGGGAAATCTACCTTGTTGAAGACGACGAGCAGGCGGCCTCGTTGACAGTAAAAGATTCCGACAACCTGGCTTATGTCACTCAGACGACACTCTCTATGGATGACACTGCCAGAGTGATCGCTATTTTGCGAAAGCGGTTTCCCCGCATAGAGGGGCCGCGTAAGGACGATATTTGTTACGCCACGCAAAATCGGCAGGATGCTGTGAAGCAACTCGCCGCCAATTGTGACCTGATGTTGGTAGTGGGTTCGCCGAACAGTTCCAATTCCAACCGTCTGCGGGAACTGGCGGAGCGCATGGGTGCCGAGGCTTATCTGCTGGATGGTGCCGACGATATCAGGGCAACCTGGCTCGAGGGTAAGACGCGTATTGGCGTTACTGCGGGTGCCTCAGCACCGGAAGTATTGGTGCAGGAGGTCATAGAAGGGCTTTGTGAACTTGGCGCTGATGCTCCCATAGAAGTGGCCGGCCGCCCCGAAAATATCACGTTTTCACTGCCCCGAGAGCTAAAGATCGACGCCAAGAACATCTAGCGGTTGTAAGCCTGAATCCACTGGTGCGCTTGCACAGTTCCGAATTTTCGCCTTGCGCATTCGCCATGGTGCACATCATCAGGTTTCCATTTTTCGCCAGATCCGACCAGACACTGGCCTGTCGCGATCGTGCCTGTATGTTTGTTCGCAGGGTCAGCCGATTGGAAGCACGAACGCAATGCAACGCTCCGCGAGAGGTTGGACATTAGTCGAATTGATGTTGGCGCTGGTGATACTGGTTACCACGCTGGTGCTCGGCACTCCACTCATGCAGTCGGTTGTGCAGGGCAATCGCCTGTGGGGAGCGTCCAGTCGCTTCCTTTTGGCGCTGAGCCTTGCTCGCAGCGAAGCCATTCTCAGGAATCGTACGGTCAGTATTTGCCCCTCATCGCTTTATCGGACGAGGCTAGCCCGCTGTTCCGGGACGTACGCGGATGGCTGGATCGTGTTTACCAACGCGAGTCGTGATGGTGTGATCGATAACGCCACCGACACGGTGGTACGAGGTTTCGAGGGTTTGCCACCGGGATACGCAGTAGCGAATCGTCTCGGTACCCGCACCGTCAGCACGCTGATTAATTTTAACCCTGACGGGACAGCCCACGTGAACCGAACGCTGCGCTTCTGTCCGCCCCGTAGCGCTTCTCACGCGTCGATAAGCGTCGTCCTGAACAGGGTGGGCAGAGCGCGGTTGGTTCAGGACGCAGCGGGCTGTTCATTGGGCTGATGAGGCGTGGAGGGAGGTGGTCTTTTTGACGGCGCTTGTAGCCAGAGCTGATTCGATCGGGTTCCGACATAGCTTGGGTTTTGCTTTGCTGGAAGTCGCAGTGGCCTTTTTTTTGTTCACGCTGGCGCTGTGGGGCGTAATGTCTGTGCAAATCGTGACTGCGCATGCCAGCTATGATGCCTTACAGCGGACGGTGGCATTGTCTTTGGCCCGGGATCTGGTTGCCCGTGTCAGGGCGAATCCTCGAGCGCTGCACGATTATGCGTTGCGCACGTCCATTACTGCGAGCAGTGATCCAGCGGATTCGTTTCCCGACTGTTATGCGATAGCGTGTACCCCGCGTCAACTGGCACGCTTTGATCTTCGAGAATGGCAGCGCGGTCTCGACGGTGAGTGGGAGCAGGAGGGCGGGGTGCCAGTCGGTGTCTTGCTATCGCCCTCGGCCTGTGTAGAAGGACATGATGGCGTGCTGGAAGTGCTGGTAAGCTGGGTTTCCCTGACCGCCAAAGGGTCTCTCGCTCCTGCGCCTTGCCCCACCGCACAGCCGCAGGACACGCGGCCGGTTGCACCGCGTTCGGGGCGTGAGTTTCTGCGCTTGCGTATTGAACTGGCGCGGTTTGAATGACGGCGCCGCTCTGTCATGCCGTTGCTTTGCCGGGCAGGGGGTTCACCCTCGTAGAGCTACTGGTCGCTATGCTGTTGGGAATCATGTTGTCCGCTGGGATGGTGACGGCTTACCTGGGCACGAAGCAAAGCGCGGTTTATCAGGACCAGCTGGCCAGAATGCAGGAGAACGGCCGTCTTGCTCAGTGGTTGTTGTCGCGCGAGGTGGTTATGGCCGGCTTTTTCGCCGGGCTTATGGGACCGCACACCCAAACACCCGCTGCGGAAATAGCTCAATGCGGCGCGACAAAGTGGGTACTCAATATCGCCTTGCCGCTGGACCACGTCGATAACCATGAACGCGGAACCACACCTGTCGCAACCGGCGCAGGTGTACTGAGTTGCCTGCACGGTGACCAGATAAAAGACGGTACAGATATTTTGCTTGTGCAGCGCACTGCGGCCGAACCGAGCCTCTCTCACGGATCACCCGCCGTGCGGCTGGGAGTATCTCGTGTCAAAAGTTGGTACCTGCGAGTGGAGGAGGGTGCGCCTGCAGGCTGGGAATGGCGCGCACCGGCCGGGTTGGGTGAGGCGGTGGTCAGCGATCCGCAGGCGAACTACTGGAAGGGCCTGTCTCGAATTTTCTACGTGAGAACGTTTTCCAACCCGGACGATAAGCTGGCTGATATGCCAACACTGTGCGTGGAGACCATCGCGGGAAATGCCATGGAGTCACGCTGCCTGGTCGAAGGTATCGAGGATCTACAGTTTGAATTCGGTATCGACAGCAACGGGGACGGAGTGCCAGACCGGTACCTCGAAGCCCCGTCGCAGAACCAGATTCGTAATGCGGTCACGGTGAGAATTCACCTCTTGGTGCGAAGCATTGCGAGCATTCCGGGCTGGGTCGATGAAAAGACCTATATGCTGGGCCGAAAGTACCTCGCGAGCCGGCGGGATCGGTATATCCGCCGCGTGCTGAGCACAACGGTGTTGCTGCGCAACCGGTTGCGGCCTGCCTTGCTGCGGAGTGAGCGTCTGTGAGGCCGGCGATGTATCAGCGTGGCACCGTATTGATACTGTCACTGGTGTTTGCGGCAATGCTCGCATTGGTGGCAGCCACCGTTGTGCAGACGGCGACGCAACAGTTGCATATGGCGGGTAATGATCAGTTTCGTACTTTCATGCGTCAGTATGCGCAGTCTGTTGCGGCTGCCCTTGCGAAAAACCAGCATAACTTTCAGTTGGATAAATGGGTTGGACATGTCAACTGCCCGGTCGCTTCGGGACACCCCGATTGTGACAGCAGAGCACTGCCTGTACCGAATGTGAAGGTAGATGTCGGTACTCTGACCTATGACTATCGGGTAGTGCGGCTTGCACCCTTTGTCAGCACGCTGTTGCGCTCCTCCTCGCAGGACGAAAAACATACAGGGGGAGCCGCCTTTGCCACCTTTGAGATTGAGGTGCGAGTGACCAGCGGCGCCGCTAGTGTGCGTGTCGTTCAGGGTGTTGCGGTGGAAATGGATCGCCCGACGACACTGTATCGCACGCATTGGCGGGAGCCGGGTGTGGATCCGCTTTAGCTATGCGGCATACCTTACAACAGGATCAAGGCGTCCAGAATGGCTTCACCTTGGTAGAGCTGCTCGCCGTGCTTGCCATACTTTGTGCTCTCGGGGTGCTTGTACTGCCCGCGTACCAATCTCAAGTGCTCACGGCAAGGCGTGGTCTAGCGAGACTTGAGCTGCTCAAAATAATGACACAGCAGGAACAATACTTTCTCAATCATTTGAAGTACGCCGATTCTCTAACGCAGCTTGGCTTTCCCGCTCATCCCTATGCCCTGACCCGGGACGGCAACGTGGCACCCGCCTCAGCGACCGACAGTATTTACCTGATCGGGCTGGACGCAACGAGCCGCAGCTACATCGTTACCGCGTCGCCGACTGACCGGCAGCGTGAGGACACGGGATGCCAGGTCATGAGTATTGAATCGAACGGGATACGGCACTCCAGTGGCACGTATGCAACGCAGGAGTGCTGGTGAGTGCTTATTCTTCCAGCCCAAGTTTTTTTTGCCGGTAACGCAGGCTGCGAAAGCTAATTCCCAACAGCTTTGCGGTTGCTGTTTTGTTCCAACGGCAAATCTCCAGAGCCTGGCTGATGACCTCTCGCTCGATATTCTCCAGGTATCCCTCCAGATCACCGTGCACGTCATGGTGCCTGAGCTCGCCAGATGCGGGACGCGCAACCTCAGACTCCGATGTCGGCGGTGGGCCGGCTGGCGTGGGAATGCTGGAGAGCTGAAGGTCTCGCGCGGACAGCGTGTCGCTCTCAGACAGTGCCAGCGATCGCTCGAGAATATTCTCCAGTTCGCGCACGTTTCCCGGAAAAGAATGTTTGCCCAGTGCATCAAGAGCAGCGCGGTCCAATTCTATGCTTGGGCCACCATGGCGTTCGCAGATACGCTCCAGCAGGTTGGCGGCAAGCACCGGCAAATCTTCCAGTCGCTCCCGCAGGCTTGGCACGCGCACATCGATAACATTAATGCGGTAGTAGAGATCCTGGCGGAAACGATTTTCCTCGACTTCTCGCGCCAGATTCTTGTGAGTCGCACTCAGTAAACGAAAATCGGTGGGCTGCTCCTCGCTGGAGCCGACGGGGCGAGCGGTTTTTTCCTGTATGGCCCGCAACAGCTTGACCTGCATGGCGAGGGGCAGGTCTGCCACCTCGTCGAGAAACAGTGTGCCTCCCGCGGCGGCCTGAAAAAGTCCCTGCTTGTCCTGGTTGGCACCGGTAAAGCTGCCTTTCAGGTACCCAAAAAATTCGCTTTCCATTAACTCAGGGGGAATTGCACCACAATTGACCGCAATGAAAGGGCCGTGACTGCGGGGGCCATTGTTATGGATCAGGCGGGCCACTACTTCCTTGCCGCTGCCTGATTCGCCCTCGATGTGAACCGGCGCCTGACTTCTCGCCAGCTTTGAAATCTTTTGGCGCAAGGTGGTGATAGAGGGAGAGGAACCAATCAGCCCCTCATGCATTGCGCTTTCCGCCAGACTGGCGTCTCCCTGCATTTGGAGCGCTGAGCTGACAAGCTTGCGCAGATTGTCCAGTTCTATAGGCTTGCTGACAAAATCAAACGCACCGGCCTTCAATGCAGAGATCGCTGCCTCTACACTGCCATGGGCTGTAATCATGGCCACGGGAATGTGTGGAAATTCCTGCTGTATATACTCGATGAGATCAATGCCGTTGCCATCGGGTAGTTGCATGTCTGTGAGGCACAGATCAGGGTTGACCTGTCCGACAATAGTTCTCGCCTCCTGCAGGGTGGCGGCACTGTGCGTGACCAAACCCATGCGACTCAGTGTGATGTCCAGAAGTTCACGGATATCGGGTTCGTCATCGACTATGAGTACACTTTGGCTTGGCATCTAGACCGCTCGTTGATTTACTGAAATTCGGAAGCAGCTCTCGTCCCTGCGAGTCAATCGATAGCTGATATCCGCATCGTTGATCTGGCACAATTCCTTGCAAAGATACAGGCCCATTCCGCTGCCTTCTTGCATCGTGGTGTAAAAGGGTTCAAATAATTTACTCAGCTCGCGGGTAGGGACGCCCTCACCCTCGTCGACAATATCAATTTGGCACATATGCAGTGCGGAGTCGATCTCGACCTCTATACGGGCTGATTCCCTGCCGTTCGCCAGTTTGCCGTGACGCAGCGCGTTGTCTAACAGGTTGGTCAGCACGCGTTGCAGGTTTTCTGGATCAAACTCAATCAATAATTCCTTGAATTCGCATTGGATAGTCACTTCCGCAGGTCGGTGAAGGGCGTTCAGGTATTCGCCGACAAATGCCGTCAGCCAAGGGGCAAGCACCAGGTGTTCGGGCTTGGGGGGCTCACGCCGGGAAATTTGCATCACGCTTTCTACCGTCTGATTTACCCGCTCGCAGTGGTGTTGGATGATTTCTGCCATGCGTGCATCAGAGCTTTCCAGCTTGGGGGACTCGCTGAGTAACTGCGCCGCGTGGCTGATGGCTCCGAGCGGGTTACGAATTTCGTGGGCAATACTGGCGGTCAGGCGGCCCAGTGAATTCAGTTTGAGGGATTGTGCGTACTGGGTAACAGGCGAATAGTCCTCGACAAAGACAAGGGTCTCGCTATTGGTATTGGACTGTAGCTCGCGGAAGTGTGCGATGATTGGCGTGGCGCCGTCCACAATGGTAAATGGTTTTGCTCGATGCGTGCCGAAGTTTTTCCAGTGCTCAAACTGGTGCGCCAGGTCCGGCGAGTAATCGCCAATACGCCTTCCCTGTGCAACGGCAACCGGCCGTTCAGGGGTCAGGAACTCGCTTGCGGCTTTATTCATTATTCTGACGATGCCGCTGTCACTGACAAGTAAAATACCGGTTTGCATGTGCTGTACAATTTGTTCATTGAGGCGTTGAAGGCTATAAAGGTCAGTCGCTCGATTGCGGGCAAGCTCCTCAGCGTGTCCGAGCCGGTAGGCGATGGGCTGTACCATGAGGGATACACCGAAAATCAGTAGTCCCAAAATCCCCGCAGGGAAGAATGCGCTGGTGTCCAGCTCGCTCTGCAGGATCAACCATGACGTATCGAGCAACAATGCCAGCACACTGATGGCAGCGACCAGTGTGGCGAGTGTGCGATTAACGATCAGTACCGCACTGGCAGCGACCGTTACTACCAACAAGACCGGTAGCCCGCTGATGACCCCGCCACTGCTGCTGGCCAGCAGGGTGAGGGCTATAATGTCGACAATAAAAACCATCAACATCAGGTGCTGGTTTTCACTGAGTCGCATCGACAGCGAGCCAATAAGGGGAATACTGGTGGCGAGGTAGGCAAGGGCGACAGTGGTGTAGAGAGTGGGGTTTAGAGTGCCGACCAGTTGCCGGGTATTGGGGCTGACCAGCATGATCAGCAGTACGAGTGACAGCAGGGATCGGTAGCCCACGTATACCCGAAACATCGCGAGGTTTTGCAGGCTGAGTGGAGAAGCCTGAGGTGTGGTCAGTATGGCTGGGCGATTCACCTTACGTTGGCCTGTCACTGTCCCGTCTTGTTCGAGTCAGTGTAACAGGCATTGACGACAAAGTGATGGGGCGAGGACGCCTCCACAGGTAATCGGCTATTCAGGGGGTAGCGAAGAAGGTCAGTTTTACGGACAATAGCGGCCCTTGCCCTGTCGGGCCGAAGACCAGAGAGTGACATGAGCACGCTGCATATCCTGATGGCCCAAATGAATACCATGGTTGGCGACTTCGAGGGCAATACAGCGAAAGTTTTGGCGGTTTTGGCGCGTGCTGAACAAGCACACGCGGCACCCGTCGTGGTATTTCCCGAACTGACACTGACAGGCTACCCGCCAGAAGATTTGCTATTGCGACCCAGCATTGCACCCCGTGTTGCGCAGTCGCTGGCACATATCTGTTCGGCTATGAACGGCGGTACCTATGCCATCATCGGTTACCCGCTGCTGGAAGATGGGGTGCTTTACAACGCGGTTGGCGTGTTGCATCGGGGCCGCGTTTTGGCTCAGTACCGTAAACAATGCCTGCCCAATTATCAGGTCTTTGATGAAAAGCGCTATTTCAGTCCGGGCAGCGATGCCTGTGTGTTGGAGATCGAGGGCGTAACAGTGGGTCTCACGATTTGCGAGGATATCTGGGAGAAAGAACCGGCTCTGCAGGCATCCAGGGCAGGCGCCCAGGTATTGCTGAATATCAACTCCTCGCCTTTCCACCGGGGCAAGCGCGGTGAGCGTTGGGCGACGCTGGGTGAGCGCGCGAAGCAAAGTGCTATGCCTATCGTCTATGTTAATCAGGTGGGCGGACAGGATGAATTAGTTTTCGACGGTGCGTCTTTTGCGGTTGCAGCTGATGGAGCGGTTAAGGCGACTGCTCCCGGCTTTGAAGAGGGAGAATACTGGTTGCAACTCGATAGCGGGACGCAGCCGGCTACGTTGACTGGTTGCGATGCGCACCCCCAGGAGGATGATCTCGAAGCCGTGTGGCGAGCTCTGGTTCTTGGTGTCAGGGATTATGTGAATAAAAATGGCTTCCCTGGCGTTGTGTTGGGTTTGTCAGGCGGAGTTGATTCAGCCCTGACCCTCGCCGTAGCCGTCGAAGCGCTGGGTCCGGAGCGGGTCGAGGCGGTTATGATGCCCTTTCGCTATACCTCGCAGATGAGCGTGGAGGATGCCGCGGAGCAGGCGGCGACACAGGGTGTAACTCACAAAGTAATATCGATAGAGTCGATCTACGAAGCGTTCATGGCGAGTCTTGCGGAGGAGTTCGCAGACACGCTTGCCGATACCACAGAGGAAAACCTTCAAGCGAGGTGTCGCGGCGTCCTGTTGATGTCTATCTCCAACAAGAAGGGCTGCCTGGTGCTCACCACAGGCAACAAGAGTGAAATGGCGGTGGGTTATTCTACGTTATATGGCGATATGGCCGGTGGTTTTGACGTACTTAAGGATGTGCCCAAGACCTTGGTCTTCGAACTTTGCCGTTACCGTAATTCACTGGGCCCCTGTATTCCGCAGCGTGTCATCGACCGTCCGCCCTCCGCCGAACTGGCACCGGACCAGAAAGACGAGGACAGTCTGCCGCCTTACGCTGTGCTGGATCGTATCCTGGCGCTCTACGTCGAGCAGGATTATAGCGCGGAGGCAATCATAGCCTCCGGGCTGGACAGGGAGCAGGTGCACCGTGTTATCCGTCTCGTCGACGTGAATGAGTACAAGCGCCGACAGGCGCCCATCGGGGTGAGAATTACACAGCGAGGTTTCGGACGTGATCGCCGCTACCCGATTACCTCGGCCTGGCGGCCGGGTGAATAGTTTCGCGGTGCGCGCCTAAACCTCTGGACGGTTATCGAACTGGGGCGGTTGCGGCGGATCAAACAACCCCAGTGTCAGTGCATTGACCCAGGAGCGCTGCACACCGTCGAGGGTATAGGAGCTCTTGAACTGGCCGTTTTTATCCACCGACGGGTGGTTGGGGAAGTTCTTGGCCAATACCGCAATGGATTCTTCTGCCAGCTCATCCATATTCAGCAGGATGTAGCCCTGCGCCATAACGGCCAGCCCATCGGCGACAGCGGGCGTGCGCTGAAAATTTTCGACCACGTAGCGCCCACGGTTAGCGGCCGCAAGATAGGCTCCCCGGCGAAGATAGTAGTTGGCGATATTGATCTCGTGGCGCGCCAGCAGATTACGCAGCGCGATCATGCGGGCCTCCGCGTCGGCGGCGTAGGGGCTGGCCGGGAAGCGCGCCAGTAGCTGCGCAAACTCTGCAAAGGCCTCGCGAGCCTGACTGGTGTCGCGCTTGGTGTTATCGGTCGGTACAAAGCGCGCGAATATGTCCTCGTTGGCCGTGTAGGCGGCCAGACCCTTCATGTAGTAGGCATAGTCTACATTGGGGTCTCCAGGATGCAGGCGAATAAAGCGGTCTGCAGCCTCCACGGCCGCTTCGTGTTCATAGGCATTATAGTGCGCGTAAATCAGCTCGAGCTGCGCCTGCTCGGCGTACTTGCCGAACGGATAGCGCGCTTCCAGTTGCTGGAAGCTGCGTACCGCGAGATCATAGTTCTCACTGCGCAGGTAGCCCTGTGCCTCATCGTAAATCTGCTGCTCGCCTGCGTCCGCGCCGATCTCTGGCAGTTCGTCGTTGCCGGAGCAAGCACACAGGGCAAGGCCGATAATCAGGGTCAGAACGTATTTCATGGATTCACCTAATGACTGCACAGGGGCTGCCTATTGCCGTGCTAGACTTCAACGACGTGTGGCAACCGGTAGGTTGGTATTTAACCACAGGCGGGCGGACGCATAAACAGGAATCGTCATGGGTGAAAAGGTGGAATTGCAGGCCAGTGTGCCGCAGGAGATGCATGGTCGTAGATTGGACCAGGTCGCTGCCGAGCTGTTTCCGAGCTACTCGCGCTCCCGATTGCAGTCCTGGATAAAGCAGGGATCCCTCAGTGTTAACGGGGGTTCTGCCCGGCCCAGAGACAAGGTTGCCGTTGGCGCCTGCTTGCGCGTCGATGCGCAGTTGGAAGCGGAGGTCGGCTGGCAGGCACAGCAACAGTTACCGTTGGATAGCGTGTTTGAGGACGAATCGATACTTGTGCTGAACAAACCCGCAGGGCTGGTTGTGCACCCCGCAGCGGGTCACACCGAGGGAACTTTGGTAAACGCGGTGCTGGGTCACGCGCCGCAGTTGGATCGCCTGCCGCGCGCTGGCATAGTGCACCGCCTCGATCGTGACACCTCGGGCCTGTTGGTGGTCGCAAAGACACTGGAGGCTCACCACCATCTGGTGGCGCAATTGCAGGAGCGCAGTGTATCCCGTGAGTACTGTGCCGTGTGCATCGGCGCAATGACAGGCGGTGGCACTGTGAATGCCCCGATGGGACGCCATCCGCGGCAACGCAAGAAAATGGCGGTGCTGGAGACCTCAGGTAAACCCGCTGTCACCCACTACCGACTGGCACAGCGTTTCGGCCACCATAGCCAACTGGCGGTTAAGCTGGAGACAGGACGCACCCACCAGATACGCGTGCATATGGCCTATCGACGTCACCCTCTCGTTGGCGATCCGGTCTACGGCGGCAGGCCGCGAATCCCGCCCGGTGCCTCCGATGGGCTGATCGAGACGCTGCGCGGTTTCAACCGACAGGCCTTGCATGCCCGGTCATTGGGTTTTGTGCACCCGGAAAGCGCGGAGTGGGTGCAATTCGACTGCGCGCTGCCACCGGACCTGGCCGAGCTGATCACTGTGCTGGAACAAGAAGACCCACCGGACCGTGCCCATTCTGCCCTTTATTGAACCCGACTGGCCTGCGCCTGCTAACGTCGTGGCCTATTGCACGACCCGCCGGGGAGGCGTCAGCCGCGCCCCGCACGGTGCTCTGAACCTGGCCAGCCATGTGGGTGATTCGTCCGCGGCTGTGGCTGAAAATCGTGAACGTCTGCGTCTGGCACTGGGGTGTGAGATGCAGCTATCCTGGCTCGATCAGGTGCACGGTGTCGCTGCGGTAGAGGCGCAGTTGCAATCCTGCCCTGCAGCCGATGCCCAGTGGAGCCGGCAGCCCGGGCTTGCCTGTGCGGTGATGACGGCCGATTGCCTGCCGGTGTTATTTTGCGCCCAGTCTGGTGACGTCGTGGCGGCCGCTCACGCGGGGTGGCGTGGACTGCAGGCGGGCGTGCTTGAGGCGACGATAGCCGCGATGGCTACGCCTGTAACACAGCTGCTTGCCTGGCTCGGCCCGGCCATCGGTCCGGACGCCTTTGAGGTGGGACCAGAGGTGTATGCAGCGTTCATGCAAAGTGACACCGCTGAGCCGGCAGCGACGCGTGCGTGTTTTCGCCCCAGTCCCGATCGGCCGGAACATTGGTATGCGGATCTCTATGCTCTCGCGCGTGTGCGCCTGGCAAGGGCGGGGGTGACGCGTATCTATGGCGGAGACTGCTGCACTTATCATGATTCTGCGCGCTTTTTCTCTTACCGGCGGGACGGCGAGACAGGCCGCATGGCAAGCCTGGTGGCGTTGCGTCCGGGCGACTGATTTGCCGCACCTTTCTGCTCAATTCCCTGGTTGAAATAGGGTAATTTGCCCCCATATCTTCTCGCAACGCAGACGATTTGACCGCGGATTGGGCGGAGGTCGACGAGGAGGATTACAGCATGCGTATGGACAAACTGACGAACCAGCTGCAACTGGCCCTGGCGGATGCCCAGTCCCTCGCACTGGGCAAGGATCACAATTACATTGAACCGGTGCACCTGCTCAGCGCTTTGCTGGATCAGCAGGGTGGCGCTTGCTTCGGGTTATTGCAACGCGCGGGTGCGAACGTGCCCGGCCTGGCCGCACAGACAAAGGACGCGATCGATGCCCTTCCTACGGTGAGTGGCAATAGTGGCGACGTACAGGTGTCCAGTGATCTTGGCAAGATACTCAATGTTACCGACAAGCTCGCCCAGCAGGGAGGAGATACTTACATCTCCAGTGAGCTGGTGCTCCTCGCTATGCTGGAAAGCAGGACCACTGCCGCCGAGCTTTTGAAATCCAGTGGGCTCAGGGCGCTGGACCTGAAAGCTGCGATTGACGCGGTGCGCGGTGGGGATTCCGTGGATGATCCGCAGGCCGAGGAATCTCGGCAGGCGTTGGAGAAATATACCATCGACCTTACCGAGCGTGCAGAGCAGGGCAAACTGGACCCGGTGATTGGCCGCGACGATGAAATCCGACGTACCATCCAGGTGCTGCAACGCCGCACCAAGAACAACCCGGTGTTGATCGGGGAGCCCGGTGTGGGCAAGACGGCTATCATAGAGGGGCTCGCCCAGCGCGTGGTCGATGGCGAAGTGCCCGAAAGTATGCGCGACAAGCGCGTCTTGTCACTGGACCTCGGCGCTCTGTTGGCGGGTGCAAAGTTTCGTGGCGATTTTGAGGAGCGTCTGAAGGCGGTACTCAACGAGCTGACCAAGCAGGAGGGGCGCATCATCCTGTTCATTGACGAACTCCATACCATGGTAGGCGCGGGTAAGACCGAGGGGTCGATGGATGCGGGCAATATGCTCAAGCCAGCCCTGGCGCGCGGTGAACTGCACTGCGTGGGCGCAACCACCCTGAACGAGTATCGCCAGGACGTAGAGAAAGATGCCGCACTGGAGCGACGTTTCCAGAAGGTATTGGTGGATGAGCCTAATGAGGAAGACACCATTGCGATTTTGCGCGGATTGAAGGAGCGCTACGAGGTGCACCACGGCGTCGACATCACCGACAGCGCGATTATCGCCGCCGCCAAACTGTCCCAGCGCTATATCACGGACCGGCAGCTGCCGGACAAGGCCATCGACCTGGTTGACGAGGCGGCCAGTCGAATCCGTATGGAGATCGATTCCAAACCCGAGGTTATGGATAAGCTCGAGCGCCGCCTGATTCAGCTCAAGATCGAGCGTGAGGCGGTGAAAAAAGATACCGACGAGGCTGCCAAAAAGCAGGTGGAACTGCTCGATGAAGAAATCGACAAGGCGGAACGGGAATTCTCGGATCTTGAAGAAATCTGGAAAGGAGAGAAAGCCGCGGTCCAGGGTGCTGCCCAGATCAAGAGCGATTTGGAGCAGGTCAAACTGGACCTGGAAGCTGCGCGCCGGGCAGGCGATTTGACCAAAATGTCAGAGTTGCAGTACGGCCGGATTCCCGATCTGGAGAAGCAGCTTGAGCTGGCGCATGAGTCAGAGCCCTCTGACACCCAGTTATTGCGTAATAAGGTCACTGATGAAGAGATTGCCGAGGTGGTGTCTCGCTGGACCGGTATACCGGTGGCAAAAATGATGGAGGGTGACAGGGAAAAGCTGTTGCGTATGGAGGATGCCTTGCGTGAGCGGGTCGTAGGACAGGAGGAGGCGCTGGTCGCTGTTTCTAACGCGGTGAGGCGCTCCCGCGCAGGCCTCTCTGATCCGCGACGACCTAACGGCTCATTTCTTTTCCTCGGTCCGACCGGGGTGGGTAAAACCGAATTGTGCAAGGCTTTGGCAGAGTTTCTGTTTGACAGTGATGAGGCCATGGTGCGCGTGGATATGTCAGAGTTTATGGAGAAGCATTCTGTAGCGAGACTGATTGGTGCCCCGCCCGGCTATGTTGGCTATGAGGAGGGCGGCTACCTCACGGAAGCAGTCCGCAGGCGCCCCTATTCCTTGCTGCTTCTCGACGAGGTAGAAAAAGCGCATCCGGACGTGTTCAACATACTGCTGCAGGTGTTGGAAGACGGTCGCCTTACCGACGGCCAAGGCAGGACTGTCGATTTTCGCAACACTGTCATCGTGATGACATCGAATCTTGGCTCTCATTTGATTCAGGAGATGGCAGGAGAAGGTAGTTACGAGGCGATGAAAGCAGCGGTGATGGAGGTCGTGGGCAGTCATTTTCGCCCTGAGTTTATTAATCGCGTTGACGAGTCTGTGGTCTTTCATCCGTTGCAGAAAGAACAAATTCGGGGAATTGCGACGATCCAGCTGCGTGAGCTGCAAGCACGACTTGCGGAGCGCGAACTGACCCTAGAACTGACCGATGCGGCGATGGAATATCTGGTGAGCGCCGGTTTTGATCCTGTGTATGGTGCACGGCCCCTTAAACGCGCGATGCAGCAGGCGGTGGAAAATCCGCTGGCGCAGCAGTTACTGTCGGGGGATTTCCCGACCGGAGCGCATATTCGGGCAGATCTTTCGGGCGATCAGCTTGTATTTCGTCGAGAGTAAGTTGACCTTGATGCTGTAGTCCTGCGGCCTCAGTTACCGATAGGGGTGGTGCTGGGGTCGGAAACGGCTCATGAAATAACCAAATAGAATGATATAAATAAAAAGGTATTCTAAATGCGAGGGCGGTCACAGAATGGGAATGTGTCGTACTGGTGTTGATTGAATTAGTTGGGCGGGGTACCTAAACTGAAATAGGGTACTGCCTCGATTATGGCCAATCTAGATGAGGATGTACTGCTAAATTGTTGCCACATTTAGGTTTGAACGCAGTATTCGACGATCAAAATGACCCTAAATCGGCACCGGCCTGGGCAGATTCAACGGCGCACGATTTTCTCTGAAAGGCGCAGGCGGAGGTTGAGCAGATGCGCTATCGCTAGTGGGATGGGGCTTGCATGATGAAATCGGTTGCTGGATGGCGAAAGTGGCCATGTGCGGTCGGGAGATCGGGCGGTCTGCCTGGTTCGATGGCAGCGTAACCTGACTGTAAGCTGGTTAGTCGATATGTGGATCGCGTAACGTGAGTATTAGTATGCGAGGTAACGCCAGTGTCTTATCGAGAGAATTTACTCCGGTTGCGATGATGATGGAGTTTCTCACAGTTTCGTCTGTATTGGCGAGAGTGGCTATTCTCTGTTTAATCGCTCTGTCAGCTGCGAGTTGTTGGTTCGCTATCGTGGCCCCGGCATGATTGAAATTTATGGTGAACCCCTCACTGAGGTGATGTGCGCATTGGATATTATGTGTCCGATTTATGTGGCAGAGGCTGGGCAATGCCAATTATCACAGCGCAAGCCGGGCCTCTGTTTTGGTCTGTGCCAGCAATCTAAATTGTTGCCATTGTTGAGAGCGTCCTGTGTTATCAATTAGGCATAGCTGCCGCACACAAGAGGGCTACACTCTCATAGAGTTGATGGTGGTAACGGTAATGGTGGCTGTTTTGGCCATGATTGCTGCGCCGTCATTTAATAACACAGTTTTGCAAAGCAAGCGTCAATCCGCACTGGAAGATACATTCAACATGCTCCGGAAGGCGCGTGGAGAGGCCGCTGCAAAGTCTGCAGATACGGTCGTCTGCGCGAGTGATGATGCCAGCACGTGCAGCGATGCTAACGAATGGGAGGCTGGCTGGATTGTGTTTCTTGATAATGGTTCGGGTGGTGGAACAGCGGGGGATGGTGTGAGAGATGCCAATGAGCCTCTTGTAAGAATCGGTGATGGCGCGCCAGTCGGCATTACGGTACGGGCAGTCAATTTCGACAACGCTTCACGAGTTGGCTTTAGTCCGCAAGGGGTTGCCTCTGGCAGAGGCACATTCCAAATTTGTGATAAGAGAGGGTCCGCACAGGCAGCCGCTGTGATTCTCAATAAATCGGGTCAGCCTAGACTTGGTTTGGATGAAGATGGGGACGGGGCGGTCAATACTGACGGTGGAGCGGGCAATAACGTGTCATGCCCGGGAGCATGACAATGCCCTCAGATTTATCATCAACGAAGCAATCCGGTTTTACCTTACTTGAGGTCCTGATTGCCATGATCATTATCGCGACTGGTCTTCTTGGGGTTGCTTCAATGCAATTAATGAGCTTTCAGAACAGCCAGGGCGCCTACATGAGAAGTCAGGCGACTGTGCTGGCTACAGACATGCTTGACAGGATGCGGAGCAACAAACCCGGCAGACAATCCGGTTCTTACTCAGCGTTGACACTCGATGAGAAAGAGGACGTACCGGAAAAAAAAACGTGCATGATTTTAGACAGCGGATGCTCCGCTGCAGATATCGCTTCTCAAGATGTTTATGAATGGAGTAGGCATTTTTGGAATCTTGAGGACCAGGATGGCTATAAACCAACCCTACCCGGTGCAAGAGCAACGGTAACTCAAACTGCAGGAACCGACGAGTACATCGTCACTGTATTTTGGAAGCAGAGAGACTGGGACGTGGACGCCGATGGAAATGCTGAGCGCGGAGCAACGATAGAAAACTCCGTACAGTTGCGGACAATTATCAGTGATTAATCGTCGCAGGAAACTTCCGCGTTCAGCAGGCCTGTCCTTGATTGAGCTTCTCATAGCTTTAGGAATTGGAGCGTTTCTGATGCTGGGGGTTGTAAGCGTATTCATTGCGACAAAATCATCAAGTACGGCTGAAGCTTCACTCGCAAATATCCAGAATAACGGGCGGCTAGCCATTGACCTGATCTCTCAGGATATTCGCAAAGCACACTACAGCGGATGCAATTCCGTTGGTGGGATAGTGGATCTCATTGCAACTGGGGTCACATTTGAGGGTGTACGAGGCTTTTCACGCGCTGCGTCTGACGGGGCATGGTCTCCTGACGTGCCCGTAGCTCTCGCCATTGGGGCGACTAATGGTCGTCGCGGCTCTGACATGGTCAATATTCAAATGGCTACATCACTCGGTAAAAACATACTGGCTGCAGACATAAACGCCAATGATGACGAGGCAACGCTCACAAGTAACCCTGGCTGTGAGATTAAACAGAACGACTTGATTATTGTTTCCAGTTGCCTCTCAGCGCACCTTGTTAAAGTAACAAACGCTATCGTGTGTAACAGCGAAGAGGACGATATAACACTGGAGTTTAAATCACCCGGTAATATTGCCTCATCAGTGGAGCCTGGCTATCGATACGGTGATCCATCTGAATTAATGCGCTACGAATCAGTGTCCTGGTATGTCGCCGACACAGGTCGAGATCAATTCGAGCAGGATGTATATGCCCTTTATCGTTCCTCAAACGGCGTGGCTGAGGAGATGGTTGAAGGGGTCGAATATATTAAATTCGAGTTCGGACAAAAGGTTGGAAACCAGATGCGTTATGTGCCAGCGTCAGATGTAAACATAGATTGGAATGAAGTCTCTACCATGCGTGTTGCATTTCTTATTCAGGGCTTCGATAGCCTTAGAAATGATATTGACTCGGAGCCATATGAACTGCTGAACACGGTCGTAAGTGCCTCAGGCGACGGGGCCCACTCAGGCGGCCGCGTATTGCGCAAAGTCTTCACAACAACGGCCACTTTGAGGAATACAGACTATGAGATATAACGGTTCCCTGCCGTGCGATACAAAACCCTTTCGCGAGGATGGCGTCGTGATGGTCGTCGCATTGATTATGTTACTTTTGATCACGCTGGTCACATTCGCCGTTATGGAAACAAGCAGTCTCGAAGCACAAATGGCGACCGCGGCCGAGCAGAAGGCCATTACGTTTCAAATGGCGGAGGGCGCTGTATCCGAGGCTTCCAATGACTTTGGCAATCTTGGAGCCGCCTTGCGAGCAAAAATCGTCAACGAAGCTAATCCGGATTGGCCGACAGGCACTCATGCCCTGACAGGATATGACTCTGATGATCGAATCGTGACGGCTGCCGCATCGAGTATGACCGAATACATTGGAAACACGGCCACGATGGGATACTCGGTCAGAAAGGGTTCAGCTGGTATCGACACCTACTACTACGAAGTTGAAGCGACTAGCACCATTGCAAACTCGATGATCTCGAACGTTCATACGCAAGGTGTTTATGTTGAGGCGCCACGAGCTCAGTGAGCTGCAGAGGGTATGGCAATGTTTAAAGTAATGTCTCGAATACGGAAGAAAGCTGTAAGTTTCATGGCGCCGCTCGCCGCGGCCATTCTGGTCGCGACACCACTGTGGGCAGATGATACTGAAATATTCTTTGGCGATTTGAATGGCGGCGGCGCAGCGACGAACGTGCTGTTTATCATCGATACATCTGGTTCGATGGACAATAAAGATGGCACTGGACAGACGCGTCTTTCCCGGGTGAAAGATGCCATGTTTGAAATTTTAGGGTCGCTTAACAATGTTAATGTCGGGCTGATGCGCTTCTCTAACCCCGGCGGCCCCGTTATTTACCCGGTCACGTATATAGATAAAGCGACAGATCAAGGCAGCGGAATTGTTTCTACGACTTCGGATGTTGATGCAGGTGACTCTGATGCTGTTGAAGATGCAGCAACCGGAGTTGTCTTGGTCGACGGGAATGAACTGTTGATGGGTGGTGTTGCCGGTGGTGGAGCGGGGAGCGATGAATTCACTATCACCAGCACCGTAGACGAGCCCTATGAGGACGCGATTGAGTATAACGATGGCGAGGTCGAATTTTCGGCGGAGCGAAACAATGGCAATTGGCGACCGCTCGAGTTGCGCGGGAGTAACTATAAGAATTTTGGTCTGAGATTTAACGGCCTGGATATACCGCCCGGCGCGACGATCCTCAGTGCGTACCTAGAAATGTCCAATTTTAAGGGCGCGAAAAATGACCAGCTCATCGCACGGATACGCGGCGATTTTCCGCCGGCATGGGACTTTGAAGAGGAAGATGAGGACATATCGGGGCGAGTCGGTGCAGGTAGTCCGACAGCTTTCTGGACGATGGAAAGTGCCGGTGGCGGACTCCCGGCCAATGGCGAGCGGCTCACGTCACCCGATTTAAAAGACTTGGTTCAATCACTCATCGATGATAACGACTGGGAAGGAGATGAGGGCTACATCGATGATATTGTACTTGTTATTGACTGCCCGGATTGTGCCGGAAGCGACAAGCGCCGTCTCTACAGCGTTGAGGGCGATGCCTCAAAGAGCGCCAAACTCACCATTCGTTACACAACCGGTGAGGAGGAGATTGAGCCACACGTTTCAGGCATGCGCTTTGGCTCAGTAGATATTCCCCTGAACGTTACAGTAACGAGTGCAAAGCTGGTCTTTGAGCCGCTAGTGGCAAATCTTTCGCCGGCTGAGTTGACAGTGAGCATTGAGGACAACGACTCTCCGGCGCTCTATGAAGCGACATCGGCCAATGTCTCCGGGCGGTCATACTCTGCTGGCATCGATTGGGATGAAGATGATGATTGGACGCCTGGCGACACGGTGCAAGTCGATGTAACAAGCATTGTAAATTCACACGTAAAGCGTTCGAATTGGTGCGGTGGAGACCCAATGGCTTTTATGGTTTCGGGAGACGGTGAATCAAGGATTGCGCACTCATTCGATAGCGCGACAGGCAGCGCCCCGAAACTGCTTGTTTCCTACGATAGAGCAACACTGGTCCCCGGCGGGTCTTGCCGAGCCATAACGTTCCGTAAACGCGTGGTTGCTGATCAGGACGATGGTCAAACGTCTGGTGCCGGCACTGCTGTAGCGACCGGGGGAAACACGATTCAGATTAATGCGACCAAGTATGGTTTGTTCCGCTTTACAGATCTGGATATTCCAGTTAACGCGCAGGTGAAGTCGGCGTATCTGCGGGTCTATTCCGCGGCTGATACGTCAAGTGCTGCTAACCTTTCGATATCGATTGAAGAAGCAGGTAATTCCTCAACGCTTACTGGAGAGACGGGCGTAAGTGGTGTTGACTTCTTTGGGAGCGTTGGGTGGACTATTTCTGACAGTTGGGATACCGATGCCTCGTACCAATCGCCAGATATCAAGGGCCTTGTAAACGCCGCTCTCAATGCGGGCTGGAATGCGGGAAACAGTATGTTACTCAGGGTCAGCAGTACGTCGGGCAACCGCACGTTTTGGGCACACGAAAAATATGATCAGCTTCGGTCAGCCCAACTGATCATTAGCTATGTGGATGATGGTACACAAGGCGCCAACACGGTGCGGGAAGAGATGATCTCAGCGGTTAACTCGCTTGATGCTCGTGGCTACACACCGGTCCAGGACACCTTTTATGAAGCCTATCAGTACTACATCGGCGGTGATGTTGTGTGGGGTAAATTCAGGGGTGGGCATGAAGCAAACGGCGAGGAAATGAACTACAGCAATGCTTCATCTGGTCCATTTACTTATGCGCGGACCTCGGTCGAGGGTGCAATAAAATCAGATACCTGGGGGGGCAGAGAGTTGCCCTATGGATGTCCAGGACCAGACTCCAGTGACGGTGACTGTAATGATTCTAACGGTTATGGCAAGCCAAAGGGGGAGTACCTCAAAGGTAACCCTGAATATCAATCCCCAATCGAGAACTACTGCCAGGCCGAGAGTCATATCATCATGCTCACAGACGGCATCGCGAACAACCCACACTCAGAGAGCTTTATCAAGGCGATCCCCGGTATCGGTAACTGTCAAAGCACTGGTGAGGATGCGGATGATAGTGACTCTCAGGCTTGTGTTCTGGAACTGGCTGAGCTAATGCATGACGAGGACATGTCACTGCTTGAGGGAAAACAAACGATTATCACCCACACGATCGGTTTTAACTTTAGCTCTGATTGGTTAAAAGATATTGCGGCGGATGGTGGTGGCGAATATAAGGAAGCAAGCGACACGGCGGAACTTATAACGGAGATCGAATCGATCTTGGAATATGTGCTTGAGACGAATTCTTCATTCGTCGCGCCTGTGGCAGCGATCAATCAGTTCAACAGGTTGACCAATCTGAATGATGTCTATTTTGCGGTGTTTAGGCCTGATTCTGTGCCAAGTTGGCCAGGTAACCTAAAGAAGTATCGTCTCGGTGAGGTTAATGGTGAGCGAAACGTCCTTCTGGGTGTCGATGATAATGTATCAGTGGTTAGTGACACTACGGGTTTCTTTAAAGCTGATTCGAGATCTATTTGGAGCGCCGAGGCAGATGGGGCCAATGTAGATGAGGGGGGGGCAGGTGCTCAGATTGGTCTATGGAGCTCGAGGAAAGTATATACCTATCTTGGCGATAGCAGTGTGCTCTCTGCTGACGGCAACGCCTTAGATGTTGCAAATACAGCACTCACGGCGACAGACCTTTCTGTAAGCGATGACAATCGTGACGAACAGATCCTGTGGATACGTGGAAAGGATGTTGATGATGAAGATGGCGATAGCGTGGAAACCGAGAACCGATACATTATGGGCGATCCTCTGCATTCCAAGCCTGTAGCCATCACATATAGTTCACCTGATGCTGATGATCCAAGTGAGGACGTTTCAATATTTATGGGGACTAATGCCGGCGGCATTCACGGCATCGATGCAGATAACGGTAGCGAACACTTCATGTTCATGCCGAAGGAACTTTTGCCATCCCAGGTGGCAAGAAGAGCGAATAGCTCAGGACGCAATCACATCTACGGGATGGATGGCAGTATTACTGCTTGGACTAATGACGCTGGCAGCGATGGAATTACTGTTGGGGGTGACGATTTTGTAAGACTTTACTCGGGAATGCGCAGGGGTGGCAGGAGTCTATATGCGCTTGATGTAACATCTCGAGAAAATCCACGTTACATGTGGCATATCGACAATAGTGACTCAGGTTTTGAGGAACTGGGTCAGACGTGGTCTCGTCCGATAAAAGGTCGCGTAAAGCTGGATGGGGAGGACAATCCGAGAGATGTTCTTTTCTTTGGCGGTGGCTATGATCCGGATAAGGATTCGTACTTCGTAAACCTACCTGATTCCGAAGGAAGAGCCATTTTTATTGTCGATGCTGAGACTGGCGCGCTGATATGGTCGGGAGGGCCATCTGCTAACTTTACGAAAGAGTTCGCGGACATGGACTACTCGATACCAGCAACGCTCGCTGTGGCGGACATGGATAACGACGGTATCGATGACATCATCATTGTAGGCGATACAGGTGGTCAAGTATGGCGCTTCGACATAGCACTGAATAAGACCCCTGCCGAGCTAGTAACAGGTGGCGTTATCTTAGACGTTGCAGAGAGTGGAGACGTCGATCAAAGCAGTAACAGAATGTTTTATCATTCACCAGATGTCGCCCTCGTAGAGCGTGATGGAAGCCGTAACCTGGCGATTTCTATTGGAACAGGGAAGCGGCCGTCTCCTCTGGGCACCGCGCAAAATGATCGCATGTACATGCTCTTTCAGGGAGCGGTTTTTGGCCCGCCAGCTGCTTATGTAAAATTGACCGAAAGCGATCTGTATGACACTACCGAAAATTTGATCGTAGAGGGTGATACGGACGCTAGAAATGCTGCGACGACAGCGCTGGATGTGGCTGCGGGGTGGTATTTTGACCTTCCCGGCGATGGCGAGAAGGTCCTGTCTACGCCGCTGACATTTCGCGATACCGTCACTTTCACAACATATATGCCTAGTAACGCAGCCACTTCATGCTCACCAAAGGTAGGAACCTCTTTTGTCTATCAGGTGAATGTGCTTGACGCTACACCGGTGAACGACTGGGATGATATTGAGGGCTTTTCGAAGGAGGACAGGGCGTATGAGTTGAAGACACCTTCCATCATCGATGAACCAGTAATCATTTGCACTGGCGCGGGCTGCGATTTATTCACCGGTGCAGAGAAGCCCCCCATCGATACATTGTCTTCGGGCAGCATCATAAAGACGTTTTGGAAACAGGATCAGTAGAGTGAAAAATGTGAGAAATCATGATGATGGATTTACCCTCATTGAGCTCATGATTGTTGTGGCTATCGTTGCGATATTGATCAGCGTGGCATTGCCCGCGTACCAGGACTCAGTACGAAAATCGAATAGGTCCGCTGCCCAGTCTGATCTGCTCGCGTTCTCACAAGCTATGGAGAAAGAGTATGGAGTGAAATTCACTTACGCAAACGCGGTCGCTGGCGTGACATTTCCTGCCGTATCCCCGATTGACAGCGACGATCCGAAATACACCTTGTCGATTACTGCATTAACGCCCGATGCGTATACATTGAGGGCTAGTCCAACGGCATCTCAGGCGGACGACGGTTATCTTGAGCTAAATAACTTGGGGCAAAAGTTCTGGGACCGAAACAATAACGACAGTGTTGCAGACTCAAATGAAGACTCCTGGGAATAGTGAGGTAAGACATGAGTTGCGTGAGAACATTTTTTTACTTTTTGGTAGTTACAATGGCAGCGGGTGCAGGAGCGCAATCCCCTGAAAACGTATCGGGCATCGGCCCCTCGCGGTCACCATCTCAAGCGGATTGGTATAGCTTCGATATTGAGAAGGTCCCTAGCTCGGTGATAGAGGCGGCGAAAGAAGCAAAGCCGGGGGTGGTGATAAAAAAGTACCGTTTGACTAATCGTTCCGATGAAGGGGTGTTTATACTGGTTGGTCGATACTACGGAGCGCCGTATCGATTTAATGTCACCGCATCTGGAGAAGTAATTTCTGTTGTAGAGCTCGATAAGCGGTAGCCCTTATTGTAATAGGAACGTCTGTCGCGATTACTCTAAATGCACTCTTGATGCAGAGCGAGCAAGACTTCAGCCCTGCTCAAATTTTGCTAAAGGATTATTGGGCCAATTTATCAGACCATTGCGTGCCCGGGCGGCGGTGCTGTGTGTTCAGGGGCAATGGTCTTTGATAGTGTCTTCGGCAATCTTGCGCTGCGAGATTTTCTCTTCGTCGTTTAGAAAGCGAATTTCTCCGGATGGGTCGCGTAAGCGTATTCTAGCCTGAGTGTTAAGGCGGACGAGATTATCGCGGGCGAGTTGACAATACTCCGCGTCCTTCTTCTGCTCGACCTCTGTTCCGCTCGGAGGTGCCGGCGGTACGTCAGCTTCGTTATTAGCGTCTGCGCCGTCTCGTTCTGTTTCTACCCCGCCCTGATTATCGGATGCCCTAACGATGTTCGACTGGATAGAAATAACTTCATATTCAATTTGGGTGGATGGTGGACGGTCGCTGGTGACCTGATTTCCGTTTTCGTCCGTCCAGCGATACAGGGACTGATCAGCGCAGACCGGGAGTACTATCAATGCGGTGGTGACAGCGACGCTGTGAAGGATAGAGTTTTTCACTGGCATGTTTCTCCAACCTATTGTTATAGCGGGAAAATTACTCCAGATTGCCCTCGTAGGCAATGCGATAACATGTGATTATGTACCAGACTCCTTCCCTTAGAGATTGGTTGACTTTCACTACCTGCAACCCCGAGAATAGGGGCGTCTTGCAAATGGCAACGGCTAATGTCGAGTACCCTCGGCCGCTGGCTTACTGCGTTAATCCGATTATTTGACGCAGCTGTTTGGAAGTCCCGTATTCAATTCGTGCCGCATCGGCCGGATTGAGGGCCAGACACTGCGCTACCCCGCAGGGCGACCGATACACGGGCTGTTCGTGATCGTAATCCTAGATTGGGTGATTCCGGGCGGTGTATCGAGCTTGAAATGGGGTGGTGTAGCTTGGGAAATACCCGTTCCGGGTAGTTCTATAGCAATACCCACACACTGTTTTGGAATGTGCCGGCGAGGGTTACGCGCTGGACGTTTTGATTTGGAGAATGATGGTGGAGTTGTTATCTGGCGGTGAAATGATCGCTCGCGCTCTGGAAGACGAAGGCGTCGAGTATATCTTCGGCTATCCCGGTGGCGCGGTTCTGCATATTTACGATGCGCTGTTCAAGGATTGTAAGGTGCCCCATGTGCTCGTGCGACACGAGCAGGCGGCTACCCACGCGGCGGATGGTTATACGCGCGCAACGGGGAAGCCGGGCGTGGTGTTGGTAACATCCGGACCAGGAGCAACCAACGCGATCACCGGGATTGCCACAGCTTATATGGACTCAACGCCCATGGTGGTTTTATCCGGGCAGGTGCAGAGCCATCTGATTGGTGAAGACGCCTTTCAGGAGACGGACATGATCGGTATATCCCGTCCCATCGTGAAGCATAGCTTCATGGTAAGGCGCACGGAGGATCTGCCCGGGATTATCAAGAAAGCGTTTCACATCGCGGTCAGCGGTCGGCCGGGCCCTGTGGTCATCGACATTCCCAAAGACCTGACCCGGCCCGATGAGAAATTCGAGTACGAGTATCCCAAGTCGGTCAAGATGCGCTCGTACTCGCCTGCACAGCGCGGCCATACCGGGCAGGTGAAGAAAGCGGCACGACTCCTGCTCGCCGCGAAGCGGCCGATTATTTACAGCGGCGGTGGCGTTATATTGGGGGAGAGCAGCGAGCTGTTGACGCGGCTGGCGAGGCACCTCAACTTCCCGGTGACTAATACCCTGATGGGACTTGGCGCGTTTCCGGGGACCGATCCGCAGTTTCTTGGCATGCTCGGGATGCACGGTTTTTACGAAGCCAACATGGCCATGCACTACAGCGACTGTATTCTTGCCGTGGGCGCGCGCTTTGATGACCGCGTGACCAACACGGTGGAGAAGTTCTGCCCCGGTGCCAAGATAATTCATATCGATGTGGATCCTGCTTCTATTTCCAAGATTGTGATGGCCGATATTCCCATTGTGGGCCCGGTTCAGTCTGTATTAACGGAGCTCATCGCCCAGGTAGAAGCGCTGCAGGAGAAAGACGCCGACCTGCCGGATCAGTCAGCACTGGGCAAGTGGTGGCAGCAAATTGATGAATGGCGTAATGCGCATGGCTTGTTTCATGGACGCCGCTATGGAGACAGCGATGCGATTATGCCCCAGCAGGTGATCGAGAGCCTGTTTCGTGCAACCAACGGTGATGCCTACGTCACCTCTGATGTTGGGCAGCACCAGATGTTTGCGGCGCAGTACTACCCCTTTGACAAGCCGCGTCGCTGGATCAATTCCGGCGGGCTGGGCACGATGGGGTTTGGACTTCCTGCTGCCATGGGCGCAAAGCTGGCATTTCCGGATGCCAATGTCGCCTGCGTGACCGGTGAGGGCAGCATCCAGATGAATATTCAGGAGTTATCCACCTGTACCCAGTACAACCTGGGCGTGAAGATCATTAACCTGCGTAATAACTATCTGGGCATGGTTAAGCAGTGGCAGGACATGCAGTATGAGGGCCGCTATGCCATGAGTACCTATGAAGATTCCCTGCCCGACTTTGTAAAGCTGGCAGAGTCCTATGGCCACGTGGGTATGCAGGTAACCGCAATGGCCGACCTCGATGCCGCCATGGATGAAGCGTTTGCCATGAAGGATAAACTGGTGTTCCTCGATATATTTATTGACCCGAAGGAGCATGTGTATCCAATGCACGTTGCGCCGAACGGTTCGATGAAGGATATGTGGCTTAGCAAGAACGAGAGGACCTGACATGCGACGGATTATTTCTATGCTGATGGAAAATGAGCCCGGAGCGCTGTCTCGTGTCGTTGGTCTTTTCTCCCAGCGTGGTTACAACATTGAGACCTTGAACGTGGCGCCCACGAACGATCCCACACTGTCGCGGCTCACCCTGACAACGGCGGGTGACGATTTGCGAATAGAGCAGTTGACCAAGCAGCTCAATAAGCTTGTCGACGTCGTCAAGCTCGCTGACCTGACTGAAGGCGCTCATGTCGAACGGGACCTCATGTTGATCAAGGTGCGGGCGGCGGGTGTGGCCCGAGAAGAGATTAAGCGCACCACGGATGTATTCCGGGGCCAGATCGTTGATGTCGGGCCCTCTATTTATACCATCCAGCTGACGGGCCCCAGTGACAAGCTGGATGCTTTTGTTGCGGCCATGCCAGACGGCGACGTGTTGGAAGTCGTGCGCTCTGGCGTTGCGGGCATTTCTCGCGGTGAGAAGGTGCTTTCGCTGTAATCCGCGCTAGGTGATTGCGGCGCAAGAAAAAAGGGGCCTTTGGCCCCTTTTTTCCTAACCGTGGCATCAATCAGACAATTCGCTTCATTGCTGTCATATAGCCTCGCAGCTCCCTGCCGATGACTTCTACCGGGTGATTGCGGATAGCATCATTGACTGCAATCAGCTCGACATTGTCGACGCCGGTGCCTACAGCCATGCCTTTACCGATTACGTCTGTATCGATCTTACTCATGAAGTCGGCCAGCAGCGGGCGGCAGGCATGGTCGAACAGGTAGCATCCGTATTCAGCCGTATCGGAGATAACGACGTTCATCTCGTAGAGCTTCTTGCGGGCAATGGTATTGGCGATGAGTGGCGTTTCATGGAGTGATTCGTAATAGGCCGACTCGTCCTTGATGCCCGCTTCCACCATCACTTCGAAGGCGAGCTCCACACCAGCTTTGCACATAGCGACTAGTAGAATGCCATGGTCGTAATATTCCTGTTCGGCGATATCCGCCGTGGTATTGTCGGTTTTTTCAAATGCTGTGTCCTGGGTAGCCGCGCGCCAGCCGAGCAGGTTGGCATCGTCATTGGCCCAGTCTTCCATCATCGTCTGACTGAAGTGGCCAGACATAATGTCGTCCTGGTGCTTTTCGTACAGGGCACGCATTATGTCTTTGAGTTCTTCCGACAGGTGATAGGCACGGATCTTGGCGGGGTTCGACAGACGGTCCATCATGTTGGTGATGCCGCCATGCTTCAAGCCCTCTGTGACGGTTTCCCAGCCATACTGGATAAGCTTGGATGCGTATCCCGGATCGATGTCGTTCTCAACCATCTTGTCGAAACAGAGGATGGCGCCAGTTTGCAGCATGCCGCACAAGATGGTTTGCTCGCCCATCAGATCTGACTTCACCTCGGCAATGGGAGAAGACTCCAGTACGCCGGCGCGATCGCCGCCGGTGCCAGAGGCCAGTGCTTTAGCGATTTCCAGGCCTTCACCTTTGGGATCGTTCTCACGGTGCACCGCGATGAGTGTGGGTACGCCGAAACCGCGCTTGTATTCCTCGCGAACTTCGGTACCCGGACATTTCGGACACATCATTACAACGGTCAGGTCCTCGCGGATTTTCATACCCTCCTCGACGAGGTTGAAGCCATGAGCGTAGTCCAGACACGCCTCTTTCTTCATCAACGGCATAATGGCATTGACCACGCTGGTGTGCTGCTTATCCGGTGTCAGGTTGAGCACGACATCGGCAGTTGGGATGAGGGCTTCATAAGTGCCAACGGTAAAACCGTTTTCGGTAGCGTTCTTCCAGGATTGGCGCTTTTCAGTGATCGCGGCATCACGCAGGGCATAGGATACATCCAGGCCGCTGTCGCGCAGGTTTAGTCCCTGATTCAGCCCTTGCGCTCCACAGCCCACAATCACCAGTTTTTTGCCACGCAGGATATCGACGCCGTCAGCAAATTCG
Source organism: Candidatus Marimicrobium litorale (assembly GCF_026262645.1). Classification (NCBI taxonomy): domain Bacteria; kingdom Pseudomonadati; phylum Pseudomonadota; class Gammaproteobacteria; order Cellvibrionales; family Halieaceae; genus Marimicrobium; species Candidatus Marimicrobium litorale. The sequence goes on from NZ_SHNO01000002.1 coordinate 268,059, forward strand.
GTGCGGTGCATAAAGCGGCACTTGCCCAGCTCTTCCAGCTGCAGTCGCAGTGGCAGTCGGTTGAAGTAATTTTGTCCCATGATCGTGGTCCTCGCGCATTGAATTCGGCGGCCAATGTACGGCAAATTCAAACTTGCGTAAAACGCTATATAGGTAATACTGTATTGCACTTAACGCAACATAGGTTGGATTTTTTGGATACCAGAGCCCTGTCAGTCTTTCTGTCTGTGGCAGAAACACTCAATTTCAGCCGCAGTAGTGAATTGCTGCATATGAGCGTATCGGCTGTGAGTCGAACGATACAGCGCCTCGAAGAGGAGCTGGGCCAGTCTTTGCTGGAGCGCGACAATCGTCGGGTGAGGCTGACCGGTGCAGGCCAGGAGTTCAGGACGTATGCGCGTCATTCGCTGGACGAGTGGCAGCGCCTCAGGCGAAAACTCGGCAGTGACGAGGAGCTGGCCGGAGAGGTGAGCCTGTATTGCTCTGTAACTGCGACCTACAGCGTGCTGGCACCGATACTCGAGACATTCAGAGCAACGCACCCGGCAGTAGAGATTAATATGCACACAGGTGATCAGGCAGACGGCATCGCCCGGGTGTTGGAAGGGAGGGATGATATTGCGGTTAGCGGCAGGCCGTCACAGTTGCCCCAGCGTTTGCGTTTTTTACCGTTGCTGGAGTCACCGCTGGTTTTCTGCGCGCCCTCTGCAGATTGCGCAGTGCGCGAGATGGTGCAAACAGTGGATGTCTCACGCGCCGATTTCGACTGGAAGCTGGTGCCTTTTATTGTGCCCGAGCGAGGGGTGACCAAGGACATGCTCGATACCTGGTTTAACAACCGCGGGGTGAGACCGCGCATTTATGCGCAGGTGGCCGGGCACGAGGCGATTGTCGCAATGGTAAGTCTGGGTCTTGGTGTGGGTATTGCACCGCGGCTAGTGATTGAGGCCAGTGGTATGGCAGACAGTATCAGCGTGATCGCCGCGCCGCGAGACCTCGGTCCCCTGACGGTCGGCCTGTGCAGCCTGGGTCAGCGCCTTGCCAGCCCCCCGGTGAAATCACTGTGGGACGTGGCCGAGCAGACCTATCCCCGTGCGATTTGATACTATAGGGCACCCTGACGAGAGGCACAGCGCTCATGCAAGAAGAGCAAGATGAACCCGATACAGCAACGGCCGAGGCGCAGGCTGGTAAGCACAGCCAGACGACGGCAGCGGTTCCTCCGCGCCTGGATCTGCCTGTAGATGAGCACGAGGAAGAAATTTCCGAAGACGGTCACACGGTGCGCCAGCGGGGAATCTATATACTGCCCAACCTGTTTACCACCGCGGCATTGTTTGCGGGGTTTTATTCCATCATTGCCGCCATGCGCGGTGACTATGAGAATGCGGCGGTTGCTATTTTCTTTGCCATGGTGCTCGACGGACTGGATGGTCGAATTGCGCGTATGACCAATACGACGAGTAAGTTTGGCGAAGAGTATGACAGCCTGGCAGATATGGTCTCTTTTGGCGTCGCGCCAGCGCTGGTTGTGTTCAGTTGGGGGCTTGGCAATCTAGGTAAGTTTGGCTGGAGCGCAGCGTTTATTTATGTCGCCTGTGCGGCTTTGCGCTTGGCAAGGTTCAACACGCAGATAGATGCCGCAGACAAAAACTACTTCACTGGGCTGGCGAGTCCGGCCGCGGCGGGCATCATCGCTAGTACCGTCTGGGTGTGTCACGATCTCGATTGGGTAGGCCAGACGGTGCCTTTCGAAGTGTCGGTGTTAGTGGGTGTGCTCACGGCTATCGTAGGTTTCCTGATGATCGCGAACTTTCGTTATTATAGTTTCAAGGACATCGATCTGCGCGCGCGGGTGCCTTTTGTTGCGATGATAGCGATGGTGTTGATTTTTGGGTTGATTACTCTGGACCCGCCAAGTATTTTTTTGGCTGGCTTCCTGGTGTATGCGCTTTCCGGGCCGGCTGCACAGGTCTTCGGGTTGCGCGGGCCGAAAAGCGACTGATACCCTTCGCGTCGATTGGGTTTTCACAGGAACAAATATCCGTTTCAGCGTTCCAAGCAATGGCGAGTCCGGGAAACAAGGAGCAGGTCTTAATGGCCAAGCGTTACTTCGTACCACCGATACCATCTTCTGAAATCACCAGCGAGGGTGCTTATCTCAATCGGCGGCAGTTCATGCGTGCTGCCGGTTTGACGGCGTCGACCTCGCTGATGGGTAGTTTATCGGCCACAGCGCATGGTGCGCCGACCGGAGGCGCGGAGCTTGAGTACAGTCAAGCGACAGACAACTCGCAAGGGTTTTACACCGCGGAGAAGCAGACACCTTTCGATGATGTCACCGCCTACTGCAATTTTTATGAGTTCGGTACCGACAAGGGAGATCCGGAACGCTACGCTCACAACATGACGGTCGACCCCTGGTCTATCGAGGTGACTGGTGCGGTCAGTAAACCGGGCAAGTTACATCTGGAAGACCTTCTAACAGGTTTTGAACTTGAGGAACGCGTGTACCGCTTGCGCTGTGTTGAGGCGTGGTCGATGGTTGTGCCTTGGGTCGGATTTTCGCTGGGAGACTTGCTCAAGCGTTTTGAGCCGACCGGGAAGGCCCGATTTGTCGCGTTTGAGACCCTGTATAAGCCGAGTGAAATGCGTGGCACGCGATCTTTTACCAGCACGATAGACTGGCCTTACCGCGAGGGCCTGCGTATGGATGAAGCCATGCATCCACTGACGCTTATGGCGGTTGGCCTCTATGGTAAGACGCTGCCTAACCAGAATGGTGCTCCGGTCCGACTGGTTGTTCCCTGGAAATATGGCTTCAAGAGTATTAAATCTATTGTGCGCATTCATGTTCTGGAGCGGCAGCCGCAGACGACCTGGGAGATGATGCAGCCCAGCGAATACGGTTTTTATGCGAACGTAAATCCGCAGGTGAACCATCCTCGCTGGAGCCAGGCGACCGAGAGGCGCTTGCCGTCAACGTTGTTTAGGCCTAATCGCATTCCAACGCGGTTATTCAACGGCTACGAGGAGCAAGTTGCTGAACTTTATAAAGGGATGGATTTGTCACGCGATTACTGAGTATGGAGCGCCCGGTTCGAGCCAGTGTTTTTGTCCTTTGTGCCTTGCCTTTTGCCTGGTTGCTCTACGGAGCCGTCTATGGGGGGCTGGGGCCTGACCCGGGTGAAGCACTGATGCATTCCACTGGCGAGTGGTCCCTGCGCATATTGGCCATGACCTTGTTAATGTCTCCCCTGCGGGTCTGGACGGGAAAGCCCTGGGTGATAAAGCTGCGCCGTATGTTGGGCTTGTACGCCTTCTTTTATGCCACGATACACTTTACGCTCTTTTTGCAATTCTATACGGGCTGGGCCGGTGCGGCGCTGCTGCAGGAACTGGTTGAGCGCCCCTACGTGTCTGCCGGGTTTGCTGCCTGGTGCATTATGCTGCCGCTGGCAATCACCTCGACCCGCGGCATGCGGCGCAGGCTGGGGCAGCGCTGGATCAAACTGCACAGGCAGATCTATGTTGCCGCGATTATCGCCTGTATCCATCTCCTGTGGCAGGCGCGATCTGATATCGGCGAGGCACTGGCCTACCTTCTGGTGTTTGGCCTGCTGCTGGCATGGCGTTTCAGACGTGCGCTAAAGGCGAATTCAAGATTGAAACCGGGCAAGGTTTAAGCGGTGAAGTTGTATGAAGTTTGTACAACCGGTTACTGCAATTTATGCACTCCTAACGGCTCTGTGGAAAAGCAGGTAATTTTTCAGCTAAAGGTCTTGCAGGGGCGAGGTTGATGCGTATAATGCGCTCCTCGGTCAGGGCACCCCTGGTCGTTTTTTTGTGTCCCGGCGACTCAAAAGCTGTTTAAAAACTTGATGAAGACAGATGTGTGGGCACTTGTTGGGATGGTTGTCACGACCATTCAGATACAACAAGTGACTCATTGATTCTTTTGAACATTGATTTCGAAATTGTATCTGAGCCCTTG
>NZ_SHNO01000003.1 GCF_026262645.1 Candidatus Marimicrobium litorale
CAAGGGCTCAGATACAATTTCGAAATCAATGTTCAAAAGAATCAATGAGTCACTTGTTGTATCTGAATGGTCGTGACAACCATCCCAACAAGTGCCCACACATCTGTCTTCATCAAGTTTTTAAACAACGTCTGCTACCGCTCGGGCGCAGATAACTACTGAGGACCTGCCTCAGCAAGGAGGCGTATTATACCCATCACCGTTTTTCAGGCAACAAAAAGTTTATCTATCTGACAAGGTTATTTTGGCAGCATCGGAAAACCGCGTGGACTATCTTTAACCAACTGAAAAATCACGCTTTTCCCGGCGACACCGGGCAGGGCGCGTCAACCGAAACAGTCCTGCCCGCAGCCCCGGGTGCCTCGATGGACTTCGCGCCACACGGGACCGGGCCCTATGACGGTGCGACAGCGCTCAATGCTCCCCGCTGATTTCGAAAAGGTGGTACTTCTTTTTTCCCAACTTGACCAGATAAAATCGACCATGAATCGCTTCACCCGGCAGAAAACACCCGGCCGGATCGCCGTTGTCTTCCATTTTCAGCGCGCGATCATTGACCTTCACCGCGCCGCGGCTCAAGGCGTCTTTCACCTGTTTACCCGACCCGGCCATGCCCACATCCGTCAACAACTGGATCAGAGTCTCGGGGAAGTCCTCCACTCCCAAAGAACTGGCGGGAAGACCATCCTGGCGCAACTGCTGCATATCACTCTCGGAAAGATCCACCAGCGAACCACTGAACAGGGCCTCGGTTATCCGCTTGGCCGCATCGAGCCCGTCTCGCCCGTGTACCAGCTTCGTCACTTCAGCGGCCAGTATCGATTGGGCCTCGGGGCGTCCGTCACGCTCTGCGTCCACTTGCTCTATCGCGTCAATGTCAGCCACGGAGCGGAACGTAAAGTACTTTAGAAAACGATAGACATCTGCATCAGCCGTTCCCAGCCAAAACTGATAGAAGGCATAAGGAGAGGTACGTACAGGGTCGAGCCAGACAGTTCCAGATTCTGTCTTGCCGAACTTGGTGCCATCTGACTTCGTAATCAGGGGCATCGTGATTCCGAACACCTGCTCGCTTTCCTGCCGTCGAGTCAGGTCGATACCGCCAGTAATATTGCCCCACTGATCCGAACCGCCGATTTGCAGGCCACAGCCGAAGCGTCGATTGAGCTCTGCAAAGTCATAAGACTGCAATATCATATAGGCGAATTCGGTGAAGCTAATACCCTCACCCTCCCGCTCTATACGCTGCTTGACCGACTCTTTCTGGATCATTGCATTAATAGAAAAATGCTTGCCTACATCGCGCAGGAACGACAGCACATCGAGCCCCTCAGTCCAGTCCAGGTTATTTACCACCTTGGCGGATAGCTCCCCCGCATCAAAATCGAGAAAGCGCGCTACCTGAACCTCGAGCTTATTTACCCAGCCCGATACCACGTTAGGTGTATTAAGCTGTCTCTCCTGAGCTTTGAAGCTCGGGTCGCCGATCAGGCCTGTGGCCCCGCCGACCAGTGCCAGGGGCTTGTGACCCGCCAACTGAAAACGACGCAGCATTAACAGCGGGACAAGTGAACCGATGTGCAAGCTATCCGCAGTTGGATCGAAGCCGCAATACAACGTGCGGGCAGCACCCTCCAGCCATTCGTCGATATCGTCTTCACCGGCTATCTGAAAAATTAGCCCGCGGTCGCGGAGTTCCTGCAACAGGGCACTGCTCATGGGGCAAATGTCCTTGAATTATTACGTGCGCAAAAGGGGCGCCAACCATACAACACCCCCCTCCAAAAGCAAGCCCCGCACGTGTCCCGCCTCCAAGCCTTTACAGCGGCGATCATTACCGGGCGCCGCTCGACTGCGTGACAACGCGCCCTCGCTGCCCGGCGCAAGTAGGCAGGCTGATTGTGTGCGCTTCTTCCTTGAAATATCACTGCTATTTAATATACTAGCGCACTAATAACAACAAGTTACCTAGGGGCCATGTCAGGAGCTAATCAACCACGGGGAACATCGAATCTCCTCGACCCGCGCTTGCGCTTCGCTCGCGTGCCACTACTCGCTACCCTCGCGTTTGGCCTTGTATTTGCCATCGTCTATCTCGATAACAGTACCCGACACGACTATGATCAGCAGTGGAAGCGCCTCGACAGTGGCCTGACCCACTTTGACCCGGGACTCACCGAGCGGGTAAACGACGCCGAGGCGTCAAGCAACACTCCCGTAGCAACAGCTACACCCCCTTGGTTTGAGCAGGAGGTAAGCCGCGGCGATACCCTATCGATCATCTTCAAACGCGCGGGTTACGATGAGCGCGACGTGCACACTATCGTTAACGAAGCTGAGAATGGACGCTCTCTAGCCAAAATATTCCCTGGCGAGACGATTGCTTTTCAGTCCGACAGCTCTGGTACCCTGACCGGTGTGAAACACATAGTTTCACCGCTGGAAGCAGTCACCTACCGATTGACAGACTCCGGCTTTGAACGCCAGGTCGAAACCCGCTCTCCGGATGCACGACAGGCATGGATCAGTGGAGTCATCCGCTCTTCCCTGTTTAATGCGGGCCAGGAAGCCGGTGTGTCCCAGGGTATGATCATGAATATGGCAACTATCTTCGGCGGCGTAGTAGATTTCGCCCTGGACCCCCGCCGAGGGGACACCATGCAGCTGCTCTATGAGGAGCTGTTCCTGGACGGCAAAAAAATCAGGGACGGTGATATTATCGCCGCCTCATTCACCAATCAGGGTGAGACATTCAACGCCTTTCGCTATACCGACACCCGTGGAGAGACCAACTACTACAACGAGGAGGGCTTCAGTATGCGTAAGGCCTTTCTCATGGCACCTCTGGATTTCACCCGCATAAGCTCCAACTTTAACCTGCGACGCCTGCACCCAATTTACAAAACAACACGACCCCACAGAGGCACAGACTACGCCGCCCCCACCGGAACGCCTGTGTACGCGTCCGGAGATGGCAGAGTCGTAAAATCAGGCTATACCAAAGCCAACGGTAATTACGTGTTTATTCGCCATGGAGACCGCTACGTCACCCGCTATCTGCACCTTCACAAACGCGCTGTGAGCGCAGGCCGGCGTGTTACTCAAGGGCAAATCATTGGAACCGTTGGCGCAACAGGGACTGCAACCGGCCCCCACCTGCATTACGAGTTCCTCGTAAACGGCGTGCATCGCAACCCGCGCAGCGTTGTAAAACAACTTCCCAAGGCGAAGCAGTTACCGCGTGATGAGATGGAGAATTTCCAACTGACGGTCAATCGAGCGAGCAAACAACTCATCAAACTGCGCTCAGGCAACTCGGTCGCGATGAGCGCGCCCGCTGACGCCAACCTCTCCGCCAACTGATTTTGAAGACAGCAATGCCTCTTTATGTCGGGCTTATGTCCGGCACCAGCGTGGATGCTATCGACTGCGCATTGGTGTCCTGCCAGGGCTGTGAAGCGGAGGTGCTGACCACCTACGAATACCCCATTCCACAGCGCCTGAAGAACGAGATAGCGGCGCTCAGCCAGCCCGGAGCAAATGAGATCGAGCGGATGGGTGTGCTCGACCGAGAACTCGGCGCCCTGTTCGCCAGTGCCGCCCTGTCGCTGCTGAAAAATGCCCACGTTGACCCAGGTGAAGTAGCCGCCATAGGAACTCACGGACAAACAATCCGCCACAGACCTGCGTCTGTCACCGAGAACACACAGCCAGGATTTACCCTGCAAATAGGGGACCCCAATACGATTGCAGAGACAACCGGCATCACCACGGTAGCTGATTTTCGCCGCAGGGATGTTGCCGCTGGCGGCGAGGGCGCTCCGCTGGCACCGGCATTTCATGCGGCGACCCTGTCAGCAGAGGGCGTGAACCGCGCCATTGTCAATATCGGAGGGATTGCCAATGTCACCTTATTGGAGGGCAGTGAGTTGCTCGCAGGGTTTGATACCGGGCCGGGCAATACACTGCTGGACCACTGGATTCAGGAGAATCGGGGGGAAGAATGCGACCGGGGGGGCCGGTGGTCCGCTGCCGGTAACATTGACGAGCAGCTCCTCAAGCGCTTGCTAAATCACCCATTCTTTACCCTTACGGGCCCCCGCAGCACGGGCAAGGAAGCTTTTAACCTGCCCTGGTTGAAAAAGCTGTTGGTGCAGTCCACTGCGATAACACCGGGAGACGTACAGACTACGCTGGTGGAATTTACAGCAAAAAGTATCGCGCTCGCGATAAAACACCACGCCCTCTTACCCACTGAGATCTTTGTCTGCGGAGGGGGCGCGCACAACACGCATTTAATGCAGCGCCTTGCGGTGCATGCGGAACCGGCAAGGCTGGACACTACCGCGGCCCTCGGCCTGGACCCGGACTGGGTGGAGGCCGCTGCCTTTGCCTGGCTGGCTTGTCAAACACTTACTAGCAGTGCCGGTAATGCCCCGGTGGTAACAGGCGCTGCAGGCGAGCGGATACTCGGTGGCATTTACCCGGGCGGCGAGCCCACTCGGGGTGCCAGCTAGACCTGCAGGCACTGTTTATGGCGTTACCGCGCACCGCTCTGCCACCGCCTCACACCGGAACTACGCAGCGGGCTCAGCAATGGGAGCAAGCGCCATATTGACGGCCAGAGTCTTAACAGGCTTTGACGGCGACCTGCACTGCACGTCACCGCCATGCAGTGGCGCGTGTCGCAGTCGCCCTCATGGAGGTCTCTAGATAGAAAAGGATGAACCGCAACCACAGGTCGCGGTGGCATTGGGATTTTCGACGACGAAGCGGGACCCCTCGAGGCCCTCGGTATAATCAACGACTGACCCGACAAGGTACTGCAGGCTCATCGGATCCACCAGTAAAGTGACACCCTCGCTTTGCAACGCGGTATCGTCATCAGCAACCAGTTCATCGAACGTAAAACCGTACTGAAACCCGGAACAGCCGCCGCCGGTAATGAAAACACGGAGTTTCAGCTCGTCGTTCTCTTCTTCAGCGACAAGCTCCTGCACCTTGTGCACGGCACGTTCAGACAGGTTTATGCCCGACGGATCGAATGTTTCAGCAGCTGACATCAGTATTTTCCCGACGGCCTGTTGGCCCGTGTTGACGGTTTTGACACCGTATTATCGTAAATCCGACCAAATCAGTCAACTATAGCGACCTGCCCGTCGTTTTCACCGCCAGTCTGCGCAGGCTTGTGCTCAGAGGGGCTGCAATCCTCGCCGCTATCCGTCATATGCGTCAAGCTGCCGTTGACCTCCGCTCCCGCCGCCATTTCGACCAGATGGTAATATACGTTGCCATCCACGCGACTCCTGGGGGCCAGGTCCAACTGCTTCGACGCATAGACGCTGCCCTTTACCTCGCCATTGATGACCACGCTGGGCACACGAATTTCACCCTCCACCCGTCCTTTGCCGATAATCCTGAGCAGGGCCTCCTTATCGGGATGGGCGACGATATTTCCCTGGACCAGACCCTCGACGTCCAGATTACCACTGAACCGCAGGTCGCCCACGACCACCGTGTCACTTGAAATAAGCGTGGTAGCACCTGCAACGGCGATGTTTTTCTTACTGCCCCACATTGATAAATCGCTCCTGCAATGCCCACGGGTACACCTCGCTCACTTCGGTCTTACGAGGCTTATCGATACTAACTGACACAATGATTTCACTGGGCTTGAAGCCTGCGGGCAGCAACAACTCTCCCTCGACGGCCTGAAAATACCGAAACTGCAGCGCGGCAGACGCATCGGGAAAATCTTCTGACAATTGCGCCAGAGTGTAATCTACCTGCTCAGCCGCCTGCTGCCCGCGAATCTGCACAGAGAGCGAGCCAGTTAACAGGTCGTACTCTCTCTCCCGCTGTTGCACGAAGAACCGGTATGCAATTCTCCCATCGCCAACAGGGACCAATTCTGGCTTGCGCAACTGCAGCCCCTTGGCGCCGTCAGAGCCCATCAGGCTGCGATAGAAACTCAAACTTTCCTCGATCTTCGCGGTGCGCTCCCTTTCTGCCGCCATTTCCGCACGCAGCATTTCCAAAGCCTGCTTATCGACTTCACGCTGCGTACGCAGCACCTCGAGTTCATCGAGGGCCACATCCAGAGAGTCGCGCGTCTCAGTCAGGCGGACCTGAACAGAGGCCAATGCCGCCGGGCTTACTCGAACGCCCCGCTCGGCGCTGTAGCGTCCAAGCGCAATGCCCGCCAAGGTCGCCGCGACAAAAAGCAGTAGTAATACAATGAGATTAAGCGCACCGGCCTGTCGGATCGGCACTAATCGGGAGCGGGGTTTGCCCATTACTCTATTACCTCAGGGCAGCAGCCCAACCTGCCGCAGGCCCGCGGACTCATCCAGGCCAAACATGATGTTCATCGCCTGCAGAGCCTGTCCGGATGCGCCCTTTACCAGATTGTCTATCACACTGAGCACGACGACCGTATCCCTGTCCTGGGGCACCACTACTGCTAGCTGACACCGATTCGCTCCCTTGACGGTGCGGGTTTGGGGCAGCACGCCTGCCGGCAACACATCCACGAAGGGAGCATCGCCATAGTAGTCCTCGAACACGGCTTGGAGATCCGCCCCCCTGTCCCGCAGTCGCCCGAACAGAGTGGACTGGATACCACGAACGATAGGCAGCAGATGGGGTACAAATGTTATCTGGGCGCGCTCCCCGGCGATATCCGTGAGCCCCTGCTCTATTTCCGGCAGGTGCCGGTGTCCCTTGACACTGTAAGCCTTAAAGCTGTCTGACGCTTCACTGAGAAGATTGTCGATCTTTGCCTGCCTGCCGGCACCGCTTACCCCTGAAGCAGAACTTGCTATCAAGTGAGAAGGATCAATCAGCCCCTTTGCAAGAAGCGGCATGAAACCTAACTGCACAGACGTGGGATAACATCCTGGGCATGCCACCAGCTGGGCCGTGACCATTTTTTCTCTGTTGTATTCCGGTAAACCGTAAACGGCCGCTTCAAGAAGCTCCGGACTGGCATGCGTCGCACCGTACCAAGTGGACCAGAGATCGGCATCACGAATCCGATAGTCTGCAGACAAGTCAATCACACGGCTGCCGGTTGCGAGAATCTCCGGCACCATATTCATGGCCACGTTATGCGGGGTGGCGAAGAACACCACGTCACACGCGGCAAGCGCCCGCGCATCCGGCTCAGTGAAAGTGAGGTCATACAGCCCGCGCAGATTGGGAAAGAGGTCGTCCACCCGGCGGCCCGCCTCAGCACGGGACGTTAGCACGGTCACCGCCGCACCCTCATGAGACGCCAGCAGACGTAACAGCTCTACACCGGTATACCCGGTACCCCCAACAATACCAACACTAAGCATCGCTATTACCCAAGACTGAACCTACTTTTGGCCAGCGCCGGCCTCGATGCCACAAAAACAACGCCGGCGCATAAAGCCGCGTAGTATAAAAGTATTAGCACGCAAGATAACTGTTAATATTGTCTTTTTGGCACCATTGGAACCCGCCTTGCGCCTACTCCTCTCCCATTACCGGCGACAACTGGTTAACTATGAATCAGTACTGGCCTACTCCTTACTGGGCATTCTGGGCGGGCTGGCCTCAGGTCTGGTGGTGCTTGCATTTGAGTTATCCATTGACGAGCTGGGCAGCCTCTGGGGGATCGGATCGTCGGGTGGAGATTTCGAGAGCTTGCCGCGCTGGTTGCATTTCGCCCTGCCCGTGGGTGGTGCAGTTCTGCTGGGCTGTGTCTATGCCACACTGAAGCCACGGGACCGCGAGACAGGTATTGTGCACATCTTGAGCCGTATGCATTCCCACTACAGTATTCTGCCCTGGCGCAACACCTGTCTACAGTTTATCGCTGGCACCTTCGCTCTGGCGACAGGTCAGTCCGGCGGGAGAGAAGGGCCAGGGGTACACCTGGGTGGCGCCGTAAATAGTCTGCTGGGGCAGTGGCTACGACTGCCGAACAACAGCTTACGTATGTTGATCGCCTGCGGTACTGCGGGAGGTATTTCTGCCGCTTTCCAGACACCGCTCGCCGGGGTCTTGTTCACTCTGGAAGTCATCCTGGGCGAATACACGGTTGTCAGTTTTATCCCGGTGATGCTGGCGGCTGTTGCCGCCTCCACGATCAGCCACGCGCTGTCACCTGGCGATTCCCTTTTCCAACTGCCGGCACTGCAGCTCAATTCACTGCTGGAGCTTCCGCTCATTGTGTTCCTTGGTCTTTGTTGTGGCACGGCCGCAGCGATGTTTATCCGCATCAGCAAAGTCGCTGCACAGTTTCCAAATCGGTCGGTCATACTGCGCTTCTCCATGGCCGGCATGCTCACCGGTTTGCTCGCACTGCTGGTGCCGGAAGTTCTCGGCATGGGCAACGACACACTCTCATTGGCACTCCATGGGAAGCTGGCCCTTTCGAGCCTGATACTGATCGCCCTTTGCAAACTCCTCACCACTGCGGTCAGTTGCGGCGTCGGCATGCCCGTAGGCCTTATAGGGCCCAACCTATTAATCGGTGCCTGCATCGGCGGCGTCCTGAGCTTATCGGGGATGGCCTTGAACCCGCAGTGGGTTTCAGATCCAACCCTGTATGTCGTTATCGGCATGGGCGCAGCGATGGGCGCGGTGCTCAATGCACCCCTCGCGGCGGTTCTGGCGATTATCGAAATGACCCAATCGCTGAGCATCAGCGTGGCGGCAATGCTGGCCATTGTGACGGCCACCCTGACCAATAGCAGCCTGTTCAAGCAGCGCTCTGCACACCAGACGGCACTGCATCAGTTAAAGCGCAGAGCACCGCAAGACCCTCTCAACCAGTTGTTGCACCGCACCAGTGTCAGTACGACCATGGACACGCGCGTCGTCCGAGTGCCAGCGACGTTCCCCCAGGATGACCTTGCAACACTGATCGATGCTACCCCGGTATGGTGCCTGATACACTTGGCAGACGATGACCTTTACCTCGTGGACGGCACTGACCTGATGCAGTGGCTAAAAACTGTTGAATTCGAAGACGGACTCACGGATCTGACCAACGCCAGCCTGCGGCGCTGGACGATCTCGTCAATACCCCTGCAAGCAACGCTTCGTCAGGCCATGGATATAATGCAGGAGGAAACCAGCGAGGCTGCCTGCATTATCGAATACAGTCACAACACTGGCAAACCTTTACTGCACGGGGTAATCACGCGCGAAGATATCGAAAAATACACGCTCGGCAGCATGCTCTGATAATGGTATGTACCGACTTTTGAGGACTTAGTATGTTGTGGTTGAAAGCCTTCCATATCATCTTCGTAGTTTGCTGGTTCGCAGGACTATTCTATCTGCCGCGTATACTGGTCTATCACGCTGCCAGCGATAGTGAGACAGTTCGAGAGCAATTGGCGGTCATGGCACGTCGACTGTATCGATTTGTCACGCCATTCATGTACATCACGCTCGCGCTCGGACTAGTGCTGATCGCACATAATTACGAGTACTACCTCAGCTCCGCGTGGATGTATCTGAAGCTCGCAGGCGTCGCCTTTCTGGTTTTTTACCATATACTGTGCGGCCGCTATGTGAGGGCTGCAGTCGAAAATCGCCTGCCCCACGGTCACATTTTTTTCCGCTTTTTTAACGAGATACCGGTTTTGTTTCTCTTCGCCATAGTGATACTGGTTGTACTCAAGCCCTTCTAGACGACTGGATATTGAACGTGAGAGCACTGATAATTCGATCCTCATACTGATCAGCAACCCCTGGCTAAAATCTACAATCAGGACCAGACTTCAATGAAATCATCAAAACAATTATTTGAACGGGCCATGGTGTCCATCCCCGGCGGGGTAAATTCTCCAGTGCGCGCATTCAAGGCGGTCGGGGGTACACCTGTTTTCATCGAACGCAGTGAAGGCGCTTATATCTACGACTGCGAAGGCAAACGCTATACCGATTATGTTTTGTCCTGGGGTCCAATGCTCATGGGACACAATCACCCCACCGTGCGCGAGGCAGTGCAACGCCAATGCGAAAAGGGCCTCAGCTTCGGCGCGCCCACGGAACTGGAGATAGAGCTGGCGGAGCGAATTTGTAATGCGCTTCCGGGTATGGATCTGGTGCGTATGGTCAACTCCGGTACAGAAGCCACCATGAGCGCAATCCGCCTCGCACGTGGTTATACCGCACGCGATACCATCGTAAAGTTTGAGGGTTGCTATCACGGGCACTCTGACTCCCTGCTTGTCAAAGCGGGCTCCGGCGCACTGACACTGGGTGTGCCAAGCTCCCCCGGCGTCCCCGCAGCGCTGGCTGATCACACCATGACACTCACCTATAACGATATCGAAGGTGTGCGCCAGGCGTTCGCCGAACACGGCGACGAGATCGCCTGTGTCATCGTGGAGCCCGTCACGGGTAATATGAACTGCATCCCGCCTGCTCCGGGATTCCTTGAGGCTCTGCGCGAGGAGTGCACCCGGGGCGGTGCGCTGCTAATACTGGACGAGGTCATGACAGGCTTCCGCTTTGGACTTCATGGGGCACAGGGTTTTTACGGCATAGAACCGGACCTCACCACGCTTGGGAAGGTGATCGGCGGCGGCATGCCCGTGGGGGCGTTCGGGGGTAAACGCGACATCATGGAGCAAATTGCACCGCTGGGCCCTGTCTACCAGGCAGGTACCTTGTCAGGCAATCCCATCGCAATGACTGCAGGGCTCGCAACGCTGGATATTATTTCGCAAGAGGGCTTCTACGAGCCTGTTTTCAAGCGCACCAGTGAACTCACCGAAGGCCTGCAGAGTGCAGCAGACAGCGCAGGTGTGCCCTTCACCACTAACCACGCCGGCACCATGTTCGGCGGCTTCTTCACCGATGCCGAGTCTGTGACAAACTACGAACAGGTTATGGCATGCGATACGGAGGCCTTCAACCGGTTTTTCCACGTCATGCTCAATAACGGTGTATACCTGGCTCCGGCGGCTTACGAAGCGGGCTTTCTCTCCGCCGCGCACTCGGATGCAGATATTGCCGAAACAGTGGCAGCAGCACATACTGCTTTTGCAAGCCTATGATCGAGGAGTAGCCCATGGCTTTCACGACACAACGCGGCGAGTTCCCCCGGACACGTATGCGGCGACTGCGCGCAAACGAGTTCTCTCGTCAGCTCGTCCGCGGGAGCCTGCTCAGCCCGGCCGATTTTATATTCCCGGTTTTCATACTCGAGGGCAGCGGTCAGCGTGAGGCCATCAGTTCGATGCCCGGAATAGAGCGTCTGAGCATCGATTTACTGGTCGCCCAGGCCCGGGAAATCAGGCAAATGGGGATACCCGCGATCGCCCTGTTCCCGGTGGTGGGCTCTGATCAAAAAAGCCTGCGTGCAGACGAGGCTTTCAATCCGGATGGCCTTGTACAACGCGCGGTGCGCGCCCTGAAAGAGGCGGTACCAGAACTGGGACTGATCACCGACGTTGCGCTGGACCCGTTCACGACGCATGGACAGGACGGCATCATTGACGACAACGGCTATGTAATGAATGACATCACCAGTGAAGTACTCGTGAAGCAGGCGCTGTCGCACGCAGCGGCAGGTGCAGACGTGGTAGCACCCTCGGACATGATGGACGGCCGGGTGGGCGCCATTCGACTGGAGCTGGAAAGCGCAGGCCTCCACACTACATCGATCATGGCGTACTCTGCCAAGTATGCGTCCGCCTACTATGGTCCGTTCCGGGATGCCGTTGGTTCGGCGGGAAACCTCAAGGGCGGCAACAAGTTCAGCTACCAGATGGACCCCGCCAATAGTGATGAGGCGCTGCACGAGTGTGCACTGGACCTCGCGGAGGGCGCGGACATGATCATGGTCAAACCCGGCATGCCCTACCTTGATATTGTCAGGCGGGTAAAAGAAGAGTTGAAGGTTCCGACGTTTGCGTATCAGGTAAGCGGAGAATACGCCATGCACGTCGCGGCCTTTGAGCAAGGCTGGCTGCCCCGCGAGCCTGTCATCCTCGAGTCATTACTGTCTTTTAAACGGGCCGGCTGTGATGGAATATTGACGTATTTTGCCCTCGATGCTGCCAGGGCGCTGCAGTAAACCGGGCTGTGCGTCTTTTACTCGCAATCTTCATCCTGTTGCTGTGCGCACAGCAAAGCCACGCCGAGTGCGATTGCCTGTGGCGGGGTTCTTTCAGCGAGGTGCAGGCCGCTACAGATTTAGTGGTCAGCGGCCGCGTCGTCGCTGCCGCAGGTAACTCAATTGACCTGCGCATTTCACGGTTACTGCGCGGCGAGGCGCACCATGAGACGATTCGCGTGTGGCTCAAAACGGCGGACTACTGCCGACCCGAACCCACATTGTTCCCACTGGAAAGCGACTGGGTCATGGCATTGAACCGCATAACGGAGGCAATACCGGGAGGATTCAACCCTGGCACACCCAATGTAAGCTACGGTCGCGTGGGGGACTACAGTCTCTCCAGTTGCGGCGGCTACTGGTTGCGCAGCCGGGGAGATCGAGTCACGGGCAATCTTGTAGACGGGCCCCGCTGGGACTACGAGCCTCCCATGACGCCGGTTTTGCTTGACCTGGTTGCCGACTATGTTCGGGGCGATCTCGGCCGCGCTTCGCTTCAGCGAGCCAGCGCAATCGACCCAAAGCTGCGGGAATTGATGCTCGATACGCGCTCGTTTATAAAAAACGAGAAGTAATACCACACGCCGCAGCAAACCATTTTCGGACAACCGCCCTCTAGCTGCGTTATAACATCAACAGGAAAACCATAACGAGAATAAGATTATGTTTCCATTGCTCGTTCAGCTTCGTAAGGCGCGCACCGGGTGGTTTTACCTGTGTACCGGGCGTTCGGTCTATGACGGAGCTGATGAGGAACACCACCGGCAGCGCATTCTGGTCATGACCAGCGCCTTCCTGCTGTTACTGGTTCTTCTTTTCACCGCGCTCGTTCCCCTGTTTATCCCTCTGAGCGCCCAAGGGAAAATCGCCGCGAATGGTCTTTTTATCGCCACGATAGGCGGCGTGTTGTCGAGCATGATGCTACTGCGCTTGCGTGGCGACCGCATTGCTGCGCTGAACATCATGCTGCTGGTTTATGGTGGCGCTTTTGCCCTCGCCTGCCTGGTTTTAGGCGGAACAAGCTCACCCACCTTTCCTATGCTGCTGCTGATCCCCGCCATGGCCGGCATTGTCGGGAGCGTTCCACTCTGCTTGGCCTGGAGTAGTCTGGTACTTGCTTTCTGGATCGGCATGTTCCAGGCGGAACGCCATGGTATACAGCCACTGCAAATCATCGATGCGCACAACTACTCGCTGGCGATGTTGCTGGCCTACGCTGCCATGTCGCTATCCATTGTCAGCATCATTCTGATTTACGCCGAGATGAACAAGGCGCTGCGCAAGGACCTGCAGGCGACCAATGCCGAGTTGGAACACCTGTCATCACATGACCAATTGACCCGCTTGCCCAACCGCCGTTTCTACGACGAACGTGTGGGTTATGCCTTACACCGCGCGGTAGACAACAACAACCTGGTCGGCATCATGCTACTTGATCTCAATGGCTTTAAAAAAATCAATGACTCTCACGGCCACGGAGCGGGCGACAAATTGCTGGTCACAGTGGCGCAGCGCCTGCAAGGCAGCCTGCGAGAAACAGATCTTGTCGCCCGCCTCGGTGGGGACGAATTCGTCGTCGTACTGGAAGACTTGCAGTCCACCGAGGAAATTACCCGCATCGCGCACAAAGTATCCCATGCGATTGAGCAGCCCTTGCATGTACGGCAGCAAGTATTGACGTTCAGCGTCAGCATCGGCGTATCGATATTCCCGCTGGACGGACGACAAAAACAGGAACTGGAAGAAAAAGCAGACCGGGCAATGTACCTGGCAAAAAAACGGGGCATTCCTATTGCACTGTCCAGCCTCGAGCCATCCGACGTACCGACACCCGCCCGGGCACCCACTACACGTCTCTAATCCGCTTATCGTCTCAAGCGCACCCGCCAGCGCGAGCGATCGAGTCGTCTGTTTCCTGCAATATCAAGCAGCTCTCCCAGCATCATAAGAGATAACCCCCAGATACATCGCCCTTGGTAGTTATAACAGGGGACGGGGATGTCAGCGCCCCTATATTGCCAGAGCATTTCCTCCAGGTTGTTTTCGTTCATCAAAAATGTGAATGGCACCCAGATCACCTCGTCCACCTCGTGATTGAGCGACAAAGCGGCCTCGCGCTCCAACCGAAATACAAACGGGCTTACCGCCATCCCAAGGGCCCCTCTGTGCGGTCTCGCATTGAGCTCCGACAGGCGACCAATGCACCGGTCACTCTCGCCGAGATGCAGACCAATCTCTTCGCCTGTTTCTCGCACTGCGACAGCGAATCCGTTGCGGTCCACTGCATCCATTCGCCCACCGGGGAAGGCCATGTGCCCTGACCAGGGATCACCCTCCCGCTCCGCTCGCTTGATCATCAGAATATGAGGTTCATCATCGTGAACTTGCAGTATCATGGCCACCGCGGAGCGCTTCATAAATTGCCGCAGCCACTTTTTTCCCGGACGATGACGACCGAGCCGTGTTTCGATTAATTGCAAGGGAGATACCGACAATGGGAGCTCTTCTACAGTTCTGGAGGACCTGGCTTCTCTTGTTTGCCGGACATAAGACATCACTACACCGTGATCTACAGACCGAACGGATGACAACCTAACACATGCATTTTGAGCGTGGAAATAATGACGAGTAAAAATCTGGGGCATGGCGACCTCCTCACGTTAGAGGATGTAAGCCTCGTATACCGTGCCCAACCCGCCCTCACGAGGGTCAACTGGACTCTTCAAAAAGGCCAGCAGTGGACCCTGCTGGGGCCTAACGGCGCCGGCAAGACCAGCCTGGCGCGGATCATATGCGACATGGAGGCGCATTTTTCTGGCTCGGTGCTCCGCGCCGCTGCTCTGGGAAAACAGGGCGTCGCCTATGTTTGCTTTGAGGAGGCCAAGGCCCTCTGCGACAGGGATCGCAAACTCGACGACTCGGAGTTCCGGCCTACAGCCAACGACCCAGGAACATCGGTTCGCGCATTAATACTCGCAGGAGCAGTCTCCGACAACCGTCTCGACGCCTGGGCAGAACGACTGCGCATGACACACTTCCTCGACCGAGGGCTACGCTACATTTCTACGGGTGAAATGCGCAAGGCGCTGCTGGTCAGCGCCATTTTGCATGACCCGGCCCTGCTGATACTGGACAGCCCATTGGATGGACTGGATCGCACAAGTCAGGCCGAGATGCGCCTCGTCATGGATGAGCTATTGCACTCGAGTATGCACCTGCTGGTTCTGTGTCGCCAGCTTGATGATATTCCAGAGGGGGCCTCCCATGTCCTGGTGCTGGACCAGGGGAAAGTCTTCGCACAGGGACCACGCCAGGAGGTGGTCGAGAGCGGTCCAGTTAGAGCGCTGATGTCTCCACCTGCGGGGTCATTCGAGGATTTGCCAAGTCCCGCGCCGCGTGCGTATTCCATCCCTGACAATGCGCCGCTGCTCGAATTGAGGGATGTCACTGTACGCTATGGCAACCTCACTGTTCTGGACCGAATTAACTGGACAATGGCACGGGACAACCATTGCTGCATAGCTGGGCCCAACGGCTGCGGAAAAACCACCTTGTTAAGCTTGATAACCGGCGCCAACCACAAGGCCTATGGTCAGGATATTACCCTGTTCGGCAGGAGGCGCGGCAGCGGCGAAAGCGTCTGGGAAATAAAGCAGAAATTCGGGCAGATTGACACTCAATTACAGCTGAACTTCGCCAGGACAATGCGAGTGGTGGAGGTGGTTGTCTCTGGCTTTTTTGATACCGTAGGCCTATACGATGAGTGGGGAGACAAGCAGCGCAAGCTGGCAATGGAGTGGCTGCGAGCACTCGGGTTGGAGCATTTTTCAGGCCAGGGTTTCGATACCTTGTCGTTCGGCTTGCAGCGCATGGTGCTGCTCGCCCGGGCCATGGTGAAATCACCGCTCATCCTGTTGCTGGACGAACCTACGCTCGGCCTGGACGGCCATCATCGCATGCTTATGTTGAGCGCTATTGATCATATTGCACAACACAGCGATACCAGCATCATTTTTGTCAGTCATTCCGTCGGGGAAACGCCAGCCTGTATTAATCAGTACCTGGTATTTTCGCCCCACGACTCAGGCTTCGATCTTGTTTGCCGCTGACACCTTTCGATAAATCAAGGGAAACACAGCGCTGGAGCGAAATAAGGTTAGACTTCATCACCACTAGATTGACAGTACGCCTAGTGCAGACACAAAAGGCGTGATAAATTCCACCTTTATATTGCGGCGATCCGCTACAAGCTAAAAAGCGGCGTTAAGACTAGGAGATTTCCATCCGTGATGCATCACACTAAGCCGGGCAACTGGCTGGCAGTCCTGACGGTTTTGCTGACGGCCTGCGGCGACTCAGACACTCTGAAGGCGCCCGTACCGGAGATCGCGGTCGTCAAAGTTGTAGAGCGCGATACACCTATCACACAGGATTTTGTCGGACAGACCCGCGGATCTACCGATATCCCGATTCGCGCGCGCGTCGAGGGCTTTCTGGAGAGCCGCAACTTCAGAGAGGGTGGTGAAGTCACTCAGGGACAACTGCTCTATACGATCGACCCTCTTCCGTTCAAGGCCAAAGTGTTTGAGGCGGAGGGGCGTCTTGCAGAGGCGCGTACTAAATTAGCCAAGGCCAAGGCAGACCTCGACCGCATTGAACCTCTCGCAAAAATGAATGCCGTCAGCCAGCAGGATCTCGACGGTGCCGTTGCACAGCGAGACGCCGCTGAAGGTTCTGTCAAAGCGGCAGAGGCGCAGCTGGACCTGGCCAATATTGAGCTTGGCTATACCCGCATTCAATCGCCTATAGACGGCATCATCGGAATATCCGAGGCAGAGGTCGGTGAAGTCGTGGGGTCCAACCCCGATACCTTCATTTTGAATTACGTTTCTCTCACCGACCCCATACGTGTGCGCTTCTCCATCAACGAGCGCGATTTCTTGCGACTCAGTCGCTCGCTGGCGAAGGAGCGGCGTATGGGTAAAGACCAGCGTGACGAGTCCGAACGCCCCGACGTGACCATGATCCTCGCCGATGGCAGCGTACACGAGCAGTTCGGAAGGGTGATTGCCTCCGATGCCTCTATCAACCCACAAACAGGCACGTTTAAACTGGAAGCTGATTTTCCCAATCCAGACTCGATTGTCATCGCCGGCCAGTTTGCCCGTGTACGCATTGTTATCGATGACCGAAAAAACGCTCTGCTTATACCGCAGCGGGCACTGTCGGAGTTGCAGGGAAACTTCCGCGTGTTTGTCGTAAACGCCGATGGCACGGTGACACTGCGTGCGGTCGAACCGGGGCCACAGGTCGGGCAGCTAACCGTCATCAACTCCGGGCTTCAGGCGGGGGAAGAGGTTGCTATCGAGGGCCTGTTGAGACTTGGAGATGGCCTGGTGGTCAAGCCCAGGGTAGTGGAATTCCCGGAAACACCTGGGGCCATCGATAAGCCGGGAGCATAGCCCGTGGCTGAGTTCTTCGTTCGACGCCCTATCGTGGCCATGGTCATTGCCATCATCATAGTGATCGTTGGCCTTGTCGCCCTCGGTCGACTGCCGGTTGCACAGTATCCCGAGATCACACCCCCGATGGTCAATGTATCGGCCACCTACACCGGCGCCAACGCCATCAATGTCGAGCAGTCAGTCGCCACGCCCATCGAGCAAAAAGTTAATGGGGTGGAGAACATGATTTATATGGACTCCACTAACTCCAGTGACGGCCGCATGAGTCTGAACGTGTCTTTCGAGGTAGGAACAGATCTCGATATGGCCAATGTGCTCACGCAAAATCGCGTGTCAGAGGCTCAGGCGACATTGCCTGAGGAGGTCAAGCGACTGGGCGTTACTGTGAAGAAGAGGCTGTCATTCCCACTGCTGCTGGTTTCTCTCATATCCCCCAATGGAACCTATGACGAAAGCTTTCTCTCCAACTATGCCGCCATTAACATCGTTGATGAAATTGCAAGAATTCGGGGGGTTGGGCTGGCCGAAGTCCTTGGTGGCAGCATCTCGGAATACGCCATGCGCATCTGGATACGTCCGGACGAACTGGCTAAGCTCGGTCTGACCGTTTCCGACATCACTCAGTCTATCCAGAACCAGAATGTACTGGTACCTGCGGGGCAGATCGGTGGCGAACCCGCACCGCCGGGCACCGAATTCACTTATACCGTAGATACTGGCGGTCGCTTTGAAACGCCCGAAGAATTTGGTGCGGTCGTGGTTCGCGCGAACCCCGACGGCTCTCAGGTACTACTGAGGGACATTGCGAGAATTGAGCTGGGATCACAAAACTACCTGTACAACGTGCGCCTCGACGGACAGGCCTCATCACTGGTGCAGGTCTTTCAGTTACCAGACGCCAATGGCCTCGATGTCGCCGAGAAGGTCATCGCCACCATGGATAGTATTTCAGAGCGCTTCCCGGACGATGTGCAGTACGTTATTTCACTGGACACCACAAAGCCCATTATCGCTGGCATTCGAGAAATCGTCATCACCTTGTTTCAGGCGGTCTCCCTGGTCATCCTGGTAGTCTATATTTTCCTGCAGAACGCGCGCTCCACGCTCATACCCACTCTTACCGTTCCGGTTTCACTGATCGGCGCTTTCGCCGTTTTTCCGCTGCTGGGTTTTTCCATCAACACCCTGTCACTGCTTGGCCTTGTGCTGGCGATCGGTATCGTCGTAGACGATGCGATTGTAGTGGTGGAAGCAGTGGCAGCAAAAATGGATAAAGGGATGGAGGCCAGAGAAGCCACCGTCGAGGCGATGCGTGAAGTCTCTGGACCGATCGTGGCCACCTCGCTGGCGCTGATTGCGGTATTCGTGCCAGTGGCCGCCATGGGCGGCATTACCGGCGCCTTGTACCAGCAGTTCGCCATCACCATCGCGATTTCCGTGGCGATCTCCTCGATTAACGCACTGACACTGAGCCCGGCACTGGCCTCTTCACTACTAAAACCGCCCGGTGAGGCGAAGAGCGTTTTCGACCGGTTTTTCCGATGGTTCAATCACTACTTCGAGATTGCTACCGAAAAGTTCATGGTGTTGACCGGTTACTTTACGCATAAAGTCGGGCGCGCCGGCGGCTTACTGCTGGCGCTGGTTGGCGGTGTCATCCTGCTCTTCCAAATTGTTCCAAGCGGATTCGTACCCGAGGAAGACCAGGCCTATATCATGGCCGGCGTGATCATGCCCGACAGCGCCTCACTGCAGCGTACCAGCGTTGTCATGAAGCAGGTAGAGGACATCCTTGATCAATACGATGCCATCCAGAACTCCACTGTGATCGCGGGCTACAGTATTATGTCAGGCACCTTGCAACCCAATGCCGGCATGGCTTTTATCCAGCTAAAAGATTGGGATGAGCGCCCCGATGCCGAGGATCACGCCACGGAACTGGTGCGACGACTGAATGTTGACCTGGCCATGCACATCAATGAAGGCGCGGCCTTTGCGTTCGGGCCACCGGCGATTCCCGGACTCGGCACGGGCTCGGGCTTCACACTCATGCTGCAAGACCGAGGCGGCAATTCACCGCAATACCTGTTCGAACAATCCAAGCGCTTTATCGAGGCCGCGGCCCTGCGCCCGGAGATCAGCGGCATCCAGACGCTGTTCCGCCCGAGTTCACCACAGATCTTTCTCGATATTGACGACGGCAAGGCACTCAAACTGGGCGTTCCCCTGCGCGACATCAATACGTCGGTGGGCGCCTTCCTGGGCGGTGCCTATGTTAATGACTTCAACCGGTTTGGCCGACTGTATAAAGTGTATGTGCAGGCAGAGCCCGAGTACCGGAATTCAATTGATGGCATCAATATGTTTTACGTGCGCAACAACAAGGGTGACTCCGTACCGCTGTCTACTCTCGTTGAAACCTCGCGCTCCTGGGGTCCGGAATTCACCAATCGCTTCAACCTGTTCCGTTCCGCCAAGTTAACCGGACAACCAGCACCGGGTTACAGCTCGTCCCAGGCACTGGCCGCGCTCGAAGAGGTCGCGAACGAAACACTCCCTGGCGACATGGGTTACAGCTGGTCAGATATGTCTTACCAGGAAAAAGCGGCGGAAGGTTCGGGCTCCGTCGTCTTCATCATGGCACTGGTGTTTGTATTCCTTATTCTTGCTGCGCAGTATGAGAGCTGGTCTCTGCCACTGTCTGTGCTACTGGGAACACCGATCGCCGTATTCGGTGCTATCGGTGGCCTATGGATTGCCAGACTGTTCAGCGAAAGCTACGTCAACAACGTCTTTGCGCAAATCGGGCTGGTGATGCTAATTGGTCTCGCCGCCAAGAATGCGATCCTGATCGTCGAATTTGCCAAGCTGGAAACGGAAAAAGGCAAAGACCCTGTAGAGGCTGCCATGACAGCCGCCAGACTGCGTTTCCGCCCAATCCTGATGACGGCTTTCTCTTTTATCCTGGGCGTACTGCCCCTGTTGGTCGCCAGCGGCGCCGGCGCGGAAGCTCGCAAGGTAATGGGCATGACAGTATTCAGTGGCATGCTCGTCGCCACACTGATCGGCGTGTTAGTGGTGCCCGCGCTTTACGTCATCGTGGAACGCTACATTGCGCGACCTAAACCTGCGCACGACGCAGCGGAGAGTGGCTAATATGTGGAGGCTCCCTGCATTCCTGCTACTGGCAACCCTGTCGGGTGGGTGTACCCTTACACCGGATTACGAGCGACCCGAACTCGACGTTCCCGAGACCTTTGGACCAGAGGATCCTTCAGGGGAATCTATTGCCAACATGGAATGGTGGAATTTGTTTCAGGACGAACAGTTGCAGCTGCTCATTAGCTCGGCACTCGAGGAAAACAAGGACCTGGGAGTAGCTTTGTCGCGCATTGAAGAGGCGCGCTTGAACGTTATTGCAGTCAGGGCCAATCAGTTCCCCTTTTTGAATATGTCGGGCCTGCTAGGACGTGATCGACTCAGTCGTGAACTGGTGCCCGGCGCGCGCTCCAACGACCGCTTTCTGATATCCGGCGACCTGAGCTACCAGATCGACCTGTGGGGTGAGTTTCAAAGGGCGACCGAGGCATCACGCGCCGACCTTCTGGCAACGGAATCTGCCTACCGCAATATTACGATCACCCTGGTGAGCGATGTAGCGAGCAATTACCTGCTGCTGCGCGATCTGGATGCGCGCCTGGCGGTATCCGAGAACACAATGCAAACCCGGCTGCAAAGCCTGGGCATCATCCGGGCTCGCTTCGAGCAAGGCACTGTCTCTGAACTCGATGTACATCAAGCGCAAATTGAGGTCTTCGTTGCTGAGGCCGCTATCGCCTCATTCGAGAGACAGGTCATACAGACACAAAACACGCTGCGTATCCTGCTGGGGCGGAATCCGGGTGCCGTCACCCGCGGCGCAGCCCTCGATAGCCAGATTTTCCCCCCCGTAATCCCCGCGGGTCTACCCTCGGCGCTGCTGCAGAGACGCCCAGACGTAGTGAGCGCAGAAGCAAAACTGGAAGCCGCGACAGCCCGGGTGGGTGTGGCAGAAGCGCTGCGCTACCCCAGCATTTCCCTCACCGGTCGATTTGGCGCAGAGAGTACTGACCTTTCAGACCTCAACTCCGGCGATGCGGAAACCTGGAATATCGGCGCCAATATCCTCGCGCCGATCTTTAATTCGGGGCTGCTGAAGGCCCAGGCTGAGGCGGCCCGACAGCGAGCGGAGCAGGCGTTACTGATTTATGAGGCAACCCTGCAGGAGTCTTTCCGCGAGGTGGAGGACTCCCTCGTCGCGGTGCGCACCTATCGCGACGAGCACGCCGCACAATCCCGCCGGGCTCATTCTGCGACCCAGGCGGCCAAACTCTCCCGGGCACGCTATAACGGTGGCGTTGTAGACTATCTCGAGGTTCTGGATACGGAACGCACCCTGTTTAACGCGGAGCTTGATAAATCGCAGAGCCTGCAACGGTATTACACCGCGATTGTGAGACTGTATGCCGCGCTGGGTGGCGGCTGGTCAGTGGAAAGCTGACTACCCGCTACTGCACGAACCCACGCAGTGCGTCGCACAACCGATTGCTTGTGCAATACAACAACCCGCGTTCTGCGGTCGCGCTTGCTCGCGCACTGTCACCGCGTGCACGATGCGCTTGTGCCATGCCGAGGTAGACCTCCGCGCTGTCCGGGTCAATGCGCTGCGCGCGCTCCAGGTAGGCAAAGGCCTGTTCGTAGTCGCCCCGACGCGTTGCGTACTGCGCCTTCTCCAGCAGGGGTTTCCATGCAGCGCTGGCCGAGGGCGACCCTGACCTGTGCGCCTCCGGCATTGGGGCGGGGACACCCTCACCCGCTGGCGTCTTCACGGGCACAGAATCAGTTGGCTTGGTAAGACTGGAACAACCAGCCAACACCACAGCGTAAACGAGGATCAGCGAGCCCGTGATCGCACGTATAAACGTCATCAATCTTTTCCCCCAAACAAGGTATCAAACCAGTCTCGAATGCCATTATTCTTTTGTGCACCGGCGCAATCAGTGCGCGAGTCAGGCTCCGAGCCCTTAATGAAGGGCAGCAGTCTGGCACGGGGGCAACCCTTGCCGGTCAAAAAGCCATTGCGCTCATCAACCCAATGGGGCTCAACACCGTCTGGCATGCGATAGGCCAGAGGCTGGCGACTGGAGCGCGACATGAAATGCGCCCAGACTTTTAATGCACCACTGCTGCCAGTGAGCCGGGTACTCCCGTTGTCGTCACGACCGATCCAAATCACGGCGAGTAAATCACCCGAGAATCCCGCGAACCAGGAGTCCCGACCCTCGTTGGTAGTGCCCGTCTTGCCGGCAACGTCAAACCCTTCCCCAAGATAGCGATAAGCGCCTTGCCCGGTCCCCTCACGCATAACGGCCCTCAATGCATAGTGCAGCAGGTGCACGGACTGCAGACTCGCGGTGCGATCATATTCCAGCGGATAGCGTCGCAGGGGCTCGCCATTGGCGTCAACGATATCCCGGATGCTGCGCAAGGGCATACGAAAACCGCCTGCCGCAATAGACTGGTACATAACCGCCATATCGATAGGCGCATACTCACCCGCGCCCAGCAGCAGGGCAGGAACCGCCGGCACACCCTTTTCAACCCCCAAACGCGCCAACATGTCCGTTACGTCTGCCAGTCCCAATGTCATACCCAACCTTGCGCTGGCGAGGTTATAGGACTTGGCCAGCGC
The DNA here is from genome assembly GCF_026262645.1 of Candidatus Marimicrobium litorale. Classification (NCBI taxonomy): domain Bacteria; kingdom Pseudomonadati; phylum Pseudomonadota; class Gammaproteobacteria; order Cellvibrionales; family Halieaceae; genus Marimicrobium; species Candidatus Marimicrobium litorale. The sequence goes on from NZ_SHNO01000003.1 coordinate 23,303, forward strand.
CTCGTAAAGTGTCACCGACCCGTGTGATCGACGGTCAAAATTTTGTGGTTGCCACGGTGTCGATCCGGGCGTCTTGACCGTCAGGGGCGTGTCGGACAACTCAGTGGCCAGTGAGTATTGAGCAGGTTTCTCCAGCGCCGCCAGATAAACCGCTGGTTTAAGTAGCGAACCGGCCGGACGCCTGGCATCCAGCGCCCGATTAAAGCCCGCAAACTTTGCCCGCCTCCCGCCAAGCAATGCCGCCACTTCGCCTGTATCAAAACGGGTCACCACAGCGGCGCTCTGTAATTCGCCGCTGCTGTCCAGCTGATCCATCACCGCGATAGTGCTGCGCTCTAGTTGCCGCTGCAGTACAGGATCAAAACTGGTAAAGATACTGAGCCCCCGGGTGGCCAGATCTTCATCCCGGTACTCGCGGCGCAGTTGTCGGCGCACCAGGTCCAGAAATGCGGGAAATGAACCCCGAATACTGTGCTGCCGGTTGAGCCCCAGGGGCATGGCTTTCGCCACAGCCGCCTGCTCGACGGAGATAACACCCTGCTCTGCCATCACGCCCAGCACCACGTTACGACGCTCAATCGAACGCTCGGGATTACGCTCGGGGTTATACAGGGAAGGACCTTTGATCATCCCAATCAAAAGCGCTTGTTGAGCAAGCCCCAGCGTGGCCAGGGGCGCATCGAAGTAGTGTTGCGACGCGAGTTCAAAACCATGCACCGAGCGACGCCCTTCCTGCCCGAGGTAAATCTCGTTGATGTAGCTTTCGAGTATCTGATCCTTGTCGTAGTGCAGCTCAAGCAACACCGCCATTACGACCTCTACCAGCTTGCGCACAATGGTGCGCTCAGAGGTCAGGTAGTAGTTCTTCACCAGTTGCTGAGAGATGGTGCTGCCACCGGCCACAACACGCCCTGAACGCAGATTACTCCAGGCCGCTCGTGCTATTCCGGTGATCGAAAAGCCCCAGTGCTGATAGAAGTCGCGATCTTCAACTGCCATCAGACCGAGCGTGAGCGTCTCGGGCACCTCGTTCAGCCGGACCAGCGCCCTGTCTTCACCGTGCTGCGGGTAAATACCGCCAATGTGCACCGGGTCGAGGCGCATCAGATCCACTCCACTGCCTGCCGCCGAGAGACGCTGGACTCTTCGATCAGCGAATTCAATCAGAACGCGACGCGACGCCTCTCGCTCACCTGGAAAGTCAAAACCACGTGTGTACAGGTCAAATCGGTCGCGGTAACGGGAAAACTCGCCGGGATTACGGGGTGAATTGACGGCACGATAGCCCAGTACGCGCAACTCATAGGCAAAATCATCCGCCTTTACAGGCGCACCCTCAAAAAGCTCAAGCGGCCTGGCATAGACCCTGGCGGGCAAATCCCACATTTTATCGCTGAATGTTGCCGTGATCCGCGCGTCGAGGTAAATAACAAACAATCCACCGATTACCGCGAAGAACAGGCTGAGTTTGAGGAACAGGTGGCTGGTACGAAACATGGGACTCGAGTGTACACCAGCTGCCGCGAAACGTTGGCATCTGATTAGCAGATAGAACAGAAACCCGGCGGAGATCGAATCGTACGAATGAACACTCGATGCTTTTAATACAGCGTCGAATCAGGATAATGGGCGTTGACTTTATTTTAGCGGAAAATCCAAACAATGAAAAAATATAAAGCCTATGGCATCGGCGCGGCGCTCGTAGATACAGAAATAAAGGTAGACGATGGCGAACTCAACACGATGCGTGTTGAAAAGGGCTTGATGACCCTCGTTGATCAGGCACGGCAGCAGGAATTGCTGGGGCATCTGAAAGGGCATCTGGTCAAGGCAAGCCACGCCAGTGGCGGCAGTGCCGGCAACTCCATGATTGCGACAGCACAATTTGGCGGCCCGACGTTCATGTCCTGCAAGGTGGCGAATGATAGCGACGGCGATATTTATATCGCAGACCTTGAAGCAGCGGGCGTCGACCACTGTTTCAGTGGTGAGCGCAGCGATGGCGTAACCGGTAAATGCCTCGTACTGATTACACCGGATGCGGAGCGGAGCATGAATACCTATCTCGGAATCAGTGAAACACTGTCCACCGAGCAACTGGACTCCGACGCCATAGCCGATTCCGAATACCTCTACATCGAAGGCTACCTGGTAACCTCTCCGACCGGCCTGGCAGCCGCCGTCAAGGCTCGCGAAATCGCCGAGGCTGCCGGTGTTAAAACAGCCCTGAGTTTTTCAGATCCGGGTATGGTGGAATTTTTCCGGGAGGGTATTGCGGAGATCATTGGCAGTCGACTGGACCTTGTGTTCTGTAATGAGGACGAAGCGCTGGGCTGGGCGCAAAGCGATGACATCGATGTCGCGGTAGAGAAAATCAAGGAAGTTGCCGAGACATTCGTAATCACGCGGGGCGCCGAGGGCGCACTGACCTTTGACGGCAAAGAGCTCGCCGAAATACCGTCGAACAAGGTAGACGCAGTGGACACCAATGGTGCGGGCGACATGTTTGCGGGCGCCTTTCTCTATGCCATCACCAACGGCGAAGATTTTCCTACCGCGGGGCGCTTCGCCAGCCTCGCGGCCGGTAAAATTGTGGCTAACTTCGGTCCACGCCTGCCCGCCGGAGATTACAAGGCCCTGCGAGAGGAATTCTTTGTCAAGTAATTGGTGAACAAGAATGTCCGCAGCGTCTCATTCGGGTTGTCCGAACAATCCGAATTGCTTGTCCGTCAGGTCGGCAAACGATGCATCTACGAAACCCAGAATACCATCGGCCACCGGCGCCAACTGACGATCGACATAGTACTGATAGTCGATGGGCGCTAGTGGTGCCGTCGCCGGCTCTGCACCGCTGGTGGTCATGACGTACTCCACCCAGTCACCACGTTGAGGCACGGCTATGCCACGCACCTCGCAGAGGCGCGCGGCTTGCACGTGAGGAGGAATATTGCGCTCGTAGTCCGCCAGTTTTCGGCGCAGGCGTTTGCGGTAGACAAGCTGGTCATCAAGCTCACCCGCCAACACCCGGGCCGTGAGAGCTTTGACATAGTCAGCGTAATCCTGCTGCATAAAAATACGGCGGTATAACTCTTCCTGAAACTCCCGTGCCAGCCTCGTCCAGTCTGTACGCACAGTCTCCAGTCCCTTGAATATCAGCCGGTCACCCCCTCGGGTCTCAACTACACCCGCGTAGCGTTTTTTGCTGCCCTTGTCGGACCCGCGCACGGTGGGCATCAGGAATCGTTTGTAGTGGGTTTCGAACTGTACTTCCAGCGCACTTTCGAGTTGAAATTCCTCGCGAACTTGAGCCTGCCACCAAGCATTCAAGTCGGATTCGAGGCATTGACCAGCGCTGACAGCAGCGGCGTCCGACGTCGCGTCCTGAATCCAGACAAAAACAGAATCCGTATCGCCATATATGACCCGATGCCCCCGCGATTCAATATAATCCCGGGTACGACCCAGTATCTGATGTCCCCGCAGAGTGATCGAACTGGAGAGCCGCGAATCAAAGAAGCGACAGCCGGGGGTGCCCAGCACGCCATAGAAACTGTTCATAATAATCTTGATCGCCTGAGATAGCGGCTCATCCCCGACTGACTTCGCCTGATCACGCTGCTGCCATAGCGCCTTGATCACCGCAGGCAGGATGTGTCCGCGGCGGGCAAATCGTCCGCCGACATAACCCTCTACAGTCTCCCCTTCAGGACATTCATCCGAGAGTCCAAGCGCCAGACCGAGGGGGTCGATACAAAAGGTACGGATAATGCTGGGGTACAAACTCTTGAAATCCAGTACGAGCACGTGGTCGTAAATGCCCGGCCGTGAGTCGAGCACAAAACCACCGGGGCTGGCAGTCTGCTCGCGGCTTGCGTTTGGCGCGACGTAACCCGCCCTGTGCAGGCGAGCTAAATACAGGTTATCAAACGACGCCACCGAGCCGCCCATACGATCCAGATTGAGGCCAGTCATGGCACTGCGTGCTACCGCGAAATCCATCAGGGCAGTAGTCTCAAAAATAGCAGACACCAACTCACAATCCTTGAGGTTATAGGCCGCAAGTCGACTCTTGTCCTCACTAAAGAGGTGGCCAATCTGTTCCCCGCGCCCACCACCCTGCAAAAGCTTACCCTCGCCCAACAGTTCGCGGGCAACGTTTTCGAGGGAGAAGCTCTCGAAGCGATAAAACGCCGCGCGCAGCAACTCAATGCCGTCGAGTACGACGCGCCCCGGAAAGTTCACGGTAAAGCGCTCACCCTCTTCATCGAGCTCTCGCCAGTAGCCTCCGCGCCGCACGCGACCCAACAGCAACCGACGACCGGACCGGTCCGCCTGACGCTGCAGGAAGCGGGTATCGAAATTCACCACATTCCACCCGATCAGCACATCGGGATCGAATTCGTCTATCCAGTCAAGGAAACACTGAAGCGCGTCATCGGCGGTGGCGCATGCCTCGACAAAGTCCTGCCGGGCGCCCTTGCCCACCATAAATACTTTGCGAGCCTCTCCGCCCTCTTCTTTGCCATGCACCGCGATCGAGTAGAGCTCATGCCCCTTCATCGCGGTTTCAATATCAAAAGACACTACCCGCAGTGTCGGCCTGTAATCGCCCGTTTTCACCGCTGGGTCTTGCAGTAACCAGTGCCTGCCCCGGCGCCTTGGACGGCCACGGATCAACGCTGAGCCCGCGACGAAACGCTCCATCAGGTAGCGCTCGGCGGGGTTGATATCCGCCTCCAGCGGCTCCAAACCCGCCTCGCGCAATGCATCAGCAGCGCGCCGCGCAGCGCGATGTTGGCGGAAATACACACCTGTCACCGCCTGCATACCGAACGTTCTGAGAGAGAGTGCGCGAAAATCCACATACGGCGTGCGTGCCAGCACCTCCCGAGCGCGGGGCAAGTCACACGCGGCGAGGAAAAAGACACTGTTTTCTCCAGAGACCATAATGCACAGAGGGCCGTCAGGGCTGCTGAACCAGAATTCCAGCTCGACACCGTCCGAGGTGTCCCGCCAATTGCGCGTCAGTAGAAAGCCCTCAAAAGTCCGCTCAGTCAAACTGCACCTTTAGTTTCATGACGGGGGCTGGGATTGCCCCTCCCGGTAGCTTAAGCTGTATCCTTTAGCTGCCAGGTCATTGTGACATCAGCATGCCAGGCAGTCGCTCCCCACAGCAACGAAACAGGTAATCCCATGGACAAGCCCGTCATCAAGCAGGACCCGTTGTACCAGTTGCTGCGTAATGAGGACATCAAGAGCTTCAACGAGCAGCGCGATCAACTGGATACCAGCGAACTGAAAAGTGGCGATTATCGCGGACGCGATCTGCGCAACATGAACGCCGCAGGCCTGGATTTCAGCAATTCCTATTTTCGCAACGCCGACCTCAGCGGTATCGACTTCCGCGACACAGATCTGGAAGGTGCCAGCCTGCTGGATGCAAAGCTGTCAGGCACTTACTTCCCGGAAGAAATCGACCCGCAAGAATTGCGCCTGTCCCTCGAGACAGGCACCCGGCTGCGCTACCATCGTCGCTGAAGACGCCTAGCCCTGAGACAACAGATCGCGCAAATCGATGATCGCGGCATTGGCCCGGCTGATATAGGACGCCATGACCAGGGAATGGTTGGCAAGGGGACCGAAGCCACTGCCGTTAAGCACCATGGGACTCCACAGCATTTCCTGAGTTGCCTCCAGTTCACGAATAATCTGCTGCAAACTCACCTGTGCATTTTTCTTGCGCAGGACGTCCTCAAAGTCCACTTCCACTGCCTTGAGAAAATAAATGAGTGCCCAGGCGGTTCCCCGTGCTTCAAAGTACACATTGTCGATCTCGGTCCAGGGCGTTTGGATATACTGCTCCGCAGCGGTCCGGGTCGACTGGCTGGCCTCCGCATCCCCGGCCAGGTCTGTGTTGATACGTCTCTCTCCGACACTGGCGCTCAAACGTTGCGACAAACTACCCAGACGAGTTTCCACGGTGGCCAACCAATAACGTAGATTATCTGCGCGGGCATAAAACTGCGCTTCGGGCGCTTTGTCATCGGACAGTCGCTCAAAATAACGATACGCATAGGTCAGCCCGTCTTCATACACCGACTCGGACGAGGGCAGTATCCAGCTGGTGGAATCGAAGTTGAACTTGGGTTCCATCTCGGCCAAATCCACATCCTCTTTCGACTGTGACTGGGAGCGGCTGAACGCCTCACGCATGGCCCGCGACAGATCACGCACCTGAATCAGGGCGCCGAACTCCCAATTGGAAATATTGTCCAACCATACTCCAGGGGGGAAGCGGTCGTTACGAATGTATCCTCCGGGTTTATGCAGCATCTTTTCTACCACCGAAATCAGGGCTGCTGTGGTAACCGAACCCGTCACCACCGTGCCACCACCCTCGGCAGCCAAAGCCTGTGCCTCCGCCCTAACATCGCCGGGGCCTGGCATGATGCTCCAGTACATACCCAATATGATGGCGATAAGCAGGTACAGAACCAGAGCGAGCGCCACTAATTTACTTTTGCCGCCAACCGGCATAAGGCCCGAAAGCGTATCTCGCCAGCCAACGCTGGCCTCTTTAGCTGAATTCATAGAACGTTCCTGTCAGTGATGTTCGTGCCCGCCCGCGGATGAGCCTGCGCTCTTGCGCACCTCCGCGGAGGTGCAGAGGGTTTCCTCGGTCACGAGGTGCAGGCACAGCTCGATGTCATCACCCGCCACAGGCCTGTACTCAAGGCCCAGCAGCATCAGGTGCGTGCCCCCGGGGGCAAGTTCGAGCCGCTCGCCCGGCGCCAGAGCCACACCGTCAAGTTGCTCCATACGCATCAAACCATCGACCTGCCGCGTCGTGTGTATCTCGGTCTTCTTCGACACATTGGAGCTGGCGCCGACTATACCGATGGCAGTCTCCCTGCTATTGCTGATCGTCATGTAACCCGCAGAGTTAGGCTGGAAAGGCGGCATGGCTCTGATCCATACATCCTCAAAGACAACGCCCGCTGCAGGCTCAGCCCCCAGGGCGGGCATACACAGGCCAGCGACCAGAACCGTTAACCATATCCGTTTCAATTTGCGACTCCAACAAGGACACTTCGACCGACCCACCATCTCGGCGTATTGTACCACTCATGAACGATTTGACACCGGTCTGCGCCAACTATCGAAACTATCGCAACTATTGATACAATACCCATTGAGCGCCGCGCGCGGTGCCCTTTTCCCACAGGAGCCACCATGCGTTTGATTCTCGCGGGCTTGCTGCTAGCCAGCACAGTTTGCTTCGCCCAGGCCGTCGACAGCAGCAGCCAGGATCCGTTCAAGGGGCCGGCGACGTCCGAGTTTCTTCCGGTTGCAGAGGCCTATGGACTTGAGGTGGAGGTCATCAGCGAGCGCCAATTGCGTCTGTTCTGGCGTATCGCACCCGACTATTACCTGTACCAGCATCGATTCGACTTCACACTGCAGGATGAACAAGGCGACATTGGTGTCGAGGCTCAACTACCCGCTGCCATTACCCACACCGACGACTTCTTCGGTGAAGTGCAGATTTATTATCACGGCGTAGACATGACACTGGATCTGTCGCGAGATGCCGGGCGCGCTACTCTGACCGCGACTTCCCAGGGCTGCGCGGATGCAGGGCTGTGCTATCCGCCCTACACGCTCCATTTCGACCTGAATTTTGAGACCGGCGCAGTAACGCCGGTAATCCCTGCGCCGAGACCTGACGCCCCACAGCCGCGTGACACACCCAATACATCACCCGCCAGCACCGGCGCTACACTGGCCTACATGCTGATACTGGCATTCGTGGGCGGCTCTATTCTCAATTTGATGCCCTGCGTTTTCCCCGTGCTGTCGCTCAAGGTACTGAGCTTCGCCCGCAACACTGACCACGACCGTCACCTGCACAGCTGGGTCTACACCGCGGGCGTTATCAGCAGTTTTGTCGCGGTCGCAGCGCTGCTTATCGTTCTGCAGCAGGCCGGACAAGCCATCGGCTGGGGCTTTCAACTGCAATCCCCTGGATTCGTCATCGCCCTGGCCTACCTGTTCATCGCTATGGGCCTCTCGCTAACCGGTATGGTTGAACTGGGCAGCAACCTTATGAACACGGGCAGCGGCCTTGCGGATCAAAGCGGCCTTGGCGGTAGTTTTTTTACCGGTGTGCTGGCCGTTGTGGTCGCAAGCCCTTGCACCGCGCCCTTCATGGGCACGGCACTCGGCTTCGCCGTAAGCCAGCCTCCCCTCATCGGACTAACCGTTTTTGCCGCACTGGGCGCCGGCATGGCCGCGCCCCTGCTTGTATTCAGCTACAGCGGCGCGGCACGCGCCATCATGCCCAAGCCCGGCCCCTGGATGGAAACGCTTAAGCAGTTTCTATCTTTCCCCCTGTATGCCACCGCTATTTGGCTTCTGTGGGTCGCCGGACGGCAAACCGGCGTCAACACCATGGCTGCGGCTCTCCTCGGTGCGCTGCTGCTGGCACTCGGACTGTGGCTCTGGCGCGTAAACTGGTGGCGGCGCAGCCTGGCCTTGGCTTGCCTAGCGGGGGCGATTGCGCTGGCTTCGATGCGCGGGCTGGATGGAGCGGACACGGGCTCGACCGCGCTGTCCGCCGACTACCTGCCCTGGTCCGGGAGCGAAGTGGCCGCCCTGCGGCAGTCTGGCAGACCGGTGTTTGTCGATGTTACGGCGGACTGGTGCATTACCTGCAAGGCGAACGAGACGACTGTCTTGTTCACCGATGATATAACGACGGCCTTTGCCGAGCACGGTGTCGTCTACATGATTGCCGATTGGACGAATGAAGACCCTAAAATCGCCGAACTTCTGAAAAAACATCAGCGAAATGGCATTCCATTGTACCTAATGTACCCTGCAGACCCTACTGCCGCGCCCCTGATCCTGCCACAACTGCTCACCAAACGGATGGTAATTGATGCGCTGGAAGAGGTTTCGGTGAAAAGCTCCCCTATTGTCGCAATTTACGACTGATTTTCGCGCTTTTCCCTGCAATTCGGTATTTTCAGTCGCTCTTACGCTTGCACCGCAGGCGCCGCACCTGGCGAACGCTAAAACTAGCTAACTTCTGAAAAAAAGACGCTATAGTCTGCCAAATGTCACAAAACACCAAAAAATATAGACAGCCCCTGCGATTTGCGCCAGACTCTCCACAGATCGCGCCCCCCGGGAGAGCCAGACAATGGCCGCAATTCTTGTACTGCATGGCCCCAACCTCAATCTCCTCGGCGAGCGTGAGCCCGATGTCTATGGCAGCACCACCCTGGATGACATCAACCGCACGCTGGAGCAGCTAGCCGCCGAGCGCCATCACCAGTTGCTCCACTTCCAGAGTAATGCCGAGGCCGAACTGGTTGACCGGGTGCAGGCAGCCCGACAAGAAGGAGTGAAATTCATCCTGATAAACCCCGCCGCGTTTACCCATACCAGTGTTGCCCTGCGCGATGCGCTGGCCGCCGTCGACATTCCTTTCATCGAGATACACCTGTCAAACACCCATGCGCGAGAGGAGTTTCGGCATCACTCCTATTTTTCTGCCATCGCGAGCGGCGTTATCTGCGGATTGGGCGCTGCCGGGTATCGCCTTGGACTGCAGGCCGCACTCGACACACTGGATTCACACTAACAGCTACCAAAGAGACTGAGCTATGGACATTCGCAAGGTAAAAAAACTGATCGAATTACTGGAAGAGTCCAATATCGACGAAATCGAGATCAAAGAGGGCGAGGAGTCGGTGCGCATCAGTCGCAACGGCGCTAAAGCCCTGACTATGGCCGCCGCGCCGGCGCAGGTGTTACAGGCACCACCGGTAATGCCACAGGCACCCGTCGCCGCGCCCGTTGCCCCGCCGCCATCCGCTGAGCCTGCAGCGGCCAGCGACGGACATCATCTGCGATCACCTATGGTCGGCACTTTCTACCGCTCACCGTCCCCCACGTCACCCTCCTTTGTCGAGGTAGGCCAGTCCGTAAAAGCGGGAGATGTTGTTTGCATCGTCGAGGCGATGAAGATGATGAACCAGATCGAGGCCGACAAGTCGGGCAAGATTACCGCGATCCTGGTTGAAAACGGCGAACCGGTTGAGTTCGACCAACCCCTGTTCACCATCGCCTAGTCGCAAGTACAGCCCAGCAGAGGACGCAAGCATGCCCACACTGGAAAAAGTACTCATCGCCAACCGAGGTGAAATCGCGCTGCGTGTGCTGAGAGCCTGCAAAGAGCTCGATATCGCTACAGTGGCGGTGCACTCGAAGGCAGACCGCGAATTGAAGCATGTACTCCTTGCTGACGAGGCCGTATGCATAGGGCCTGCGCCATCAACAGAGAGCTATCTCAATGTACCGGCCATCATCAGTGCGGCGGAAGTCACTCGCGCCACCGCCATTCACCCGGGCTACGGCTTCCTGGCAGAAAATGCTGATTTCGCTGACCAGGTTGAGAAAAGTGGTTTTATTTTTATTGGCCCCAAAGCCGATACGATCCGCCTCATGGGCGACAAGGTCTCAGCGATTCAATCGATGAAGAAAGCAGGCGTGCCGACAGTGCCGGGTTCCGATGGCCCGCTGACGGAAGATGACGGCAGAACGCTGGAGATCGCGCGTCGAATCGGGTTTCCCGTGATTATCAAAGCCGCCGCCGGTGGCGGCGGTCGCGGCATGCGCGTCGTGCACGACGAAGAATCACTGCCGGGCGCCGTGCAGGTCACCCAGTCAGAGGCTGCAGCGGCATTTGGCTCGAGTGTGGTCTACCTGGAAAAATTCCTGCAACACCCCCGACATGTCGAAGTACAAGTTCTGGCAGACGGCCAGGGTAATGCAATTCACCTGGGTGACCGGGACTGCTCACTGCAGCGCCGCCACCAAAAGGTACTGGAGGAAGCGCCAGCACCCGATATTCCGTCGGACCTGAGGCAGCAAGTTGCTGAATCCTGCATCAATGCCTGCCTGGAAATTGGTTACCGGGGCGCAGGCACTTTCGAGTTCCTTTACGAGGATGGTGGTTTTTACTTTATTGAAATGAACACGCGGGTGCAGGTAGAGCACCCGGTCACGGAGATGGTCACCAATTTCGACATTGTGCGCGAGCAACTGCGCATCGCCAGTGGCCGCGCCCTGTCCGTGACACAGCAGGATATCAAGTTTAGCGGGCACGCCTTCGAGTGCCGCATCAACGCCGAAGATCCGACCACGTTCATGCCCAGTCCCGGCACGGTCACCACGTTCCACGCACCCGGCGGGCTCGGCGTAAGGGTAGACTCGCACCTGTACGATGGCTATACCGTACCCCCCTATTACGATTCACTGATCGCCAAGGTGATCAGCTACGGAGACGACCGCGAGACCGCCCTTGCCCGGATGCGGCAGGCCCTCGACGAGTTAGTAGTTGAGGGTATCCGCACCAATACCGCCCTGCACCGGGACCTGGTGCGAGACGACGCGTTCAAAGCGGGTGGCGTTAGCATTCACTATCTCGAAAAACTTCTGGAAGGCTAGGCGTGTTTCGCCGTTGAGCCCACTTAGCGCAAGGCGCCCACTACGTCTGCTGACACTGAGCCACCCATGACCTGGCTACAACTGCGCCTGTATACACAGCGCGATTCGGTTGCCACTCTGGAGGATCAGCTGCTGGCTTGCGGTGCCGTCGCTGTCACACTGGAAGACAATGCAGACCAGCCCCTGCTGGAACCGGGCGTAGGTGAAACGCCCCTGTGGAACCAGACGCGCCTGACGGGTCTGTACCCCGCTGACTCCGACATGCATGCGGTCCTCGCGCAATTGCCTGCCCAAGTGCTCGAAAATCATCGCGTCGAGATTCTTGAAGACAAAGACTGGGCGCGGGAATGGATGCAACATTTCCAACCCATGCGTTTCGGAGAGCAGCTCTGGGTCTGCCCCAGCTGGCTGGAGCCCCCGCACGCCGGAGCGGTCAACCTGCTGCTGGATCCTGGCCTTGCCTTTGGCACGGGCACCCATCCAACCACCGCCATGTGTCTGCGCCAACTGGATGGCATGCCCCTGCGAGGCCAGACAGTAGTCGACTATGGCTGCGGCTCCGGCATCCTCGCGGTTGCCGCCCTTAAACTGGGCGCCGCCCGCGCACTGGGCGTGGACAACGACCCCCAAGCACTCACCGCCAGTGCGGAGAACAGCCGGCGCAATGGGGTGCAGCAGGCACAATTCAAGGTCGCACTGCCGCAACGGGTCGCAATGGCGGACTGGGGCCAGCAAGCTGACCTGGTCGTCGCCAATATTCTGTCCGGTCCGCTGGTCGACCTCTCCGATACCCTGATTTCATTCCTGAAACCCGGTGGAGACCTTCTCATAGCCGGCCTGCTTAGCAGCCAGTCTGAAACTCTTCGCGCACATTACACACCCGTCGTTCAGCTCTCGGTGGTTGACCAGCAGGACGACTGGGTATGCCTGCGCGGAAAACGCCCGTCCGCCGACTGAGCCAGACAAAAAATAGTGCTGTTTTTTTGAGCTGAATTTCTTCCACGCGCGACAGTGAGCGAGTATTATAGCCGGCTGTTTTTCGATACGATTTTTAAACGCCACTCATGTTGCAAATCGGCCCTTACACATTGCCCAACCGAGTCGCCCTCGCTCCCATGGCGGGTGTGACTGATTTGCCGTTTCGTCGTCTGTGTTCCGAATTCGGCGCGGGCCTTGTGGTCTCGGAAATGATCAGCGCTAACCCGCGCTTGAGGGATTCGAGAAAAACTCGGTGGCGCAGTCGGCACGATCCGGAAATTGAGCCGCGCTCCGTGCAAATTGCGGGCAGTGATCCACAGTTGCTGGCAGAAGCTGCGCGCTACAACGTTGCCTGCGGCGCACAAATCATCGATCTGAACATGGGCTGTCCGGCTAAAAAAGTCTGCCGCAAGGCCGCAGGGTCCGCCCTGTTGGCCGACGAATCGCTGGTCCAGTCCATTTTGCGCACGGTTGTCGGTGCCGTCACGGTTCCCGTGACGCTGAAGTTGCGCACCGGTGTTTCACCGCAGCGGCGCAACGGGGTCAGTATCGCCCGCATGGCGGAGGACGCGGGCGTGGCGGCACTTGCAGTGCATGGCCGGACCCGGGCCTGCGCCTTCACCGGCCCTGTGGAATACGACACCCTGGCGAGCATGGTAGAGGCGGTGGACATCCCTGTTTACGCCAATGGCAATATCGATAGCGCACAACAGGCAGCCGCCGTTCTGGACTATACCGGCGCCGCAGGCGTAATGATTGGCAGAGCCGCTCAGGGCAGGCCCTGGCTATGCGGACAAATCGCCACCTATCTCGAAACCGGCGTCACCCCGGCAGACCTCTCGCCTGAGAGCAAGCTGGCAATCATTCGCCGGCATGTTTCCGAGTTACATCTTTTTTATGGCGAGTATCTGGGCGTGCGCACCGCGCGAAAACACGTTGGGTGGTTTCTGGACGCGCACGGCTACCCGAAAACACAACGCAGACTATTCAATCAACTTGCACATCCCAAAGAACAGCTACACTACATAGACCGGCACATCGGATTTCAACACAAAAAGGAACTTGCAGCATGACACGGGTAGAACCCCTCCACCCCCCCAAGGAAGACACGCTTGCAGCCGCCGCTGACGACACACAGGCCGCCATGCAAACCAATAATCTCAAGGACGCTGTTAGAACCGCGGTCGCTTCGTACCTGGACGAGCTCGACGGACAACTGTCTACCGACGTCTATCAGATGGTGCTGGCAGAGGTCGAGGCACCGCTGCTGGAAGAAATTATGAGCTACACACGCAACAACCAGACCAAAGCCTCTCTGATGCTAGGCCTGAACCGTGGCACGCTGCGTAAGAAGCTCAAGCAATACCACCTCATTTCCTCCCGCGATTAATAGCCGGTACCCTCATGAGCGAACAGAATCTCGTCAAGGTCAGGCGCGCCCTGATCAGCGTCTCCGATAAATCAGGCATCGCCGATTTCGCCCGGTCCCTGCAGGACATGGGCGTGGAAATCCTGTCCACCGGGGGCACTTACAGGCTGCTGCAGGATGCTGGCCTGCACGTTACCGAAGTAGCCGACCACACCGGATTCCCGGAAATGATGGATGGTCGAGTCAAGACCCTGCACCCGAAGATTCATGGGGGCATCCTCGGTCGCAGGGGCAAAGACGACGCCGTGATGGCCGAACACGGTATTGACGCGATCGACATGGTAATCGTCAATCTCTATCCGTTTGCAGCCACCGTAGCCAACCCTGAATGCACGCTGGAGGACGCCGTTGAAAACATCGATATCGGCGGTCCGACCATGGTGCGCGCAGCCGCAAAAAATCATGCTTTTGTTAACATTGTCGTAAACAGCGTCGATTATGCCGACATCATCGCTGAAATGAAAAATAACGATGGGTGCACTTCATTGGCCACGCGCTTCGATCTCGCCATTAAAGCCTATGAGCACACCGCGTCTTACGACGGTGCCATTGCCAATTACTTTGGCGGCAAAGTCTCCGGGGGCTCAGCGCAATTTCCGCGCACCTTCAACGCCCAGTTCCACCGGGTGCAGGAGATGCGCTACGGCGAAAACCCCCATCAGCAAGCCGCGTTTTACGTCGAGTCCTCGCCTCGCGAGACCGGCATTTCAACGGCAACCCAGATACAGGGCAAAGCGCTGTCGTATAACAACGTGGCAGACACAGACGCGGCACTTGAATGTGTCAAAAATTTCGACCATCCCGCTTGCGTCATTGTCAAACATGCCAACCCCTGCGGTGTGGCAGTCGCCTCCACTATCGACCAGGCCTATGAGCTGGCTTTCGCTACCGACAGCGAATCCGCCTTCGGCGGCATTATCGCCTTCAACAGGGAGCTGGATGCGGTGACCGCAGCATGCATCGTGGAACGGCAGTTCGTGGAAGTCATTATTGCCCCCACCGTCAGTGATGAGGCAGCGGCGCTGGTCGCAGAGAAAAAGAACGTGCGACTGCTGGCCTGCGGCGAGTGGTCACAGCCAGGAGCTGCGCTGGATTACAAACGCGTCAACGGCGGACTCCTGGTACAGGATCGGGACCTCGGAATGATTTCCGCCGCCGATCTAAAAGTCGTCAGCAAGGTCGCACCCACAGACCAGCAACTGCAGGACCTCCTGTTTGCCTGGAAGGTGGCCAAGTTCGTAAAGTCCAATGCTATTGTTTACGCCCGGGAGGGCCAGACCGTAGGCGTGGGCGCCGGTCAGATGAGCCGCATCAACTCCGCCCGGATCGCAGCAATCAAGGCCGAGCACGCCGGATTGGCAGTCGCGGGCTCCGTAATGGCCTCTGATGCATTTTTCCCGTTCCGCGACGGCATTGACAGTGCCGGCGAGCGAGGCATCGCCGCAGTTATTCAACCCGGAGGCTCGATCAGGGATGAGGAAGTCATCGCAGCAGCAGATGAGCACGGCATGGCCATGGTATTCACGGGCATGCGACACTTCCGCCACTAGGGCGCGGTAATCGGCCCATCACGGCATCCGATAACAAGGGGCTGACCGCCACCACCGCGACACGCCAGCCCCGCATTAACGCTCCTGCCAGTCAGGTCAGGTCAGGTTGCGACGGGATATCTTCCACTTCCACCGCGGACGACGAGTAAACGCTGATGAATATTTTGGTTATTGGTAATGGCGGTCGCGAACACGCGCTGGCCTGGAAGGCCTCGCAGGCCAGCAACGTAAACACCGTCTATGTGGCACCGGGTAACGCCGGCACAAAGCGAGAGGCGGGGCTCGAAAACGTAGCGATCGATACGATGGATTTTGCAGGGCTTGCCGACTTTGCCGAGCAGCATGAGGTTGGGCTCACGATTGTCGGACCGGAGGCACCGCTGGTGGACGGCATTGTGGACTATTTCCAGTCGCGAAAATTGCGCTGCTTCGGCCCAGGGAAAGGCGCGGCTCAACTGGAGGGCTCCAAGGCGTTTACCAAGGATTTTCTGGCCAGGCACAACATTCCCACCGCGGCCTATGCCAATTTTACAGAATTGGAGCCAGCGCTGACCTACCTGCGCGAGCAAGGGGCTCCTATCGTCGTCAAGGCAGATGGCCTTGCAGCGGGCAAAGGCGTGATCGTCGCAGAAACGCTCGAGCAGGCCGAGGCCGCAGTGACCGATATGCTGTCCGGCAACGCGTTCGGCGACGCGGGTTGTCGCGTCGTGATCGAGGAATTCCTGGCGGGAGAGGAGGCCAGCTTCATCGTTCTGGCAGATGGAAAAAACGTTCTTGCGATGGCGAGCAGCCAGGATCACAAGCGCATTGGCGAAGGTGATACCGGGCCAAACACCGGCGGCATGGGCGCCTACTCCCCTGCCCCGGTCATCGACAAGACCGTGCACCAGCGTGTCATGGACCAGGTCATCATGCCAACCGTCAGGGGCATGGCCGCTGAGGGTAACGACTACACCGGTTTCCTTTACGCGGGCCTGATGATTGACGGAGAGGGCCAACCCAAAGTCATTGAATACAATTGCCGCTTTGGCGACCCCGAGACCCAGCCCATCATGATGCGCCTGCAATCCGACCTGGTCGCTCTCTGCGAGGCTGCCCTTGAGGGTCGACTCGACCAGGTTCAGGCCCGATGGGACGATCGCTGCGCCATCGGGGTGGTTCTGGCGGCTGGCGGCTATCCGGGCGACTATGACCGGGGAGCCGTCATTAGTGGACTGGATAACGTGGACAGCGAGACCGTCAAGGTATTCCATGCGGGCACTCGAAGCGTGAATGGACACGCTGTCACCAACGGAGGCAGGGTTCTGTGCGTTACCGCACTGGGTGAAAATATCGCCGCAGCCCAGCAAAGCTGCTACCTCGCGGTCGACCGCATCTCATGGGAGGGGGTCACCCTGCGCCGGGACATTGGTTGGCGCGCCATAGAACGCTATAGTTAGTTTGTGTATTGAGAGAAACCGCCATGACAAACCGTCGCCTTTCCCTGCTGGATCGTATTATCAGCGAAGCGGACGCCGTGCTGAGGACCGTTTCCGGTCAAGCCAATCAGGCCGAGCGCCCCTCTCCCGCACTGCATCACGAGGATACCGTGCTAACGGAGACCGAGCGCAGTCACGTCGCAGGGCTGATGCGGGTGAACCACACAGGGGAAGTTTGCGCGCAGGCACTGTATCAGGGGCAGGCAATGACCGCCCGTTTGCCGGACGTACGGGACGACATGCAACAGGCCGCCCGCGAGGAGGTCGACCATCTCGTCTGGTGCGAGGAGCGACTACAAGAACTGGGCAGCCAACCCAGCTACCTGAATCCCGCCTGGTACGGTCTGTCATTTGCTCTCGGTGCGCTGGCAGGCGCAATCAGTGACGAGGTCAGCCTGGGCTTTGTCGCAGCAACCGAAGAGCGCGTTTGCAAACACCTGAAGGACCACTTGCAGCAACTTCCCGACGATGACCGCAAGTCGCAATTAATTCTGCAGCAAATGCTGGCAGACGAACAGCACCATGGTGACAAGGCACTTGAGGCCGGAGGCCGGGATTTCCCCAGGCCGGTAAAGGACGCCATGAGTGCGGTAGCGACAGTGATGACAAGCGCCAGCTATCGTATTTAACCTTATCGCTCACACCCCTTCTGACGACAGTGGGCCGTGTCGCGCGCCTCCGTCTAACCGGTTGGCGCGGGCAAGGCCGCTGCCAGCTTGCCGGCAGGATCACTTTCAATTAACGCGTAGCTATGGGTAATTTCTACTCCGGCTGCGCCCAGCATAATGGAGGCAGAGCAGTATTTCTCAGCCGATAATTCTACCGCTCGCTTGACGTGACTCTCTTTCAGGTTAATGCCGGTCACCAAAAAGTGGAGATTAATCCGTGTAAATACAGCGGGCACCGCATCGGCGCGCTCTGCCTCAATTTCTACACGACAATCCACCACCTGCTGGCGAGATTTTTTCAACATACTCAGCACGTCGTAGATAGAGCAGCCACCGGTGCCCAATAACAACATCTCCATGGGTCGAGCCGCGAGATTACGGCCACCCAGATCTGGCGGCCCATCCATGATTACGGTATGCCCGCTGCCTGACTCACCGACGAACATGGCCCCATCGGACCATTTAACTGTCGCTTTCACTCGCTGATTGCTCCTATTAACCGCTCCAGCCAAAAAGGCGCAAAATGTTAGCACAACAAGTTACATTTTACTTGACCCGCCAGCACGTTAGACTCTGGTAGATAATACAAATACTGAGAGGGCTCTACCTTGCTCAAACCACAAATAATCCAGAACCTGCCCAATGCGGAAAACTTCCTGCGACATTGCCAGCGCAGGGACTTCAAGGCCAAGAGCACCGTTCTGACACAAGGGGAAACAGGCAACTCACTCCTGCTGATTCTCGAGGGCTCTGTCTCCGTGCAGATCGAAGATCAATCGGATCCCGGGCACATGCTGGTTGTGGCCTACCTCAACCCAGGAGACTTTGTCGGCGAGATGGGCCTGTTCGACGCCGTACCACCGCAACGCAGCGCCATGGTCGTAGCCAAGACGCAGTGCGAGGTGGCTGAAATCAGCTACGAGAAGTTTCACAAGGTTCGCGAACAGTTTCCCGACATATTGTATGCGGTATCCCGGCAACTGGGCTCACGCCTGCGCCAGACGACTCGCAAACTGGCGGACCTTGCATTCGTAGACGTATCCGGGCGCATCGCGCACACGCTGCTGGACCTCTGCAAGGAACCCGACGCGATGACCCATCCGGATGGCATGCAAATCAAGATCACTCGTCAGGAACTGGGCAAGATCGTCGGGTGCTCCCGCGAGATGGCGGGCCGCGTGTTGAAAAACCTCGAGCAGGATGGTTTGGTGTCAGTGTCCGGTAAAACCATGGTCGTCTTCGGTACCCGCTAGGGCGCGCGGCGAAGCCAGCCAGACTGTGCGGCCTGTGCTAGGAAAAAAGCGCCCTGAGTTTGGCCCCCGGCTCCTCTGCACGCATAAATGCCTCGCCCACCAGGAAAGCATAGACGGCGGCAGAACGCATTCGCGATACATCATCCGCCGTGTGAATGCCGCTTTCCGTCACCACCAGACAATCCTTCGGTATATGCGGCAGCAAATCAATCGTGGTATCGAGACTGGTATCAAACGTATGTAAGTTACGGTTATTGATGCCTACCATAGACAGGGGCAGATCCAGCGCCCTGTCCAACTCGGCACGGTTGTGCACTTCTACCAGCACATCCAGCCCGAGTTCACATGCGGCGGCATACAACTCGGCCATCTGTCCGTCCTCCAGCGCAGCGACAATGAGCAAAACGGCGTCAGCACCCAACGCCCGGGCCTCTACCACTTGGTAGGGATCAATGGTGAAATCCTTGCGCAATACCGGCAGGTTACACGCTGCACGGGCCTCCTGCAGATAGGCGTCTGCTCCCTGAAAGAAATCCCGGTCAGTCAGCACCGAGAGGCAAGCTGCACCGCCCTCACTGTAGCTACGGGCAATTTCCGCTGGATAAAAATCTTCACGGATAACTCCCTTGCTGGGCGAAGCCTTTTTTATTTCAGCGATGACCGCGGGTCTGGTCTCTGCAACAGGTACTTGCAGTGCACGCAAAAAACCTCGTGGCGCTGTCTGTTCGTTCACGACTTCCTGCAAGCGCGATAAAGTGCGGCGCGATTTACACTGCATCACCTCATCGGCTTTGCGCGACAATATTTCACGCAAAATTGTTGGCGCACTCATACTCTGCTCACCCCTGACCGCGCATCATCTGGGTGAAATCAACAAACTGGGAGAGCTTTTCTCCGGCCAGACCAGAGGCCAATGCGTCCTCCGCCATCGCCACGCCGTCGGCCAGCGTGGCAGCAATTCCACTGACATAAATAGTCGCACCCGCATTCAACGCCAGCATGGCTGAGGCCTTGCGAGCAACGGGGTCGTCATCCGGAGAAAGCGCCCGGCGAATAAGGTCCGCAGAAGCGCCCACACTGGCGACTGACAGCCCCTGGAGGTCCTGTGGTTCGAGGGAAAAATCCTCCGGGGAAATCTGGTAACTTTCAATGCTGCCATCGCGTAGTTCTGTGACATGCGTGGCCGCCGCAATGGATATCTCGTCCAGCCCGTCATCGGAATGCACCACCATCGCATGCTCGGCACCGAGCATTTTCAATACCTCCACCAGGGGCAGGCACAAGTCTGCGGAGAACACACCGATAACCTGCCGCTTTACCCCCGCAGGGTTGGTAAGCGGGCCCAAAATATTGAAGACCGTGCGCATACCGAGTTCGCGCCGGGGACCAATGGCATAGCGCATCGCACTGTGGTGTGAAGGGGCAAACATAAAGCCGACGCCCACCTCATTAATAGCGCGGGCAACCTGTTCAGGCGAAAGATCAAGCGGCATACCAAGGTTTTCCAATACATCGGAGCTGCCACTGGTGCTCGATACACCGCGGTTGCCGTGTTTGGCCACCTTCGCGCCGGCCGCGGCAGCGACAAAACAGGACCCTGTTGATACGTTGAACAGATTGGCCCCATCGCCGCCGGTACCCACCAGATCGACCAGGTGCGGATCGCTGACCTGCACCGGAGTAGCCAGCTCTCGCATCACCTGCGCCGCTCCCGCTATCTCCTCGGTGCTCTCGCCTTTCATACGCAACGCGACGAGCAAGCCCCCTATCTGCGCATCGCTGGCATCGCCACTCATCACCTGCCGCATGACCAATTGCATTTCGTCCCGACTAAGGCTCTCACCCTCCGCGACTTTTACCAGAGCATGTTGTATATCCATGGGATAGTCCCCTACTGTTCCAAAAAATTACGCAGCAGGTCGTGCCCGTGCGCGGTCAAGATAGACTCCGGGTGAAACTGCACCCCTTCCACCGCCAACTCGCGGTGACGCAATCCCATAATTTCATCCACTTCGCCCGCCTCGTTCTGGGTCCACGCCGTCACCTCAAGGCAATCCGGCAGACTATCGCGCTCCACTACCAGGCTGTGGTAGCGGGTCGCTTCAAAGGGCTGGCTCAAACCCGCGAAAACACCCTCACTTCGGTGGTATATCGGGGATGTCTTGCCGTGCATCACCTGACGCGCACGCACAACTTCGCCTCCGAACACCTGGCCGAGACTCTGGTGACCCAAACAAATACCCAGCAAGGGCACCTTGCCCGCATATTCGCGGATCACCTCCATGGAAATACCCGCCTCATTGGGAGTGCAGGGTCCCGGTGAGATCACAATTTTTTCGGGGTCCATCGCAGCGATGTCGGTCACTGCAATTTCATCGTTGCGCACCACCACAACCTCGGCACCCAGTTCACCGAGATACTGCACCACGTTGTAAGTGAAGGAATCATAATTATCAATCATCAACAGCATCGTCGCTCCCTCCCGTCACCATGGACGCCGCACGAAACATAGCGCGGGCCTTGTTGTGGCTTTCCTTCCATTCCAGCTCCGGTATCGAATCGGCCACAACGCCACCACCGGCCTGTATGTAAAGGGTGTCATCCTTGATGACCGCAGTGCGGATGGCAATGGCCGTATCCATATCGCCCGCCCAGGAGATATACCCGACGGCGCCACCGTAAACACCCCGCTTGACGGGCTCCAGTTCATCGATAATTTCCATGGCACGTATCTTGGGGGCGCCGCTGAGCGTGCCCGCCGGCAGCGTGGCACGCAGCACATCGTAAGCTGATTTACCGGCCTTCAGCTCGCCGGTGACGTTCGACACAATATGCATGACATGCGAATAACGCTCTACGGTCATTTTATCGCTCAACACCACCGAACCTGTCTCAGCAATGCGACCCACATCGTTGCGACCCAGATCGATTAACATCAGGTGTTCAGCGATTTCCTTCGGATCGCCCAGCAGCTCCTCTTCCAGCGCCCGATCCTCTTCCTCCGTGTGCCCCCGGCGCCGGGTGCCGGCGATGGGCCTTACGGTCACCTCACCCTGCTCGAGGCGAGCGAGAATCTCCGGGGAGGACCCGACAACATGAAAATCATCGAGATCCAGAAAAAACATGTAGGGCGACGGGTTAAGGTTACGCAGGGCGCGGTAAAGGTTGAGCGGCGGATCGGCGAACGGAATACTCATGCGCTGGGAGGGCACCACCTGCATCACGTCTCCCGCTAACACATACTCCTTGATCCGCTCTACGCTTGTCTCATACATCGCCTGGGTAAAATCCGACGCCGCACTCTTTTCCAGCTCGGCGCTACCGGCAGCCGCGAGGTCCAGATCAGGCAGGGGTGGCACCGGTTGCCGCAGTTTCAACACCAACTCGTCCAGACGGACCCTGGCGCAGGACAACGCATCCCGCTGTGCCGGATCTGCGTTAACGACAA
The DNA here is from genome assembly GCF_026262645.1 of Candidatus Marimicrobium litorale. Taxonomy (NCBI): domain Bacteria; kingdom Pseudomonadati; phylum Pseudomonadota; class Gammaproteobacteria; order Cellvibrionales; family Halieaceae; genus Marimicrobium; species Candidatus Marimicrobium litorale. The sequence continues at coordinate 45,624 of NZ_SHNO01000003.1, forward strand.
GACGAATCGTTCCCGCGAGGTTGTCAAAAACCAGTACTTCCTCCGACACCATCAAAAGAATATCCGGGTTTCCCAGACGATCTTCAGGCATGCCCGGCTGCAATCGAGGTTCTACGTAGCGCACCGTGTCATAACCAAAGTAACCCACCAGGCCACCGTGAAACACAGGCAGCTCCTCCCTGGGGGCACATCGAAAACGCTGCTGAAATTCCTCGGCGAAACGCAGAGGATCGTCAACTTCCTCGACCTGACTCAGTTCACCATCAACCCAGATTTCCACCCGATGACCAAAGGCTTTAAATACCGTGCGGCAGGGCATGCCGATGATCGAGTATCGGCCCCATTTCTCACCACCCTGTACCGACTCAAGAAAAAAAGAATAGGCCCCCTCCGCTAGCTTCAGATAGGCACTGAGCGGGGTCTCAAGGTCGGCTAACACTTCGGTGCTGACCGGGATGCGATTGTAGTCCTGCGCCGCGAGCGCAGCAAAATCCTGCTGATTCATGGGGTGTCCTCGGAGATTAGGGTTGCGTTTTCAGGTCGTGCAAAAGCCCGGGCTACCATCGCCAGCGGGTGACCTCGCGCATCGACAGCAGGCCGACGCGATGACGCATAGCTGTTTTCACAGCGCTCTCCAGGATAAACGAGCCATTATTGTACAGAACAGTCGCACGATCGCAATCGGGTTAGAACGGCAATCGTTTGCATGACAATGATACCGCCAGTGAGCCCTGCCGGGGAGGCCGCGCAGCAACCGCGCAATTTCACGCCCGGTCTCCGCCCGCCGGAAGGGTGGCTAGACCGCCACTCCAGCGAGGGCTGAGCGCATCTCATCAATCACAGCGGCGTAATCGGGTTGGTTGAAGATGGCCGAGCCAGCGACAAACGTATCGGCGCCGGCAGCAGCTATTTCCGCAATATTGGCGGGGGACACGCCACCATCTACTTCGAGGCGGATGTTGCGCCCTGAAGCGTCAATGAGCTCGCGGGTCTCGCTCAGCTTACACAAGGTCGAAGGAATAAAAGACTGGCCGCCAAAGCCCGGGTTAACCGACATCAGCAGGATCATGTCCAGCTTGTCCATCACATAGCGCAAGGGATACAGACCCTGGTGCGGGTTCAGCACGAGGCCCGCCTTGCAGCCCGCATCACGAATCAATTGCAGCGAGCGGTCTACATGAGTGGACGCATCCGGGTGGAACGTGATGTAGGTAGCACCCGCCTCCGCAAAGTCACGGATAAGTTGATCTACAGGGCTGACCATCAGGTGCACATCGATGGGTGCGCTGATGCCATGTTGCCGCAGGGCCTTACACACCATAGGCCCGATAGTGAGGTTGGGTACGTAGTGATTATCCATGACGTCGAAATGCACAATATCGGCACCGGCGGCCAGCACCGCATCGACTTCCTCGCCCAGGCGGGCGAAATTGGCGGAGAGAATAGAAGGTGCAATGTGGTAGTCGGCCATAGGGCACTCCGGTCAGTAGGCGCTGCCTATTCTAACGGCTAAACCGATTGGAGACACGGTTATATACACACTCGCGACGGTCAGCGCGCCCCCGACAGGGATTCATCCAACGCCAGCAGTCGCTCTGGCGTGCCCACATCGTGCCAGGCTCCTCGAAAGACCTCGCCACCCAGCGCATTTTTTTCCATCGCACTCTCCAGCAAGGGGCGCAGGGGTAACCTGCCCGGCGTCGCCCCCGCAAAGAAAGCGGGCGTGTAAATACCGAGACCGGCATAAGTCCAGCCGCGCCCCCCGAAGGGCACGGGATGCAACCAACCGGACTCGTCCAGTTGAAAATCACCCCGTGGGTGCTGTGGGGGATTATCAACCATCACCAGCCGCGCCCGCTCAGAGGGGGCCAAATCGCTGTTCAGCAAACGCGTAAAAGGAAAGTCCGTCCAGATATCCCCGTTGACCACGAGAAACGGCTCGTCTCCTAGCAGTGGCAGTGCTGCGATAATACCGCCCGCGGTTTCCAGTGCTTCTCGCTCCGGAGAATAGCGAATGTCCACCTCCCATCGCGAGCCATCGTCGCAGAAATCCATCACCTGCTCACCGAGGTGAGAAACATTGATCACCAGCTCCGCGCAGCCCGCTGCAGCGAGACGACGAATATGGCGCTCAAGCAGCGGCACGCCCGCCACCGGCAGCAGTGGCTTGGGTGTGTTGTCCGTCAGCGGGCGCATGCGTTCCCCTCTGCCCGCAGCGAGAATCATGGTCTTCATGAGGAAGGCCCCCAGTCCTGAGCCTGAGCCAGGGGCAACAGGGACTGCCTGAACCAGTGTGCAAATGTGGCAAAAACGGGTAATTCGGGAGCGTAGCGGTCCAGTATCTGCAGGACGTAAGCCATGACCAGTGGCAAGTCCGCCAGGTAAGCTGCCTTGCCATCTCGCAGGTACAGACGCGCAAACGTGCCCAACACCTTCAAGTGTCGCTGCAAACCCATCCAGTCGAACCAGCGCAAAAAGGTCTCCTCGCTCACTCCCGACAATTGTCCACGGGCCAGCAGACGTTCACGGTAGGCTAATGCCCACGCCTCGACCTGCGCGGGTGGCCACTGGATATAACAGTCGCGCAGCAGTGACACGAGATCGTAAGTCACCGGTCCGATTACCGCATCCTGAAAATCAATTAACGCCAGTTCATCCGCAGACAGCAGCATCAGATTGCGGCTGTGAAAATCCCGGTGTACCAGCACTGTGGGCTGCTCAAGAGCGCTGCCAATGAGCTGTTGGTGAAGCGCCTCTATCAGGCCGCTCTCAGTCTTATCCAGCCGACAACCCAGCAACCCCTCAGCAAACCACTCAGGAAAGCGACTCAATTCCTCAGCCAAAAGAGTGCGGTCGTAGGCACCCAGCCCGCTGCCCTTAAGACCGGCAGCGTTCAGGTGCAACAACACGTCAAAGGCGCGGTGATAGCAGTCTGCTGCGGCCTCCGGCGTCAGCGCCGGCAGCAGCAGGCGATCACCCAGATCCTCCAGCAACAAGTAACCTCGCTGGTAATCCACCCCCAGCAAAGCAGGCACACGCACACCGGCTTGCGCCAGCAAAGCCCGCACCCGCACAAAAGCCTCGTTGTTTTCACTGGCCGGCGGCGCCTCGGCCAGTACGTAGCTGACGCCGCCATGAACGAAACGGAAGTAGCGCCTGGTACTGGCATCTCCAGCCACAGGCATCAGTCCGCCTGACGACTCGTCCACGCCCAGCATGGATAAGCCCCAGGGCAGCAACGCGCTCGGCACGCTAGGTCCGGCCATTCAGTACGACCCCGCAAAAATTGACGGACAAGGCAAAGGGGATGCTTTAGACTTCCCCTCTGGTAAGTAACCTGACTTTTTCATTAATGACACCAGCCTGTGCCAGCCCCCATTCTTATGCTCTCCGTGCGGCCCTGCATCTGGCCCTGGCGGCACTGGGCTTGATGATTGCCCTGTTAGCCCGCGCCGAGGATAACAAGCAACCGGACTGTAACGCTACCGATGCAGGCAAATTGCAGGGCTGCGATACAGGCGGACAGCACGCGGATGCCGCCACTTTCAAAGCGCTGGACTGGTGGTCCCTGGATACCGTACCCGAGTCCCTGATAGACCGAGAGTGCATCATCTGTGGCGGTCGGTATATCGATCCTCTCGCTGAGGATGCCGTTCCAACAGACCGCCCCAGAGACATCAACGCGGATGCAGACAGCTCCTGGTTGAAGGGCAGCGAAGTCATCCTCATCGGCAATGCGAACGCCACGCAGGGTGCTCGTGACATGCGCGCCGACAAGCTGGTGGTCGATCGTGAGGAAGAGTCCGCCATACTCAGCGGCAATGTGATTCTGCGAGAACCGGGCATCAAAGTGCGTGGCGACAGTGCAGAAATCCAGTCCCGGACGGGGGAAGCAACCGTTTTTAATGGTGAATTCGTTTTGCACCGGGAACACATGCGCGGCACATCAGACATCCTGGAGCGAGATGAAGACGGCCTGATTCATGTGCACAATGGCAGCTTCACCTACTGCCCGCCCGGTGAGGACGACTGGGTGGTTTACTCCAAGGACATGGTGATCGACCTGGAAGAAGGCCTGGCCACCGCACGCAGTGCGCGGATCGAAGCCGCTGGCACCCCGGTTTTCTATACCCCCTGGCTGCGCATCCCACTGGATGACAGGCGACGCACTGGTCTGTTGTGGCCCTCGTGGGGCAACGACTCCAACGGGGGGCTGGATGTCAGCGTACCCATATACCTCAATCTGGCGCCCAATTACGACGCCACCTACGCGCCTCGCTATATCGAGGAGCGAGGACTGGATCACCAGCTCCAGTTGCGCTACACCAACCCCCTGGTGGGTGACTGGTTCGCCGGTGGCGCCTATCTGCACGATGACGACAAATACAAAGACAGGGTCCCCGACGCAAGTTCAGATCGCTGGCTTGGGGTCCTCAGGCAAAGCGGCCTGTTCCAGCAACGCTGGCGCTCCAGAATCAATTACAGCAAGGCCAGCGACGTCGACTACATGCAAGATCTGGAGACCGCCAATATCGACGATCTGCGCAGAACCAACCTGCTGCAACTGGGCGCCATCGACTATCTGGGTGACAACTGGCTCACTAACGCGAAAGTACAAAGCTTCCAGTCCCTGGCAGACGATATTTCCAACCAGTACGAGATCCTGCCTCAAATCACCACCCGGTATCGCGGCAGTGGTCAACCCTTCTCGCTGCAACCTATAGCGATGACGCAGTATTCCAATTTTGGCGCTGACCGCGACGTGGTCACAGGGGAGCGTCTTTACGGGGAAGCGGGCATGAGCTACCCAATGGCCTGGCCTTTCGGCTTCCTGACCCCGGAGCTGAAATACCGCCAGGTGGCTTACGACTTGAGCGACGCGACCACCTTTCCCGACAACACCCCGTCTGCCGGCTCAGCGGTGGCCAACCTCGACGGTGGGCTGTTTTTCGAGCGCAATATGCGTTTTGCCGGCAAAAGCCTGCTGCAGACGCTTGAGCCTCGCGTCTACTATCTTTACAGCGAGCGCGCAGACCAGACTGACCAGCCCGTCTTCGACAGTGCAGAGCTTACCTTCGGCTACTCCCAGTTATTCCGCGATACGCGCTTCTCCGGCCACGACCGATTGGATGACGCTAACCAGATATCGCTTGGGGTGACCAGTCGGCTGATTGATGATCACTCCGGCCGCGCATTGCTGTCAGCAAGCGTTGGACAAATCTATTATTTCGAGGACCGCAAGGTGAGACTAAACCGCGTGGCAGAACCTCTGGACGAAAAAAGCTCCGAGATAGCGGGCAATCTGACAATAACGCCCACCCGCGACCTCGTAATGCGATCCAGCCTGGTCTGGGATCCCAACGAGGATCAGGTCGATTCCGGATTCGCATTGGCCAGCTACAAGCCTGATAATGGCAGCGTATTTAACCTCGGCTACACTTTCCGACGCCCCACTGGCACAGGCATTTTCGCGCAAACAAAGACAGACGAGGCCAGCGCATCGAGTTTCCTGCCCCTGGACAATAACTGGAGTATCTTTGGGGCTATACGCTATTCACTGGAAAACAGTATCGGCATAGAAGATATGATCGGGGTCGAATATGATAGTTGCTGCTGGACAGTTCGACTCCTGCAGCTGCGTTACTACAATAACGTCTCCACATTTACCAATTTCAACGATCCCGACCTGGAACGGGAACATACCATCCAGTTCCAGTTTGTCCTGAAGGGCATGGGGGGCTTTGGCAACCGCGTAACTAAAGTTATGGACGACATGATTCGAGGCTATGAAGAACGTGATTACTAGACTATTGCACCTCTCGCTGTGCCTGCTGCTCGCTCTGTTGGCAACGGCGCCTGCACAGGCCGCTACTGAGGTCATCGACCAGGTCGTGGCGATAATCGATGATGACATCATTATGGCAAGTGAGCTGCGCGAACGGGTCAGCGCTTTGACCCAGAGCTTGCAATCGCGAGGCGTCCAGATGCCGCCGGAAGACACCCTGATTCGCGAGACCCTGGATCAACTCATCCTCGAAAATATCCAGCTGCAAATGGGCAGGCGTGCAGGCGTTCGCATTTCCGACGAAGAGATCAATCGCGCCACCCAGCGCATCGCAGCCCAAAACCGCATGACCCTGGAACAGTTTCAGGCAGCACTGCAGTCGCGGGGTCAGTCCTACGAAAACATGCGGGAGCAGGTGCGCCGCGAAATGATGATCAGACGCGTGCAAATGGGCAATATCAACCAGCGCGTTCAGATTACCGAGGAGGAGGTCGGGAACTTCATGTCGACTCGCGAGGGTCAAAACCTGACCCAACCGGAGTTCCGCCTGCTCCACGCGCTGATTGCGCTGCCTTCTGATGCGTCTCCCGAACAGGTTTCAGCCGCCAACCGCCAAGCTGAGGCTGTGCTCAGTCGCATTCGCTCGGGCACGGATTTCGCACAGGCGGTGCAAGACAGTACCAACCCCTACCAATTCACCGGTGGTGACCTGGGCTGGCGCAAACTGGCAGATCTGCCCTCACTGTTCGGTGATGTCGCCCCGGCTCTCAAGCCGGGAGAAACCTCAGAACCGATTCGCTCTGACAGCGGTTTTCATATCATCAACCTCGTGGAAGTCAGGGGGCGCGAGCAGGTTGTCACACAGACCAAGGCACGCCATATTCTGATCAAGCCCTCAGAGATAATGACAGACGCACAGGCTCAAGCACTGGCAGCCAACCTGCGCGCCAGAGTGCTGGCAGGTGAGGATTTCAGTGAATTGGCGCAGGAGTATTCAGAGGATATCGGCTCCGCTCAGGAGGGAGGCGAGTTGGGCTGGACCACGCCCGGACAAATGGTGCCCGAATTCGAGGCCACTGTGCAAAAAACCCCAGTTGGCGAGATTGCAGAACCCGTGCGCACCCAGTTCGGCTGGCACGTCGTTAAGGTGGAGGGCCGACGCGACGAGGACATGTCTGACCTGGCAACGCGCAATAAGGCTATGGATTACGTGCACAACCGCAAGTACCAGGAAGAGCTCGACGCCTGGCTGCGACAAATTCGCGACGAAGCCTTCGTCGACATCAAGTAGGTGATCCCGTGAACGTCCCGAGGATAGCGCTCACGGCCGGTGAACCAGCCGGGATTGGGCCGGACGTCATTCTCACAGCTGCACAACACACCTGGGATGCCGAGTTGGTCGCGATTGCCGATCCGGATTTGCTGCACGAACGAGCGCAGGCATTGGGGCTTAACATCACGCTGTCACCACTGGACCCAAACGCTCCAGCAGAAATCCGGCCGGCAGGCACCCTCGGTATCCAGCCCGTTCCATTGCACCACCCCACCCGTGCCGGCAAGCTGGATCCGGCGAACGCGCCCTACGTTATCGAGACGTTACGCGAGGCCGTCAAAGGCTGCCAGAAACATATCTACCAGGCGATGGTCACAGGCCCGGTGCAAAAATCGGTGATCAACGACGCGGGGATTCCCTTCACTGGCCACACTGAGTTTCTGGCGGAGGCCTGCGGGACACCGCAGGTCGTCATGATGCTGGCTACACGGCAACTGCGCGTCGCACTGGCAACCACTCACCTGCCACTGCGTGAAATAGCCAACGCCATTACGCCTGAACTACTCACGAGCACACTGAACATACTGCACACCGATCTCCGAGATAAATTCGGTATCCCCTCACCCAGAATTGCTGTGCTGGGTGTCAACCCTCACGCCGGAGAAAGCGGGCATATGGGCCGCGAGGAGATTGACACACTGATTCCGGTCATGGAGGCCCTGCGGGCCGACGGCATGGATTTGACAGGACCATTGCCCGCAGACACCGCCTTCAACCCAAAGGTGCTGGACAACAGCGATGCGGTATTTGCGATGTACCATGACCAGGGCCTGCCTGTGTTGAAATACGCAGGCTTTGGCGAGGCGATCAACATCACACTCGGCCTTCCCCTGGTGCGCACATCGGTAGACCATGGCACAGCGTTGGAGCTGGCAGGAAGCGGTGAGGCTGACTGGCGCAGTCTGGAGCAGGCGATTCTAATCGCCTGTGAACTGTCGCAGGGTCAAAATACGCGGCGTTAAAGAGTGGCGTCCTTGAATGATTCGGCATGCGGCCCGGCGCTGAATTATCCGGAAGCTTGCCCACCCTCTTCGTCCTCAGGCACGTATTTATTTTCTATGCTTACCTGCCTCGTGTAGGCGTCGACGACTTCCTCTGCAGGCCCTTCGGCAACCACCTTGCCGTGTTCGAGCCATATCACCCGATCACACAGCACTTTCACCTGATCAGTCATATGCGACACGAACACCACCGTCTGCTCCCCGCTGATACGGTTCTGCATGGCGTTGAGTGCCTTGCCCCTAAACTGGGCGTCACCCACGCTGAGAATCTCATCAATCAAAAGAATATCAACGTGGGTCATCAGCGCGGCAGTGAACGCCAGCCTCGCCCGCATACCTGCGGAGTAGTTTTTAACTGGCAGCTCGAAGGACTCTCCAAGCTCGGAAAACGCCTTGATATCGCCCAGAAAGGCTTCTGCCTCCTTCCGCGAGGAGCCCTGCAACATGGCTGCTAACAGAGCATTGTCACGACCAGACAGATCGGGTTTGAAGCCCAGACCGAGCGTCAGCAATGACGCAGATTTACCCTCCGCCACCTTGACCCGCCCGCTGGTCGGCGCGAGGATGCCTGCCATCAGGCGCAACGTCGTGGTCTTGCCCACACCATTGCGGCCGATCACTCCAAGGGCCTCACCCTTGCAGAGCGTCAGCGACACATTGTTGAGTACATGGTGTGTGCCCGCATCGAATGTTTTCTTGCCGGTGTGATAGCTCAAGGACACCGACTCCATCTCCAGCATCACCTCTTGTGCTTCGGTACTCATGCCGTCAACGCCTTCAGAGCCAGGTAGTGGGATGCGCGCCGCATTACCAGCACCGTGACACACAAGACAGCACCAAAACCCGCGCCAATTGACAACAAGTGCCCGATATCCGGCGGCACGCCGTACATCAAGACCTGTCGGTATGCATCCAGCAGAAAGGCCAAAGGGTTGAGCGTCAGGACCATGTCCGCGGTGGCGGTATCAGCAAGCTCTCGAACATCCCAGAATACACCGGAGGTAAACATCAGAAACATCATGCTCAGACCGATCAGCGGAGCGAAATCTCTTGCCATACAGACCGCGCAGGCACCGATCAGGGCGCAGGCGATGATCATCACATAGTTCACCAACATGACTGGGATGAGGTAAACCCAGGTCGCGGTGAACGCGTAGCCGTCAATCAGCACGTAGGTAAACATCATGGCAAAAACAGCGGCCTGACGGTACAGGCCCTCATGCACCGCTGCCATGGGGAAGAGGGACTTTGGCACATTGATTTTACCCACCAAGCCCTTGCTTGCAACGATGCTGTTGGACGCCTGGGTGACCGACTTGGAAAACCAGACGAAACTCAGTTTGCCTACCATCAGGAAGGGCAAAAAATCTGCCTCGCGCGTGCCCAGAATAATCACGAAGACCACATAAAACACCCCGACCCACAGCAGAGGCTCTAGCACCCACCAGATATAGCCAAGGAAAAGTCTTGACGCATCGGCCCGAAGGGCCATGCGCGCCATGATGTTTATCAGGCGAAAATATTGCAAAAGCGGCATTGCTTGGCGGTCTACTGTGGTTGTTAGAATCTCTCTGAGTGTAACAAAAACCGCCATATCAGAACCAGTCAACGGTATTAATACCCACCACAAGCATTACAATGGTACCTATGAGCAAGGCACCCAGACAGCACAGGGCACGTAAACGCTTCGGGCAGAATTTCCTGCACGACCACGCTGTCATTGAGCAAATTAACGAGGCAATATATCCGCTGAGCGGGCAGCGTCTGGTCGAAATTGGCCCCGGCATGGGTGCTCTAACCGGCGTCTTGCTCGAGAGCGACTGCGCGTTGGATGTAATAGAACTCGATCGGGATCTGATCCCCGGACTACTGGCTGCGTTCAGCCTCAAACCAAGGTTCCAGTTGCACAACGCCGATGCGCTCGATTTTGATTTCCACTCCCTGCTGCAGGCCGACCACAGGGAACAACTGCGGGTGGTGGGCAACCTGCCCTACAACATTTCTACTCCATTGATTTTCAAGCTTCTCGAGGACTGTGCCATCATCAAAGACATGCACTTCATGCTGCAGCGAGAGGTCGTGGAGCGACTTGCGGCAACACCAGGCAATAAACAGTGGGGACGCCTCGGCATCATGGCCCAGTATTTGTGCAACGTGGAACACGTGTTCGATGTGCCACCGGAGGCGTTTCGGCCAGCGCCGAAAGTACAGTCCGCCGTTGTGCGGATGACGCCTCGGAACACATCGCCGTGGCCCGAATGTGATGCTGCTGCCCTTGGCAAACTGGCCAAAGCCGCGTTCGCCCAGCGCCGCAAGACCTTGCGCAATAACCTGAAAGGACTTATCGATAGCGCGGGCTTGGAGCGACTGGGCATTGATCCCGGCGCACGAGCCGAAACACTCGATCTGGAGCAGCTGATCAGCATAACCAATGCCATCGATGTCTGATAAAACCTTCAAGCCGTCACTGGTAGGAGTTCACGTGAAAACGGCGTTCCTGCCCGCCCACTCAAACCCCCAGTATGATCAATATACCTTTGCCTACAGCATCACCATCAGTAACGGTAGCGACCTGCCGGTTCAGTTAATGTCACGCCACTGGGTGATCACTGATGCCGGAGGTCGGGTGCAGGAAGTGAAAGGGGACGGTGTCGTGGGTGAGCAGCCCGTTATTGCACCCAATGGCTCGTTTCACTACAGCAGCGGTGCGACACTGGAGACGCCTGTGGGATATATGGAGGGCCGCTATTTTATGGTCGTGCGAGAGCCCCCGGAGATCTCTCCGCAAGACCTGCCCACTTTCGAGGTGCCAATTCCCGCTTTTTCCCTGCACACTCCGACGGCGCTCAACTAAATGGCTACCTATGTCGTTGGCGACATACAGGGGTGCCTGCAGCCCCTCAGATGCGTTCTCGAAGCCGTCTCCTTCAAAGCCGGTCGCGACACCCTGTGGTGCGTCGGTGACCTCGTCAACCGAGGGCCAAAATCTCTGAAGACGCTGCGTTTTCTCTACCGCATGCGCGATCAGTTAGTGGCGGTACTGGGCAACCATGATTTGCACCTGTTGGCGGTCGCGGCCGGAGTTCGAAAACCCGGTTCGTCGGACACGCTCGACGCGATTCTCGATGCACCGGATAAAGACGAATTACTCGACTGGCTGGCAAGCCTGCCCCTCGTTCACCGGGAAAAAGACTATACCCTGGTTCATGCGGGCATCCCCCCCCAGTGGAGTGTCAAACAGTCGCTGGCGTTTTCACGCGAAGTAGAGTCCGCCCTGCAGGGCCGAGACAAGCTGGCATTTCTCACCGATATGTACGGCAATCAACCGGATTGCTGGTCCGATGACCTGGCAGGCACCGCGCGCCTGCGCGTTATCACCAACTACTTCACCCGAATGCGCTACTGCAGTGCAGACGGCACCCTTGACTTCAAAAGCAAAGGGCCGCCGCTAGAAAAAAGCGATCGATCCCCATCCGCCATGATTCCGTGGTTTCATCACACGGGCCGCAAGGCCGCCAAGGACCGCATTCTTTTCGGCCACTGGGCCAGCCTTGAAGGCGTCACGGATAACCCCCGCGCAATAGCTCTCGATACGGGCTGTGTCTGGGGTGGTGCCCTGTCGCTTTACGACCTCGACAGCGGGCAGTGGACCCGTTGCCGCTGTGAAGATGGAAAGTGCCAAGAGGCGCACACATCATGACGCAGACCAAGTGGAAAGGTACACTGCAACGATGGAAACCTATCTTGTTGGTGGCGCAGTGCGTGATAGCCTGCTCGATTACCCGGTCGCCGAGCGCGACTGGGTGGTGGTCGGTGCGCGACCAGAGGACTTGCTGACGCGGGGCTTTCAGCAGGTCGGCAAGGATTTCCCCGTATTTCTGCACCCGGATACCAAAGAGGAATACGCTCTCGCTCGCACAGAGCGCAAACGCGGGCACGGGTACACTGGCTTCGCCGTAGACTGCGACCCTGCCGTCAGCCTTGAAGACGATCTCAAAAGGCGCGACCTGACGATCAATGCCATTGCCCGGGATGAGGGCGGCAGACTGATTGATCCTTATAACGGCCAACAGGATCTGGAACGCCGCGTTTTACGCCATGTGTCGGCGGCTTTTGTAGAGGACCCTCTGCGCGTACTGCGCACCGCGCGATTCGCCGCTCGCTATGCCCATCTGGGATTTACCGTTGCCCCTGAAACTCTGGCGCTAATGCGCGATATCGTACAGCAGGATGAGTTGGCCCACCTCCCCCCAGAGCGCGTGTGGACAGAAATGGACCGGGCCCTGGGTGAGCGCAACCCGGAGGTGTTCATTGAAGTGCTGAGAAACTGCGCGGCACTGGCAAAGCTGTTACCCGAATTGGATGCCCTTTTCGGCGTGCCGCAACCCGAGGCGCACCATCCGGAGGTGGATACCGGATTGCATGTACTCATGGCGTTACAACAGGCCGCATCGATTTCTGCTGAGCGTGATATTCGTTTCGCCGTGCTGACCCACGACCTGGGTAAAGGAACAACGCCAGAAGATGAATGGCCCCGGCACATTGACCATGAACAGCGCGGCCTTGATTTACTGGAGGCCGCCTGTCAACGCCTGCGCCCTCCTCGCCGCTATATCGAGTTGGCCCGCGCGGTGTGCCAGTACCATACGCTGGTTCATCGCGCCCTGGAATTGAACGGCAAGACCCTGTTGAAGTTGCTCACCGCGGCAGATGCCATACGACGCCCAGACCGCTTTGAATCTTTTTTGCTGGCATGCGAGGCCGATGCCCGCGGGCGATCAGGGTTGGAGGGCAGGCAATACCCACAGGCAGATTACCTGCGCCGTGCCAGGGACGCGACAGTGGCCGTCAACGCTCGGCAGTTCGATACTCAGGCGCTCTCGGGCAAGGCCATCGGCGAGGCCATCCGGCGGGCGCGCATCGAGGCCCTTGAGCAGTTCAGGCAGGCAGCGAAATAACGCGTCCACGCCAGCTGAACTGAACCTTTTCCAGGGGCTGTGAAGTCTGGTCGAACTCCTCCCAGAGTTCAGCGTAACTTCGCCTCTGCACAGGGTGCACCGCCTCTGGCGCAAGCTCGGCCAGCGGGCGCAGCACAAACGCATTTTCCAGTATTTCCCCGCGGGGCAGTTCTACGCCCGAGATAATGCCGATCTCGTCGTTGTAAGTGAGAATATCGATGTCCAGTTGTCGAGAACTGAAACGAGACGCATTTTCGGGACGCCCGTGCATCCGCTCAATGTGACGCAGCGCCAGAGCAAGCTCAGGCAGGGACAACGCCGTTACGACGCAAGCCGCCAGATTCAGAAAGGGCTTTCCCTCGAAACCCACTGCAGCGGAATCGTAAACCGACGAAAGCGATAGCTCGCCGAACAACTCATGCACCGCGTCCAATCCGGCTGTGATATAGCGCTCACGCTCAATATTGCTGCCTATGCCCAGAAATACCCGGGATTGACTCAAGTGTTTTCGCCCCATTCAATCACTACACCCACGTCGTCTGCCGCATCTACCGCACCGGGCTTGCTGAGCCGCAGGCGCAGCCAGGGCACATCAAACTCGTCACACACGGCGCGCGCCACCGCCTCAGCCAACGTTTCAATTAACTGGTACTCACTCGCTTCAACCAGTCCCGTAACCCGGTCGGCAATCGCGGCATAATCGAGAGCGTCTGCAATACGGTCGGTCGCTGCCGCGCGAGGCGTATCACTCGCCATCTCTAAATCCAGCACCAGAGCCTGACGAATCTCACGCTCCCAGGGGTGAATACCGATCACCGCCTCCGCCCGCAATCCACGAATGTATACCGTATTCATTGCACCGCACCGACAGCATCGAGGGGGGGCAACTCGTCCATCGGCCAACGCGGGCGAACCGCAACATCGGCCTCATCGAACTGGCCGGCCGCGAGGCGCTGCGCACCCGCATAGGCAATCATGGCGCCATTATCGGTACAAAATACCGGCGCGGGGTAAAACACCGCGGCTTGTTCCTTCGCCAGCGCACGTTTCAGCTCCGCGCGCAAATAGCGATTGGCGCTCACTCCACCTGCCATTACCAATGTTTTCAAGCCTTCCTGCCGCAACGCTCGACGACATTTTATTACCAGAGTCGAGACCACCGCCTGCTCGAAGGCTGACGCAATATCACAGCGATCCTGCTCCGTGAGTTCGCCGTCACCAGTGCAAGCGGCGACCGTATTGAGGGTGTGGGTTTTGAGACCGCTGAAACTGAAATCCAGCCCCGGGCGATTTACCATGGGCCGCGGGAAATCGAATCGCGAGGCGTCTCCTCGCTCGGCAAGTCGGGCAACGTGTGGGCCGCCGGGGTAAGGCAGCCCGAGCATTTTCGCCACTTTATCGAACGCTTCACCCGCGGCATCATCGAGGGATTCACCCAATAGTCGGTAACGTCCGATAGCATCCACGCGCACCAACTGAGTATGCCCTCCGGATACCAGCAAGGCCACGAAGGGGAACGGAGGGGACTCCTCCTCGAGCATCGGCGCTAACAAATGGCCTTCCATATGGTGCACACCCAGTGCAGGTATACCCCAGCCCCACGCCAGCGCCCGCGCCAGGGTAGCGCCGACCATCAGTGCCCCCGCCAGACCGGGGCCGGCCGTGTAGGCGACGGCATCGATCGACCGTTCATCGCGCCCGGCGTCCTGCAATACCTCCTGCACCAGCGGCAGGACTTTGCGCACATGATCACGGGAGGCCAGCTCCGGCACCACCCCGCCATACTCCACGTGAATATCCACCTGGCTAAACAGGGCGTGTGCCAGCAAACCCGCGCCGGTGTCATACAACGCTACCCCTGTCTCGTCACAGGAGGTTTCCAGGCCCAGCACCAGCATCGGTCTCACCCTCGCTATCGAATTGGCGCATGATACTGGCTGCCCTCGCAACGAACCAGACAAAAAAAGGGGGATATACGCACCAATACCACGCCCTGAGCCTGCGTCGGTGCACAAAGCAGTGGCATCGCCGCCGCAACCGGGAAAAACCCTATCAACCGAGCGCCTCGGAAGCGCTTTGCAAAACGGCCTCCAACGGGCTAGAATGCGCGCCCTTTAAGGTTTCGGGCGATTGTGGGCAGCACAAAACCACCCCCGGTGCACTGAATTACTGAATTGAGGTCTAAATGCCCCATATCAAGATCAAGGAAAACGAGCCCTTCGACGTGGCGTTGCGGCGCTTCAAGCGCTCCTGTGAAAAAGCCGGCGTTCTCGCCGAAGTTCGCAAGCGCGAGCACTACGAAAAGCCAACGACTGTGCGCAAGCGCGCGGGCGCCGCTGCGGTGAAACGTCATCTCAAAAAGTTGTCCCGCGAGAACCGTAAACGCGTCCGCCTGTACTGAGACCGCTGTCTTCACCCAATGAGCGAAGACTCTCTCACCCAGTCCATTAAGGCGGCCACCAAAGCCGCCATGAAAGCCAAAGCCAAAGAACGCCTTACTGCCCTGCGGCTCATGCAGGCAGAATTCAAGCGCATTGAAGTCGACGAGCGCATCGAAGTAGACGACGCGCGCGCCCTCGCCGTACTCGATAAAATGGTCAAGCAACGTCGCGACTCTGCACAACAGTTCACCGACGCAAACCGTGTCGACCTGGCCGACAAGGAAAACGCTGAAATCGCCGTCATTCAGGAATTTCTTCCCTCACAGCTGAGCGAGGGGGAACTGTCTGATCTGATCGACGCGGCCATTGCCTCGACAGATGCCAGCGGCATGGCGGCCATGGGACCCGTAATGGGTCAACTCAAACCCCGGCTTGCTGGCCGCGCCGATATGGGCGCCGTCAGCCAGATGGTCAAAGCGAAACTCACCGGCTGATTGATAGCGCCGGTGCAGATTAGGGCATCGACCATTCCATTGCGGCCTAAACTTTTACCTCGTGACATGCTTCAATAGCGTGTTAACTCGCTGTCATCGGTAGGGCCATGCCCGGACGCATACCACAGTCATTTCTGGATGATCTCCTTGATCGCGTCGATATTGTCGAGGTGATCGACCGCCGTGTGAAACTGAAAAAGTCCGGTAAGAACTACTCCGCCCGCTGCCCGTTCCACGAGGAACGCAGCCCGTCCTTCAGCGTGAACCCGGATAAGCAGTTCTACTATTGCTTTGGCTGTGGTGCCGGTGGCAACGCGCTCACCTTCCTCATGGAATACGACAATCTGGAGTTTCCCCAGGCGGTAGACAATTTGGCCAATAGCGCCGGCATGGAGGTCCCGCGGGAGCCCAGCCGCGACGGTCGCGACACGGGGCAGCGTGAAGACAGCAATAAACCGTTGTACGCGCTGATGGAGAAAGTGTCGCTCTTCTACCAAGCGCAACTGCGTCAGCACAGCGATGCGCCGCGGGCAGTTGAATATCTCAAGGGCCGGGGACTGTCGGGCCAGGTCGCTCGGGATTTTAACCTCGGTTTCGCCCCCCCGGGCTGGGACAGCCTGCACCCGGCCCTCGGCGGCGGCGAAGAATTGCAAGCGCTGTTGATCAAGGCCGGCATGCTGGTTCAAAACGAGTCGGGAAGAGTATACGATCGTTTCCGCGACCGGGTGGCATTCCCCATTCGGGACCGCCGTGGTCGAGTTATCGCTTTCGGTGGACGGGTGCTTGGAGACGACAAACCAAAATACCTGAACTCCCCGGAGACCCCGATTTTTCAGAAGGGCCGCGAACTATACGGACTTTACGAGGCTCGCCAGACCAACCGCCAACTGGATCGTATTCTGGTAGTGGAGGGCTACATGGATGTCATCGCCCTCGCCCAGCATGGCATCACGTATGCCACGGCTACACTGGGCACGGCCACCAGCCAGATCCACCTGGAGCGGATCTACAGGCTCTGCCCCGAGGTAGTGTTCTGTTTTGACGGAGATACCGCCGGTCGACGCGCGGCGCTGCGGGCTCTGGAGGCTGCCCTTCCGAGCATGGAGGATGGGCGCCAGGCGCGTTTTCTCTTCCTCCCGGAGGGCCAGGACCCGGATGACGCGGTGCGCAGCGGCGGGCGCGAGGCCTTCGAGCAACTAATGGCCGAGGCCGTCCCGCTGGAGGATTTCCTGTTCGAGTCCACCTCACGCAACCTGGACCTGAACAGCCTGGAGGGGCGCGCTCGCATGAGCAAGCAGGCCCTGCCCTACATCAGACAGTTACCCGAGGGCGTGTTCCGACAGTTGATGTATCAATCTCTGGCGGAACGCACCGGGCTGGAGCTGACCAGCCTTATGCAACTGGAAGTCCCGCCCATGAACGCGGACATAGCGCAGGACAACAGCGTAGATGGCGCAGAGTCACCTCCACCCTACCTCGATGAGGTGCCTCTTCCAGAGGACGAGCACTCGACCGAAACGCCGCCCAGCTTCAGGCACCGACCCACTCCAGAGGGTTACTCGAGCCTTGTTCAGACCGCAATTGCCCTGCTACTGCATCAACCAACCATGGCCCGGTTGATCAGCCCAGCGCAACTGGAGGGGCTGGATTTCGAGGGCAGTCAGCTGCTTTTAGACCTGTTGCAACTGCTGCAACGACGACCGGAATCCAGCACCGCAATGTTGTTGGGGCACTGGTATGGAACCCCCGAGGGCAACCTGCTCAATCGTTTGGCAGGACAGGAGAGACTGATTCCTGCCACTGGCATCGAACAGGAGTTCGCCGATACATTACTGGCCCTGACGCACCTGCCCGGACAAAACAAATTGGCCGCTCAGGTCGACAAACTGAAGGTCACCAACTACGCTGATGTGAGCGACACGGAAAAGCAGCGGCTCAAGGAGCTGCTGCAGGAGAAACGGGCGAGGGATGCGCAGCGCAACAAACCCGCTGACTGATTCAGCGGCCCCCCAGGGCAGGCCAAACCAGGCTACCGGGGCACTTGTTTTAGCCTATGACCGTCCCCACGTTAAATAAAGCGCAGATCGGGGCTATTTTATCGCCAGAATGGTCCACTTTGTTAGAAATATCCGGACTTCTTCTGTCAGTGCGCCGCGAATTTCGGGTATAATCCCCCGCTAATTTTTTCCCCTATTTCAGGATGCTGGCTCAATGACAGATGCTGCCAATCAACAGTCCAGGCTAAAAGATCTGATCGCGAAGGGTAAGGAACAGGGTTTCCTGACCTACTCAGAGGTCAACGATCACCTACCCCAGGATATTTCCGATCCGGATCAGGTCGAAGATATTATCCAGATGATCAATGACATGGGCATCCAGGTGTTTGAAGCGGCACCGGATGCTGATGAATTGCTCATGACGGAGGGAGATTCTTCAGCGGATGACATCGCCGCTGCCGAGGCGGCAGCGGCGCTGGCCGCAGTGGAAACAGAAGCAGGCCGCACGACAGACCCAGTGCGCATGTACATGCGCGAAATGGGCACAGTAGAACTGCTCACCCGTGAGGGCGAAATCGTCATCGCCAAGCGGATCGAAGAAGGCATCCGGGAAATGCTGTCCGCTCTGGCCTGCTACCCCGGATCAGTTAAAAGAGTGCTGGACGACTACGACCTGGTCGCTAAAGAGGAGCGTCGTTTAAGCGATATCATGGTCGGATACCTGGACCCCGCCGAGCACGTTCCCTCCGCGGCCGAGGTCGCCGAGGCAGCGGCCGAAGCAGCGCCACCCGCCGCGTCCAATGACGACGATGACGACGATGAAGCAGACACTGGTCCGGACCCGGTCGAGGCCAAAAAGCGCTTCTCCGCGCTGAAGCGCCAGCACAACAAGACCGAGAAGGCCATTGCTGCCAAAGGCCGCCAAGATAAAACCACCATCAAGGAAATGGAGAAACTGAGCAGTCTGTTTAAGTTCTTCAAATTCACCCCTCGTGTCTCTGACCCTCTGACCGATTCGCCGCGCAACATTCTGTTGGGCATCCGCGATCAGGAGCGGCAAATCATGCGTATCGCCGTGAAGGTTTGCGGCATGCCACGAAAAGATTTCATCAGCTCCTATCAGGGTTCTGAAACCGATATGCGCTGGGCCGCGCGGCATGCGCGCAAAAAAACCTATGGCCCCAAGCTAGCAGCCGAAAAAGCGGAAATTCAGCGTCTACAGCGCCGCATGGCACAGATAGAAGAGAGAGTCGGCCTTACCGTTACCGAGATAAAGGAAATCAACCGCAACATGTCGATGGGCGAAGCCCGTGCACGACGCGCCAAAAAAGAAATGGTCGAAGCCAACCTGCGCCTGGTGATTTCTATCGCGAAAAAGTACACAAATCGCGGCCTGCAATTTCTGGATCTTATTCAGGAAGGCAACATTGGACTGATGAAAGCTGTGGACAAGTTCGAATACCGACGGGGATACAAGTTCTCTACCTACGCCACATGGTGGATTCGTCAGGCGATAACGCGCTCCATTGCCGACCAGGCACGCACCATCCGTATCCCGGTGCACATGATCGAGACCATCAACAAGCTGAACCGGATATCGCGCCAAATGCTGCAGGAAATGGGTCGCGAGCCGACACCGGAAGAACTCGGCGAACGCATGGACATGCCCGAGGACAAAGTACGTAAGGTACTCAAGATCGCCAAGGAACCCATCTCCATGGAAACTCCTATCGGCGATGACGAGGATTCCCATCTGGGTGATTTCATCGAGGACAATACAATCAGTTCCCCCGTAGATTCCGCCACCGGGCAGGGCCTGCAGGAAGCTACCAAGGAAGTCCTCGCGGGCCTTACCGCACGGGAAGCAAAGGTATTGCGCATGCGCTTCGGGATTGACATGAACACAGACCACACGCTGGAAGAAGTAGGTAAACAGTTTGATGTCACGCGGGAGCGTATCCGACAGATCGAGGCCAAGGCGCTGCGCAAACTGCGTCATCCGACGCGCTCGGATTACTTGCGCAGCTTCCTCGACGAGAGTTAATTCTGGCGCGGCGAAACTCCCCCAGGGGGCAGAGCAGAGTTTCCATGTAAGGAAACTCTGCTCTGCCCCTTTTTTTATGCCCTGACGATCTGATGTCAGATAAGGGATATTCAGCTATCGCGTAAAACAGGTGCACTCATGCTCAATATGAATTTCAACGAAAGAGTCGTGATAAACACCGCGCGCGTGGAGTGGAAAAGAAGTTCCATGCCCGGCGTATGGCGCAAGCCGCTCGCGCGTGAAGAGGCAGAACGCGGACATGCCACCAGCGTCGTGCGCTATGAACCGGGCGCGGCTTTCTCATCGCACGACCACCCGGGTGGCGAGGAAATACTGGTGCTGGAGGGCGTCTTCTCCGACGGCAGCGGCGACTTTTGCGCCGGCACCTACTTCCGCAACCCCGCCGGCTATCGACACGCGCCCTTCAGCGAGCAGGGATGCGTGCTCCTGGTCAAGCTTCACCAGTTCCAACATGGCGATACGCGACATGTCGTGGTTGACACCCATGCGAGTCCATTCAGACCAGGCTCCGGCAACCTGCAGGTGCTCTCGCTGCACGACTATGCGACAGAACATGTCGCGCTGGTGCGCTGGCCCGCCGGAGAGCGCTTTGTCAGGCACCGTCACGTCGGCGGCGAGGAAATTTTCGTGCTTTCTGGTGAACTGATCGATGAGCAGGGGCGATACCCCGCCGGGACATGGGTTCGCAGCCCACACCTCAGCGAGCATCATCCCTACGCCGAAGAGGACACACTCATCTGGGTCAAGGTCGGTCATTTGCCCGTGGCGGCCGGAAGCCGGTGACTCCGTGAGACAGCCTCATCAAAGCCCCAAGTTAAGCCCGCCGCTAATCTCACTGGCACGACCGCGTAAACACACAGCGGTCATCGTCGCGCGGTCTATCAACGGAGGACCCCCATTGCCTAAAGGACACCCTAAAAGCAGACCATCAAAGGCGTCGGTGGAAAATGAACAGCACCGCCACTCGCACACGCACCCGCTTTTAAAAAACAGACCGTAAACGGCATGGTCGGGCGGTTACAGCCTGAGGGCGCTCGCTGGCCTTCGGACTGCGGCGGTGACGATGAACGCGCCGCAAGAACACTCTCGTTTTACTTGCCCCGTTGCGGCGCGAGTGCGCCTCATTCTGGTGCGCCGCTAATCGTTATGTCGGCCTGGCGTGTTGTCGGTATGCCCTCGATCGCGTAATTGGCGCGTACGAAACCGCTTTCCTCATCATTATTGTGACACTGGCTCAATCCTTGCTTTACAGCTAACAGGCGGCGAGCGGTATGATTTTGAGCACGTGTTAGGTCAGTGTCATCTGCCCGTCATGATTCATCCGTAATGTACGTCGCTCATTGCCGCACGTTCCACTGCAGGAGAGAAACATGTCTGTTCACACGCTAGACCACCATCTGGAAACGATCGGCCAAACGCAGGATAGCCCGTCGGTCGCATTTTTTGATTTGGATCGCACACTGATTGCTGGATTTTCCATTGTTGGCATGGCCCGAGAGCGTATTCGTCACGGTCTTACCCGCGGCGATTTGCGCGAGTCGTCTGTAATTCTAGCCGACCTCCTGCGCCAGCAACGCAACATGGAAAAAGGCCAGAAAGGTCCGGGATATAAACGCCTTGTGACGAGTCTGTCAAAATCCTTAAAGGGACTGTCCGAGGAAACACTCATTCGTTTGGGCGACCAGGCCTATGACAATACTATCGCCCGCAGCCTTTACAGCGAAGCGATCGCCCTCGTAGAGGCGCACCGTCGCGCCGGCCATCGTCTGGTGATTGTCAGTGCAGCCACCCACTATCAGATCGATCCGATCGCGCGGGTGCTGGGCATAGAAGAGGTCTGCTGCACCGGTCTGGAAGTCGAGAACGGCATATTTACCGGCGCAACACTGGCACCACTTTGCTACGGAGAGGGCAAGGCGATGGCAGCGCGACGGGTGTGCAAGCGACTCGGTGTTGCGTTCAAGCACTGTTGGTTTTACTCAGACTCCATCGACGACCTGCCCCTGCTGAGCAAGGTGGGAAACCCGGTAGCCGTCAATGCCACGGAGCAACTGAGGACACACGCCAGCAAGCAGGGTTGGACCCAACTGCAATTCAAAACTCGCGGCATGCCCAGTCTGGAAACCGTATTTCGCACTCTGCTGACACTACAGACCGTGGCGGCAACCACTGCCTGGTGCGCTCTCGGCGAGCGAATGGGTATTAAAAAGCTGGCGCCTCCCAACCTCGTGACACAGATGGTGGGCGAAATCGGCAGCGGGTTTGCGGGTATCGATATCGAGGTAGAGGGGGCCGAGCACCTGACCCGGAACAGGCCCGCCGTTTTCATTTTTAATCACCAGAGCATGCTGGATGCGATGGTGCTGGCACATCTGCTCCGCCGGGACGCCGTTGCCGTGTGTAAAAAAGAGCTCGCCACAAACCCCTTTACTGGCGCACTGCTGCGCCGAGCCAACACCCTCTTCGTCGACCGGGAGAGCGCTAATCAATCGGCCTTGCTGAAAGAGTCTCTGGAGGTGCTTGACAGCGGTCGCTCACTGGTCATATCGCCAGAAGGCACACGTTCAACACTTGGGGAGATACAGCCTTTCAAACACGGGGCTTTTTACCTTGCCAAAAAGGCGGGTGTGCCGGTAGTACCTGTGGTGCTTCACAATGTGAAGGATGCCTTACCCAACGGCGGCCTACTGATACGCGCAACTACGATAAGGGTCACGGTCCTGCCCCCAATGGAACCGGCCCGGATGGGCGGCGTGCGCAAGGCGTGTGAAAAAATGGAGCAGGCGTATGACCGTGTTCTGGGGCAATCCGAGATCGCCAACCTGCCCTCAGCCCTGCGACGAGCCGGCTGAGGGAGTAGAACCGCAAGGGCCGCAGGGGTTAAGGCTGCTGCAACACCTCCTGCTGCAATAACTGAAAGTCCGGCAGTGACAGTGTCCCGTCAAAGTCGAGATCGCACACGATCTGTTCATTGGCGGAGAGCACAGCACTGTTCAGCAGGTGTTGCTGCAGTAGTAGTAAATCACCCACACTGCGACCCGCGATCGAATCCACGTCACAGGGAAACTGAGATACGGCGGGATCAGTACCCGCAGCGATCTCCGCACCATCAGAAACGCCATCGTCGTCACTGTCAGCGTTGTTGGGATCGATACCCAGTGCGATTTCTGTGCCGTCCAGCACGCCATCGGCGTCACTGTCGGGATTATTGGGATCGCTGCCCGTGTCGCTTGCGTCGATGAAGACACCGGTGCCTGTTTCAACCTCATCAATCAGGCCGTCCTCGTCGCTATCGACAGGGGCGACTGACGACACCACCAGTGAGTTAATACGAAAGGTAGAATTGCCGATCGCCCCGCGGTTCGGCGTACTGACGGAAAAACTGGTGACCTCCTGCTCAACACTGTACTCCCAGTTGGATAGGTCTCCACCTGTGCGGCTGGCATTGTTCTCATCGATTGTCGTGACACCACCGCCGTTTAATGACAGTTCAGCTCGCTCACTGGTCGCAATCGGCTCGAATAGATCGAAGGCAATACTATCCAGAACAACCACTTCGCTGAACGTAAACGATAGTGTCTCACGGGTAGAACCTGTCCAGTAATTATCCAGAGCACCGTCGTCCAATGTGGCGGTATGATTGCCGAGCCCCGATGAACCCTGGGTAACGCTGCCCGAACTGGCAACAATATTGAGGCTCACGGAGCTGCCATCGCCGGGATCAAACGTGTATTGCGTAGGTCCGCCGCCGGTAAAGTCGATGGTGGCAGGCGGACCGGGAGGCGGTGTGCCTCCGGTCACCAAGGTAATGCTCTGCTCTATAGTGGCACCCGAATTAGTGTCGCGCACTGCAAACGTCGTCATACCCAGGGGGGACAAGTCAAACGTAATTGGGTCGGCTAGAAAATCGGTGCCAAACGCACTGGTGACACTACCGCAACCGTTTACTAAACCCCCGTTATTGGTGCAGTTGATTAATTGGCTGCTGCCACTGACACCACTGAGGTTATCAGTAGAAAATACCCCTGTGATGGTAGCAACGGTGTTGGTAGTGGTGTCGGTAAAGCCCGTGACGGTAGTCGTTGTAAGGTTTAGCGTGAGCGTACCTGCCACCGCATCCAGTGTTGCGGTACCGCTACCACTGCCGCTGCCCGATGTGACACCGGATACAGTAATGGATTGACTGACACTGAAGGATGTCGCAAAAGCGACGTTGCCCAGCGAGGCCGCAGCCATGACCAGCACCCCGGCAAGTTTTTTGACCGGAAAAATAAACACTGGCATGTCCTCCTATAGATCCGCGTTGTGCGTCAGCACAGGCGAGATGCCCGTAAGAATCGACCCATCGGTGCCAATGTAGTAACTATTGCCTGCATTGATACTGAAACTGGCCTTGGCCTGTGTCACCGCTGAGGTTGCGCCCGACTTGAAATACAGCAGTTTTACTGCGAGGCCAGAGAGGGGCGTGGTATTTTGTGTCGCGTTGGCCTCGTCGGAAAAACCCGCTGCGTTGAGCAGCGTGACATAAAGAGTGCCGGTGCCGTCGCCATTGGCGACATGATTGTAGTTGAGCTGCACATAGGGATTATGATCGACTGGCACAACCATCGGTTCAGCGCCCGCTGCGAAAAAACTGTCGTCGTTGTATTCAATTTCGA
The DNA here is from genome assembly GCF_026262645.1 of Candidatus Marimicrobium litorale. Taxonomy (NCBI): domain Bacteria; kingdom Pseudomonadati; phylum Pseudomonadota; class Gammaproteobacteria; order Cellvibrionales; family Halieaceae; genus Marimicrobium; species Candidatus Marimicrobium litorale. Next base: position 70,296 of record NZ_SHNO01000003.1, read on the forward strand.
GGAAGGCTCCCCCGGCTTGACTGACCCCGGCAAGATTGTCGGGGGCGATCAAAAAGTTATCTCCATACTGGGTATAACCCACAAACTGGCGGTCATAGTCGCCATCACGAGCCGATGTGCCAGCGATAATCTCTACAGGTATGGCGCTGAGGTCCCCTTCCATCGCATCGGCGATATTGGTTAACTTGGGAGAAGTTATCTCCACAGTCGCCGCACCAACCGCCAGCGGCAAGGGCGTTTCCGGCATACCGGGAGGGTTCAATGGCACAACCACAAACCAACCGCCATCAAAAGCACTCATACCCGATAGTCCGAACAAATCGATTTGACCGTCAATGACACCTGCGTTCAGGCGAGCAGCATAATCGGGGAATGACTTGAATACGAATAAGGCCTCGAGGTCATGCTCCACGCTACTTGCATCGGTGAGCGTAATACTGAGATCGCTTGCCTTGAGAACGGCTTCACCACCGCTGTTACGCTCAATACCGCCCAAACCGAGAACAATCCGGTCTCCCGCGCGCGCATATCCTGGCACGGGCTTGGTCTGCACACAGCCCACTACCCATAACAACGTCAGGCACAACACTGAACATCTAAGTCCTGTCGACAACACAAACATAGTTTTACTCTCTTATTTTTATTACATTTATTTAGCGACCAGAAGGTACAACCGTTTGTTCCCGTCTGGCGACTGGACGAGCGGGCGACGCAGTGCGTCTTGCCCAGCTCGCTGCGCACCGTAACAAAGGCTGCCCCCGATTGATTCGCTCGAAGCGACTAATGTCTTAAAGAAATCGCAGAAAAACTGGCCGAGTATGAGTAAGTAGACATAAGAAAACATTCTTACTTGAGCGCGGCGCGCTTTTAAAAACGCGCGCAGAGCTGCACTCTGACAGTAAAACAGTGTCGTTTGCACATCTGGGGGTTTTTCACTTGCAATTGAAATAGCCGCCACGTAGAGTCCAAACCGCTGGCCAAGGCCGGCCCGCGACATCCTGGTTGCAGACGCCCGCAGGCGTCCTCCGCATTGTCCAAGTGACACTGTGGGTCCACTTCACTGTAAGTGCCTCTTTGAATGCCGCATGTGCCAACGGGCACAACACGGTAAGTTCACCGTTTCGAATTCGATTCAGTGCACCCGCCATTCCCTGCCGGCAGGCAGTTGTTATCAGCGGTGCCAAATCACCCTAAAGGAAATTTATGAGTTTTAACGACCTTGGCCTTATAGAGCCAATAGCCCGCGCTGTAAGCGAAAAAGGCTACACCACCCCCTCGCCCATTCAGGCGAAATCGATCCCTGTTGTACTTCAGGGAAAAGACCTGATGGCGTCCGCCCAAACCGGGACGGGAAAAACCGCCGCTTTTGTGTTGCCTTTGCTGCAGCAACTGGCAAGTGGCCCACGACCGGGCGCGAAAAATGTGCGCGCGCTTATTGTGACACCTACCCGCGAACTGGCCGCACAAATACAGGCTAATATTGATGAATACAGCACACACCTCCGTCTATCCAACCTTGTGGTATTCGGCGGCGTGAATATCCGCCCGCAAATTCGTACGCTACAACGCGGTGTGGACATCCTGGTGGCTACACCGGGACGGTTGCTTGACCTTCATGGCCAACACGCGGTCAACCTGAGCGAGGTAGACATTCTGGTTCTGGATGAGGCAGATCGTATGCTCGACATGGGGTTCATTCATGACATTCGCAGGATTCAAAAGCTGCTGCCCAAAAAGAAGCAGTCGCTACTGTTCAGTGCCACCTTTTCATCCGAGATTCGCCAGTTAGCCAAGACCATGTTGCACCAGCCCGTCGAAGTTGACGTAGCACCGCGCAATACGACAGTGGAAACAGTGAGCCAGCGTATTCACCCGGTGGATAAGGGGCGCAAGTCGGCCCTGCTGCAACACCTGATCCTTGATAATCAATGGCAACAGGTGTTGGTATTCAGCCGCACCAAGCACGGTGCCAACAAACTGGTGAAAACTCTGTTAAAAGCAGACATCCCGGCCGTGGCGATACACGGTAACAAAAGCCAGGCTCACCGCACACGTGCACTTGCAGATTTCAAGGCCGGTAAAGTTGACGTCATGGTCGCTACCGATATCGCGGCACGCGGTATCGATATCGCTGACTTGCCCCATGTTATTAACTTCGACCTGCCGAATGTCCCGGAGGATTATGTCCACCGCATAGGCCGCACGGGCCGCGCCGGTGCCGAGGGAGAAGCGATCTCACTGGTCAGCGCCGATGAAATCAAGCAACTGCGAGATATCGAACGACTGATTCAGGATACGCTGGAACGAGACGAAATCGAGGGCTTTGAACCAGAGCATCAACTCCCTGAGTCGAGGCAGGGCGGACAGCCAAGACGCCGTCAGCCGTCAGAGAAATCCGGCGGCAACAAGGTGTCCAGCATCGACCAGCGCAAGAATAATTCGCGCCGCCGCCGGCCGCCGCGCAACCGAAAGCCCAGCGCAGCATAAGGGCTACTGCCTCGATAAACACCCCGCGGGTAGCTTGAACGCACGGTGTGCCGTAGCGTTTAGCGCGAGATAACAGAAAACTCGCGCTTTAACCCCACATCTGGGTTACGGTAGTGTTTCTTGTTTTTCCTGCGGGAGGTACTGAATCCAAACTCCTTATTCCGGCCCTGATGTGCCCCTGCGTTTTCGCTACCAGACCTTTGAGTTTGGTGACAGCGATATCCATCTGCGCTCATTGCGCGACACCCAGCAGTATAGCGACCCTGGCGGTAAAGCACTCGGCCTTGGCATATCACCTGCGAATTGGGCATTGTTCGGAGTGGTGTGGGACTCCAGTCAGGTACTGGCACGACTCATGGCGGATTTCGATATTGACGGCAAGCGAACCCTGGAGCTGGGCTGTGGAATGGCGCTCTCCAGCCTGCTACTCAATCGCCGGGGCGCAGACATCACCGCTACCGACTACCATCCGGAAGCGGGTGCATTTCTCGAGGCCAATACACGGCTAAACGAAGATTCGGATATTCCCTTTTTCAGGGCAGACTGGAATCAGCATGGCAGCAAGGAGGGCCTCTTTGACCTGATTATTGCTAGCGACGTCCTGTACGAGAACTTCAACCTGTCCTCTCTCGCCCGCTTTGTTGAGGATCATGCAAGGCCGACTTGCGACGTTGTCGTTGTCGACCCAGGAAGAAAGCAACAGGGCGCCTTCGCAAAACTGATGTCTCTTTATGGCTTTACCTACGAGCGGGAAAAAGCGCGAGATTTGTCTGGTCTGGAAAAACCGTTTAACGGTTCTATTCTAAAGTTCAGCCGCTGACGGTATTGATTGGCGAATGAGGAGCTGCCGTTTATCAGGCGCGTCTCTAAAGCGTATTACTTGCCTCAGTCGACCGCGCACAAGCGCAGCAAATGCACACTGTATGAATTTCTTATCGTTTTATTTGAAACCAAACACGCCCGAAATCGAGAAAGCAATAAATGCAGCCGCAATCAAGGTGAGGCGAAATAGATGTCACTCTTCAGTGATGCGCGTTACTTCTACTGCGTCACGAAGCGCATGGACAGCTGTCGCAACTATCATACCGGTAACAATGATACCGACCACACCGAGACCTATAGCCACCAGCCTTCCCACCGCCGTAACTGGCGCAATATCTCCATAGCCGATAGTCAGGCCAGTAATCATCGCAAAATAGAATCCGTCTCCAAAAGGCAGGTTCTCGGCGCGCCCGACAACAAAACCACCTGCGACTACAACACCAAATAGCACGCCGTATATACTTTTCGTCTGCCAGAAGACATACCCAAAGCTGCGAAAAAAGTGTCTCACTAACGTATCCCCAGCCATAGCCACACCCCGCACAAAGATACCGTAGATCTAATAGTCAACGCTTTGCAGTAAGCGAATCAACGTTCTCGCACAAATACTTTTTTATCACAACTTCTGAAAGCGGCCAGCCCGGCGCGTCTTTTACCACGTCAGAACAGAGACGCCCGTTTTTTCAAACGGCGCTAGGGTAATTCGCAGGGAAACGGATTTGATCCGGGGATATCCGTAACAAAATCACCCTCTTCAGCCCAATCGGATATGGAATCAGGATCGGTAACCGCTCGCCATAGCCAGTCGACCATGCGCTCTCCTGCTACCTCGCCGTAGTAAAACTCATCACGTATCGATACAACGTGTACGCTGTTTTTAGAATCGCTGGTGAGATACCACTGAATGCCCGACAGATCTTTCGTTTCGCAATAGGCACTGCGCATGGTATTGATCCAGAGAGCCTCATCGGTAAAAAATGCATCACCCTGCTGGGTATTGTCTTTCTGGTTGGACAGGATGAGATATTGCTGTTCCGGCACCTGTTTTAGTCGAGGCGAGATAATTTCATAATTGACGGGACCTATAATGCATTCGCCGGACACACAATAAGGAGGGAGATAAGGCTGAACGCCCCAGGCGGGAATTTTAATGGGTGCAAGGCTGCTTATGCCTGCCGGTGTGCCGTTGTCCAGTGCGCCGCCCGCGTCGGGATACGCCGCCGTTCTGGGCCACTGCAAATCATCCAGCACCCAGGGGTAATTATAGAGGGTGCCGTAGGCGCCTGCCGAGAATCCGCCAAACAGCGCGATCAACTCATCAGGGCGAAAACCGGTCTCCGTCGATTCGTCCATCAGTTTCCATAGAATATCCTGCACGTTCCTGATACTGGAACGCAGATTAATGGCGCCATAGCGAGGCAAATCGAAATCGCCAAAGGATTCGACAACACCACCGCCGATGAATACATCGCGGTTGCAATACGGGAAATAGACCTGTGTCCACGTAGCGAAGGGATTGTCAGGCGTATTCCCACCGAGGCCTTCTGCGAATTCAGGTGCAGGATCATCCAGTGCCCTGAACAACTCCGGGTTGTTTGCTAGACTGTTTCTACAATCTTCCTCGAAGAGGCAAACACCACCACCGGCGAGCGACAGCAAAACGCGGTCGACAGGATAGCCCTCTGGTGCAAGGCGTAACTGGAAGGCGTAATCACTGCCATCGCCACACATGGTTCCCCATTTGTCATTTTCCAGGACAATCTGTGTCCACTCTCCACGCACTGGCATTGTATCGACGTTTGATGGACCGCATGTGGGGCTCAGCTCTGATGCATCCTCGTGGGCGGTCGACATAATGCAATCGATCTGGTCGTCAGCCCGTTCGACATAGATTTCGGGTGTCAGGGAAATAAGCTGCTCCAGCCCCGGACAACTGCTACCGATGAGTGCAGCGGCCTCAGTTGCCCGCATCTTTCTTTCAGCTTTCACCGCCGCAACATCACAATCATCTGCATTAAGGCACTGATCAATCGAGTCCAGCGCGTTATTGAAGTAGTCACTCGCCGTGCGCTGCGCATCTTGCAAACACGCACGCTGCTCGTCGGACGCACCGGGCCATATAGACCCCTGAGGTCCGCCGTAAGTGCGCCAGGCAAGAGAGTCAGACTGCGCTTTGCAGGATGCCTGAAAACGACCGACCAGAGCATCCTGAGAAAGCCCCAAAAAATCGCCGTCATTACAGCTGCCCCGTACTGCATCCTCCAGATCATCATTGGCAGATATATATGCTGCAGAGCCGGCATCACAGGCGCTACCGAAATTTTCGTAGCACTCACGCTGCGCCTCGTTGTATTCCCCCAGACAAATCTGCAACGCGCCTGCCGCCGCTTGCCCACAGTTGGTAGTAGAGGTTTCATTGTTAGAGCTATCGCTACAACCGACGAGCATCGCTACTGCAAGTAATAGCAGTGATATCGATTTCGTATTCCTGAGAACGTACAGCATAGTTTGTTTGTCCTATTCTTTTCCCATGATCACCTGCGCTGTGCAGCGCGCCAATATTGACCAACGGCCTTCAGCGGCTAGACTGCGTTTAAAATACAGCCCCAGGACACCAATATCCATAGGCTTGTGCAAGGGAACCACAGACGGACTGTCCTGCAGTACAATAAAACGGTCTCTCCGCCCTCTGGCCAGATCCTCAAACACGGTCAGACGGAATCTCATCGGCATGAGCCCTGCTGCGAAAACAAACGATTCGAACCATCAATCCACTTTCGAGTTTGTGACGCCACCAGGGGGATGTGCCTAAGGCGATTCTTCTTTATAATAGCGGCCCTTTCCGGGGCCCATAGCTCAGCTGGTTAGAGCATCCGACTCATAATCGGCAGGTCGAAGGTTCGAGTCCTTCTGGGCCCACCATATTATTGATTCTTATAGTTTTTCTATAGAAGAGAGCATCCGACTTTTTGTCGGTTAGTCGAACCCTTGCCGTTGCCACAAACAGAGCAGCTACAAGGATTGATGACTGGGATGTTTCCACACTCTGACAATACCGACCCTATACCGGGCCTCTGGGATACAAAGGCCAAATTAACCCGACGCACCCGACGCACCCGACGCCTCTCCATAGAGTCCATGGCCTTGCAGCAATTACATTGGCGTCGGGTACGTCAGGTTTGTCGGGTGTGAATCTGTTTCAGGGGGTAGCTGCCCACTCTCCGGTACTGACTGGGCCCAGCGACTCAAGCGTATGTTCAATATCGACATTGAGGTTTGCAGTCGCTGCGGGGGGGCTGTCAAAGTCATCGCTTGCATCGAGGAGCAGGACGTCATCGACCGGATCCTGGCTCATCTTCGCGAGAAGGAACAGGATGTCCCTGCCCGGCCCCTCCTGGTGCCCCCAACCAGGGCGCCACCTGCCACGCTGTATCTTTTCGCAGGAAGCGAACTCCCAAACCCATATCAGCAAAAACGCCACTGAAAAACCCACGGCACGGGCTACTGCGGGCTCTCGTTCAGGAATGGACGGATATGAATTGCGAGATCACCGCAGCCAACAACGTCTCAGGCCCATAGGCGGATATTTCGAGAATTTCTACAGCTCAGTTGGCAGTATCAGTGAGGAAATCGACTTCCAGCAGGCCGTTTATTTGTCCTATACTTGTAAGGCAGAAGGCTCTTAACTCCTCACCGTTGGCTCATGAAGAGTGGGAGTACTAAAGAAATCATCTGCTAAGTCATTTACTAGTAATGTTATTTAGCTTGGGACTCTAATCTGATTGTTAGTACAACTAAAAAATGGAATGAGGATTTGTGCAGGGGTGGTCCATGCATCACAAATGACAATGCCTGCAGTAAGTGCTTCCCAAATTCATACTCCAATTTAACTAACTAGGAGAGACTACTACGTGTACATAGTTATAGGGCTACTAAAAATACTATTAGGCTTAGTAATGATTGTCGCCGCCTTTCCTGTACAGCTCGCATGGTTCGGTGTTTGCTTTGGCACGGTGATAATAGGCCTCATTGTTTTTTTCAGTTTTCCAGTCCTTATGTTAGCGCCATTCTTGGTTCTCTGGACAAAGGGTTGGGGCCTCGTAGCCGATGGGCTCGAAGAAATTGGGTTTAGGGCCTCTCACGAAGATCTCGCTACAAGTTTTGAGACGCACAATAATGAACAGTTTAGCGCCAACCCCTATGTACAAAAATTACTCGATAATAATAGCGCTTGTAAGGGCGTCATAATGCATCCTGATTTGCCCGAGGGATATGAATTCAAAGAGAAGGGGGTCTTCGGTACTGCTTTTTCGCCAATTATCCCATATTGGTATGCCAGACGAGCAGGAAAAGTACAATGGCGTTATCAAGTTGCAGAAGCGCGTCAGAAGAGCCCTAAAGTCTTGGCTAATTTGGAACGTAAATATAAGAAACTGCTGGCTAAAGAATTGGAGTGGGAATTGTGGGTAAGGGCTGATGAGCACCATAGTAGTAATTAAAGATACTTAAAGTCATTGCTGCTCTGGTTAGCTCCAAATATTAATATAGGTTGGGGTATATGGCGTTAGTGCTCACTGCCGACAATGTGCATCGTCCCTACATATGTTCATTCGTAATCTTGGTTACAAAAAAATATAGCACCAGTTACGGTGCTATCGGGTTACAACAGACCTGCTTCAGCCATGGAAACAGTATCGGCTGCTCCGGCAATGATATGGTCAAGAACCCTGACATCAATTAGGCTTAAGGCATCCTTTAGCCGCTTGGTAATATTGATGTCACTCGTGCTCGGCTTCGGCACCCCTGAGGGATGGTTGTGAGTGAAGATCACTGCAGCCGCGTTCAGCTCCAAGGCTCTCCTTACAACTACTCTGGGGTGAACGCTAGCGCCGTCAACGGTGCCGCTAAATAGCCGCTCAAAGGCTATTAGCCTGTGCTGGCTGTCCATAAACATACAACAGAAGTGCTCGTCCTTCTCATGCGCAATCTGAAGCTGACAGAACTGTTTAACGTCTGCAGAGTACTGACAAGTTAAAGCGCTGATATTGATAGAATCGACGTTACTGACAAGTTAACTCGAGGTCACGGGCTGGCGCTACACAATCGAGCCTAGACTGACCAGAAATGTGTCATTGGCCCCCACATTGGGCTGTAATTTCCCAAGATTTTGGTGTGTGGTTTCCACATTTGGAGTGAGTCTAAGTTAACTTGTCAGTACCCTTTACGTGTATAGGGCGATACCGAGCTGCCTACAAGTCTCAGATCAGTCATCATAAATCCAGTGGTTGGAAAAACACTAATATAAGGAATCAGGTTGGAGAAACACTAAAGCGAGGCGCGACGTCGAATCTCTGCTGCCACCAGCCACAAACGATCCTGCCCCCACACTTCGAGATCAGGCTCACCCGCTGGGCCACAAAGCCGATAGGAAGGCACACCCCAAAGGCCCATGCCCTCCACCATTTCATCCTGGTGTTTTTCTATGAACGGCTTCCAATCTTCACCGCCAAGGTGCTTCAGGGCCTCCGTCCAGTCCAGCCCCACCTCTTCTACCGCTCGTTTGATATTCTTCTTTCTGTGTAACGCTATGCCTTCTGCGAAGGCATGGCGCAATAAGGTGCTGAGGAGCTCTACATCTTTACCGAGCGACTTGGCCCAGGGCATTAGTGAGTAGGACTGCCGGGTAGGCTCGCCAATCGTTATTACCGTGTTCCCAAAAGGCACACCCAAAAATTCACTCTCGCGTTTTACATCAAAGAAAATATAGGCAACCTTACTCGGGGGGGCAGGGACGCCCCGCATTACCATCGGCAGAACAGGTTTGTGGTGAAGGTTTATCTTGCAGGCCCGACTGAGCTCGATTGTGTTGTCATAAATGATTGCGGTATAGGGGCTGTTCAGAGAGGGGAAGAAATGCAATTGCAATCCGCTGGCATCAACCCCCCTAACGTCCAGTTCAGGCCGGGGTGCAATATAGGGCTGACCTGGCTCTTTACACACACCCAATTCACGCAGGCGCTCCTCCAGGTGAAACAGTCGGTCAACGCCCCAGTACCACTCACCAGCATAGTAGAGCATCGCGCCTGAATAGTGATCCAATTCTGCAAGGCGCGCAGACCCTGCCTCGAGAGCCGCTTCAGCTTCCTCCACAGTCACCTGACCAGCATCGATAGAGCCATCTGACCATAAGCTGGTGCTAATACCTTCAACCTGATTTAGAAAATCTTTTGCGCCAAGCTTTGTAAGCGCTCGATTAGCCGCCTGCTGCAATTCAGGCTCAGGCACCACCCCAGCATTATCGGGAAAGCTCAAGCCATAATGCGGCGCTATCAATCCACAGTCACGCCGTGCCCAAACTGCCAGCTTTTCTTCCTCAGGCTGGCTGCGGCCGCCGGTTGCGCGGATAAGATGCGGCACAACTTCAATGTCATAACTCTCGGCAAACTGCGCGACTACCTGCGCCATCAGGTGCGAGTAGGGATCGTCCACCTGGTGGAAATACTCCACTACATGAGGCAGACCTTGGGCTTTGCGCTTCTTCTCGACAGCTACTCGCTTCTTCGCTCTCCGTCCGGCGTTTGCAAATCCGCTTAATCGCTTTGACACTAAAAAGCGCAGCAGGCGCGACGGGTCAACCAGGTAAGAGGCAGTGGGATTGTTCTCTGGTTCAAGCATATGAAAACTCTCGTGTTTTTTTGTTGCCGATCAACCCCTCGGGGCAATCCAGATCGGCGAAGACCAGGCGCGTTCCTGCAGCGTTCTGGCCAGGTCTGGCCGCGGCTCTCGATCGGCTCGAATCGCATCCCAGGTAGACCAGCGGCAGGTGGGATTCTCTATCGCGCGCGCATAGTAAAACGCACGCTGCGATGGGTCGAAGTCGGGGTCGTGCCACAAAGCTACCAGTTGCTCCGAACCGGTCTCCGGGTTGATCGAACAGTCAGAAACATCGACTCGGGCTCCGTTGTCCGGGCAACGTTTCGTCGCTTGGTCTACCGCCGCGCCACCGGCGCAGGCGACATCCATCACTTCCTCATGGGTGTTGCCAGCGACATCGATCCAGCCCTTGATGACCTGCACGCGCTGCAGGGGGGCGCTTTCGGGGTCCGCTGCGGCCATCACAATAAAGCCCGGTGCCTGCCCTTCTGCGTTGGCCGACAGTTCCCCGCCCATACTGACGCCGTTGGCGTAGGCTCGCTGGCTCCCATCAGCAGATGCCAGCATGCTCTGATCAAACCCATAACCCGCGAAAAACTTCAGCGAGATGCGCGGCCCCGATGTAGCAAAGACTTCCCGCCTTCGAAACGCATCATAGATCGACTCCCGGGTATTCTCCTCAGCCCAGGCCGCCGCCAGGCCTGAAGCGCCATAGAGTGGATTAGCGCCACGGGAGTAGAGATCGCCGTTGATGCGCGTATACATCCCCTTGCCCTGGGGTGTAGGGTTGAACGGCCAGGTCGCCTTAGTAAGGTAGTGCGCAAACTCACTCGCCAAACCGGTTGCGGGTACCGAACCGCGCTGCTCAGGCTGGCTGGACAGTAGGCTCAGCTTGGAGACATAGGTTTTTTCGTCCGGCTGGCTGGCCGCCGAGTGGGTATCGCTGGAGCCAATAAAGCCAAACTGATACGGGTTGGCAATGCCCTGCTGCTCCAATGCCAAACCGGTACGAAGCGCATCCCGTACATAGGAACCCTCAACCTGGCTCAGCGCGTTGGTGGCGACACGATAAGGCATGATCTCGAAGCCTGCGAACTCATCACGGCTCGACAGCGCCGGGTGCGTTTCCGAAGTCCCCTTGATCTGCGTAATCTCCACGATCGGCTCGTTGCGAATACGCTGCTTCGCGTAGTCATCATCCAGCGGGTTGCCGGCCCAATCGACCAGTTTGAACATCTGGCCGTTCGATGCGTTGGAGTTGTGCGGTATCGCCAGGCTCTCCACTCCTTTTGCGCGCAGGTCATCCATCCACTGCCAAAGATTCTCAGGATTGATGGAGTGGAATCGTGAGAATGGCTCGCGCGGCAGGCGGTTACTACCGGCAAAGATCACGTTGCGGTGCAGGTTGCCCATATCAGCTGAAGACGATGAGTACTCGTAGGCGACAAAGGTAGTAAACGCACCTGGATCATTGTAATCATCTGCAGCTTCGACGGTATCGCTCCACGCGCTGCGAATGACACCCAGGGTCTGTTCCCTGCCCAGCGTTCCGGCGCGGATCATTGAAGTCGCAGTGGGCAGGAAATTTGAAAAGGCGAGAAACCGTTTTAACGTGCTGAATACGTCAGTACCGTTTTTATCCGGCGCGTTAAATTCGTGAAAGGGCTGGGCGAAATCAGTCTTCGAAAACTCGGTGGAGGTATCCGAAGCAGCCTCAAAGACACCGAGGTACATGGCATGATCGGTCACCGCGTAGAAATCCAGCGGCCGGGACAACTGCATATCAAAGCCCCCGGGATTCCAGACCGGTTCGCCGCGTGCGAATCGGTAAGCGTCACCGGGGCCCGCCAACGTTCCCATGGAGTGGCCGTCGAAGGATAAGGAAGTGTGGACGTGAAGATCACCGAACCACGCCTTGCGCTCCACAGGTATAGTATCGGTGTCGGTGTCGGCGTCCGCCCCTGCCCTGCCCGACTCTACCAGTGTTCTCGGGGCAGATGGGGTGCCGCCTTCGCGAATCAGCAGCTCTGTCTCTGTGTCAAAGACACTTGCGGACAGATTACCGGTAGCAGCCCTTTCAGCAATCACCACATTAAGCTCGGCGGTTTCTGCAATAACAACCGGATCGTTGAGGACATCGGCGGCAGCCGGGAAACTATCATTGGTCTGTTGGATTGCGTCACCGGAGCAGGCTGCAAGAATCGAGCTAATGCCAACGATCAACAAAACCCACGGTCGACCGATCCTATGCTTGTGATCCTCGTCGGCCCCTATGCGGGCCACCTTGTTATATTCGCTCATGGTTTTGCTCGCTCTGTTTCGCGGGTCTATTGCATCCCTTTGAAGGATAGCAACCCGGGGTCACCCCTCTTAGTCTCTTTAGCCGCCTTACGCATCGCAAAAGAAAAGAGCCAGGGCAAATACCGTTTTACGAAATAAGCACGCTTACCCAGTTGATGGGGGTTGCAGATCAACTGATTCCTTTGCATTGATTGGAAAGCAATATCTGCCACCTGATCGGCATCCAGCTCTGAGGCCTCATACAATTCAGCTAGGCGTTCTTTGGAAGTCGGGTCAGTGGTACGCAGCGAACTGCCCAAATTCGTTTTAAAAAAGCTCGGACACAACACTGTTACGCCAATGCCATAGGGCTCCAGTTCATAATGGATCGTCTCGCTTAGCGCCACAACGCCCGCCTTGGTCACGTTGTAGGAGGCCATGCCCGGGAGATTCATAAGGCCGGCCAATGATGCCGTGTTGAGAATGTGGCCACTACCCTGGGCTTTCATCATTGCAGTGAACGCCCTGCAACCTAACACCACCCCTTTCAGGTTGATATCGATAATCCACTCCCAGTCTTCCCAGTGCCCTTGTTCGATTCTATCGCCGGCACCAACGCCAGCGTTGTTGACCAGCACATCCAGCCCGTCCCACCGGGCCTGAACCTCGGCTTTGAGGATCTCCCACTGCTCCGGCACTCTTACATCCAGGGAGAATATCCAGGCTTTACCACCCTCGGATTCAACTAATGCCTGAGTCTCTTTTGCACCGTCCATATTGACATCAGCGATACAAATGTCCGCCTCTTCCCTGGCGTACCTGAGCGCAATCGCTCGGCCCAGACCACTGGATGCTCCGGTGACTATTACGCGTTTCATACTGTCCGGCCCTCTTTCTCTTGCTGCTGCCACACTAAAGCCGTGTCACCTGAGGCGGCTTCCAAGTGCGTTCGAGCATGGCTTTCTCCGGGCCGTAAACACGTAAGGAGATGCGCGTTTTTTCCTCACCCGCCGGCAACCAATTGCCTATCTTGCCCTCAGGCGGTGTACCACCGATGAAAATGCGTAGGCTGCCGTCGGCTTCATAGGTCAGATCCTTTGCATGAGAGCTGATGGCATAGCGGTCATAGGGATTAAGCATCAGGTTGCCGTCCTGGTCGTAAATGGTGAGCGACCAAAAATACTTGGCGGGCGGGGTTTGGCCAGGCTTAAAGTGGATTTCGTAGGTATGGCTACTATTAATCTCGTCTCCGTGCTGGTCTTGGCTCGCCCCCATATACATGGCTTCTTCGGCATCATTGGCGACAATACCTCGCATCGACTGTATAGCTGCGCGTATATAGAAGTCACCATGCACACCGGAGCGGCCGAAGCCCACTGGCGTCACACCCCAACCGTTGACCCTTCTTTCTTCAGGCGTACTGTAGTCACGAAGAATCATCGTGGCATCGAATACAGCCGCCGCTAAGCCTGCACGCACGCTGTCGTCAGCTTGGTATATATCTTGATTCGGCCCAATATGTAAGTCAGCCCAATCTTTCAAATAGCGTTGATCACGCTCCGGAACGCCATTGGCAGTCATCGCCCGGTTCACGTTGTGCCAAAAAGACAAGGGATCAGACATCACCATTTTTTTCATGTAGGCAATGACATCTTCTTCAAGCAACATTTCACTGAACTCGCCTACATCAGGGACGGGCGGATGCGGAGGCCGCGGCGGATTATCTTTACCCCAGTCACTCAAGGCCACAATCTGCATTTGTGACTGCATGGCTGCAACCTCTGCGTGATCACTGGGGTCGTTGAAGTCAGAATAAATTCTGGCCATAGCATAAAACCAAGGGGTTGGGTTATGGGCCACAAACTCCACATCATCCGGCAAGACTCCCTGCCAACCCGGCGGCACGATGGCGTAATTGCCGCCACCATTACCGTGGGTGCGCTTGCCGATATAGGAAAAATTATCAGAATCAAAACCCGCCAGCTCAATCGAAAAATATCGGTCGCCCGGAATCGGCGGCACACTAATAATGATCGGCTGTTCTTTTGCGTATACCCAGGCTGGTGAGTAGAGCGTATCGGCATTCGGCGTGCCACCGTCGCGATAGTTTTTAGGATCGACAAAGGTCGCATGCCAGAACTTGTTTACCGCATCCACTGGCCCCTGATAACCTTCAGGCCCCGTGGGCTGACTCCATTTATAGCGAAGTACTGTGTTTAATTGGTACGGGAACGCATAAATCATCGCGTTCACACCTTTGGCATAGGCATATTGCTCACGCCAGTCTTTATTGAAGTTGATCTGCCAATAACTACCGCCGGCAACGACTAGCGCCACCACCAAGGCAAGAAGCATTTTTATCGATTTTGATTTCATTTTTTCTACTCTTTTCGCCTTTATGTACTTTCTCTGTATCTTTCCGTTAGGGCATCGCTAAGAAACGTAAACTCGATAAAGCAACCCGTGAGGGCCACTTGTCGAGTAGTAATCACGATTTAAGCCCGGGCAGGCGGACATACATGCGGCGAAAAGTGCTCCCGTGGCGACGCGGCCTTTTTCTTCCCCGGTTTCAATATCTACCACCACCGCATCAACGGTTTGGTCTTCCAGTACATCGTCGAGAACAATTTCTCCTGTGTCGGGGTAATACAACACCTGGTTAGAATTGCCGATATCATGAACCCACAATTCTTCGAAGTCTCCCGGGCCATTAAATCGCCAGGCACCGGTTTTCCGGTTGGCGGTATCAAAGGTCAACAGAATCCGTTTATCCTGAACATACAGCGGGGATGCGGAGTGTCCGCCATTGGGTAAATCAAACGGCGTTAACACATCGGTTGAACTAGTGTCTGTAGTGGATACTCTGTGTACACGCACCGGAGCACTACAGGGCTTGGAAAAGGCCACTGGTTTGGTGCCAACAGGGTAGGCACGCATAATCGTCTCCAGTGGCGGGGTGTCACCCATATCCATGAACCAGACACTGTCATCACCCACGGTATTGCACCAGGCAAAGCTCTGGTCTTCACCGGGCAGGTCATAGGAGGCGCTCCAGTTTTCATCCAGAACCAGATTTTGGTCTTTATAGATCAAGCGATGAATATGGGTAGGTGTGGTCGCGTAAACGTATTCACCCTCCGGTGTCAGGTCCACGCAAAAGCGGCCGATAGAGGCACCCACGAACTCAACCGTATTAATCACCTTCAGCGTGTTTGGATCAAAAATCGTGAAGACTGATTTTTTGCTGTGATCGTGTTCAAGGTTGCGGGTGATCATCATGCCATCGGACAAAAGACTGATACCGTTGTGCGCATGATCCACCGGCAGTTCCATTTCAGCAATAGGCTCAAGGTCAAGACTCAGTTTATGAATACGGTTACCAAAACCTGCGATAATGTTTCCATCGGCCAGGACAGCGCCACCACCACACCAATTGTGCCCACCTGTGGATAATTCGGGTGATGCTTTAATCGTCTCAAGAGTAACCGGGTCAATCTCCTCCCCCCAACCAATAGACACATCAGCTTGGTAAGGCACAGAGCTGCCAAAGACAAATAGCCGGTTGTCAGCGTTAAAGGTTCCCACCACCCACCGGTCCCCGGCAAACTGGCGTGAGGTAACTTTCAGGCTCTCACCCGGCTGAATATTCAGGCCGGGGCTTCTTGCGTGTTTTTGGCGTCTAACGCCACCATACTCGGTGGGACAGTTGGAATTTTGGTAGTAACCTTTTAGGTCTAATTGATAGTCTTGCAGCGTCATGTCTTTGCTCTCAACAGTTTATCGTTAACGGCGTGACCAGATCGGCGAAGACCAGGCCCTTTCCTGAATGGTTGCCGGTATACGGGGGTCTGGTTCTCGGCCAAGACGAATGGCGTCATAGCTGGACCAGCGACAGGTTGGATTCATTAATACGCGCACATAGTAA
Source organism: Candidatus Marimicrobium litorale (assembly GCF_026262645.1). Taxonomy (NCBI): domain Bacteria; kingdom Pseudomonadati; phylum Pseudomonadota; class Gammaproteobacteria; order Cellvibrionales; family Halieaceae; genus Marimicrobium; species Candidatus Marimicrobium litorale. The sequence goes on from NZ_SHNO01000003.1 coordinate 86,464, forward strand.
AATGCACTTTGATCGGGATCGTAGTCCGGGTCACGCCAGAGAGTTTTCAATTCAGTGGCACCGGAACCAGCACTGAACTGGCAGCTTGTCAGGTCAACCGTGGCACCATTGTCGGGACAGCGACCAGTTGCTGGATCAACTTGGAGACCATCGGCGCAGGCGATATCAACTACTTTTTCATGGGTTTGACCCGCATCATCAATCCAGCCTTTGACCATTTGAATACGCTGCAGTGGGGCATCCATGGGATCCCGAGTCGCCCAGACAATGAACTCCGGCGACCCTGGCTGTTGTCTGCTGGAAAGAACCGACCCCATAGGCACGGCTGCAGCTTCAAGGTGTTGCACCAGACCGGGGTCGTCGATCATCGCTTCATCCATATCCCAACTCGCATAAAAACGCAGCGCGATGCGCGGACCGGAGGTGGCATAGGTTTCGCGGCGAGCCAGCGCATCAAAGATAGCCTCGCGGGTATTTTCTGGCGCCCATACCGCGGCCAGGCCGCCCGAGGTGTTGAATTTGAGAAAGGATTGGTACGCTTTTTCCCCCCGGCTGTTGCCGGCAAGGCGGCGCACTGCGGGCGAAGAGATGGTGCCCACGGACCCACGGTGGTCCCATTCCTCTACAGCCCCCGGGTTGGCGTTGTGATTGTCAGTGGCTGCTATAACGCCAGTTTGTAGTGGATTGAAGCCCAGCTCTCGTTCAAGTTCCAAGCCAACCTTCAAACCCTGACGAACGAATGCGGTTTGAAAGGCGCAGCCGGCGAGTTCACCCGGCAAGCAGGGATCGAGTACCTGCGCAAAGGCACACTCTTCATCCGTGGCACCAACACCCAGCGCACACTCTGAAGCACCTTTGTTCTGGAAAATCTCAGCCAGGGGTTCACGTCTTTCACGCAGACGCCAATCATCTTCACCATACCGCTGACCATCATAGGTGTAGCGAGAATATGTCAGTCCCCAGGCTTTATTGGAGTTATGCGGTATGGTCAGGAAGTCACAGCCATCGGCTTTATCGCAATTGGCTTCAAGCCCCTTCCAGAGCTCAATCGCATTGGGCGCATCAATGCTCGAAATAGATCGTTCAGGCACGACATTGGAACGAAATATGACATTGCGGTGATGTTTACCCTGGTCCGGCATGCCGGGCGAATATTCGTAGGCAATGAGTGTGGTGAGCTCCCCTGGCTCGTAATAGTCATCGGCAAGACGGACATAGCGAGCCCAATCCTTACTGACATTGTCATAACACCGCTCGACGGTGCCACCACCCCACTTGCAGGTAGGAAATCTATCCGCACCCGGAACCTTACGACTTTTTGGCTGGTAGACACCTGCCGGTACCGCAGGATCTCCGGGGTCGGCCGTACCGCGAGCGCTTTCGACAATGATGCCTAAAAATATTGGGTTATCCTGGGCCATGACCCAGCAGGCCGCTCGCTCGAGCAGCGACAGGTTTGGATCGTTGCAATGCGTGCGGATACCAAAGCTTTCAGCGTGATCGGTAATCGCCACAAAATCCAGAGGGCGACTCAACTGCATGGTCTCACCGCCAGCGCCCATCAAGCTTTCACCTTTCGCGAAACGGTAGGCATCTTCAACACCTAGCTTGTTGCCCATCATTGATGAGTCAAAACTTTCAGCGGTGTGCAGGTGCAGCTCTCCCCAATACAGGTTCAATTCACCGTCACCAGCATCAACGGCCCTGACGTGCTGATCAGCGTTCTGCGCATCGTCTTTGCCAACTGCCTGAACGACGGGCGCCACAACTTTATTGTCGTCTTGCAGGGCATAATCCCGCGGTGTGGAATCAGGGCCAATTTTGTCGAGAATGACGTGATAACCAACAGCAACAACGCCAACGCCCAGGGCAAGGACAGCAAACGCAGCCAGAGCTAATTTTTTCAGCATGACACAGCCTCTCACCAGGCGGCCAAAGCCTGGAATTTCAATCTCCTTAGGTGAATTGGATTATATCTACGCGCTCAAACCCGCGGTTATCATATTCGGACATTCTCCGAGAGCCTAAAACCCCATACCTGGTACAGACACAGGAAACATGCCTTTTCCAGTGCGCAAAACTATGTTCTTGCCAGAGTCCTCAAACCCACATGTCCGAATATGATATACCCCATCCCTTGAGCCGCAACTATACTCCCAGCTTTCGACCCACGACGAAAAGACAAACACCCATAACTGAGTTCGTTGACATCAGAGGTCACACCATGAAAAGCACGTTACTGAAAGGCGGGGCAGCGATCATTGCCATATTCGCAGTATTCATTCTGTCTTTGCCTACCATCATGCACCAGGCAGGCCTCCACCCCGAATACACAGGCGAAACCCATCAGCTGCCTGCCGGCATGCGTGCTTTGATAGTCACCACCAGTCACGGGGTACTTAATGCCGCAGGGGAAACGACAGGTGACCCTACCGGCATCGCTCTTTCAGAGTTAACACACCCCTATTACAGCTTTCTGGATGCAGGCATGCAGATTGAGGTTGCTAGTATCAAGGGCGGTCAAATTCCGGTGGACCCCAGCGGCCTGGGCCGCGTCATGATCAGCCCTGAAGACAAGCGTTATCTCAACGACCCCATTCTGCTGGCCAAAGTCGAAAACTCCCTGAACATAGACAATGTGGATTTCACCGCGTACGACGCCATCTTTCTCGTCGGCGGTTGGGGCGCGGCATACGACCTGGGCTATTCTGAGGTGTTGGCACAACAGATCAGCGAAGCTTACTACGGAGCCAAAGCACCACTTATGGGCTCGGTATGCCATGGGGCTTTGGGCTTTATCAACGTCAAAGATCTTGGTGGCAACAAACTGATAGCCGGCCGCGCCATGAGCGGGGTCACTGACAAACAGGTTAAAGAGCTTGGTATCGAACTCACCCCCATGCACCCCGAAACGGAGCTGCGTAAAGCCGGTGCGGTTTTTGAAAGCCAAACGGCTTTTCGTGACGTTTTCGCGACCCACGTGGCTATTGATGCCGAGCAACGTTTTATCACCGGGCAGAATCAAAACTCGGGCATGGAAACCGCGCAAAAAATGATTGCTATTATGGTCCGCAAGTAAACGAAGATTCAGGCTTTGAGGACCAGACTCCATGGCCAATGAAACGTTGCAGGCGTTAGCCGTTAAGGCCTTTCACGACAGGCTGCAAAGCCTGGGTATCAATCCTCTTGAAGTGATTGAGGCCGCCGCTGGACGCCGTGATTCCGCTACAAGCGCACAATCAACTCCTTCCGTGCATGAAGTGCTTGAAACAGCCGTGGCAATGGTTGGGGACCCTGCGCTAGCGATTAGAATCGGTGAAGATATAGACCTTGCTACCTATGGCACCTACGGTTTCGCCCTCATGAGCTGCTCTCACATGGGCGCTGCTATGGAACTTTTTCTTCGCTATGGGCAAACGTTTATCCACTCTTCCAGCTGGCAGCGTTCAAGCTATGAAAATGGTTTAATCCTTCGCCTGGGGTACTGACAAGTTAACTCGAGGTCACGGGCTGGCGCTACACAATCGAGCCTAGACTGACCAGAAATATGTCATTGCCCCCCACATTATCAGTGAGGAAATCGACTTCCAGCAGGCCGTTTATTTGTCCTATTCTTTGACAAGAATTTGTGGGCTGCTTCAGGAGTTGCCGACGCCGATAGACGCTTCAAAACTGCGCAACGGGCAAATTTCGCCACACCTGTTGTCACGAATGCAGAAGGCACATGCCGCAATTGGGGCGATGTCGCGAGAAGGGCGTTTGAAGGCTGATTGAGAGGTCAGGCTAGGTGAACCATAAGAATAAATTGGGCTGGAGCGGATACCCGTAAGATTCTATGCACCTTTATCGTTCCCGCACATAACACGGAGAGCTTTGTTGAAGTGTGTGGCGTTGGCCATCATAGTACCCAATGGCCTAATTCACTAAGAGAACCTAGCAAATCAAGGAGAATAATATGGGAATTTTTCGCAAAATTTCGTTCTTGAGTGCGGCAACAATTATTATAGCGACTATGGGAGTGCCGATGAATGCCGAACAGCAGGCTCCCGATCCAATTGACGGGCTGCCTGATTTGCGTGGTAATTGGGTCGGAACGTATAAAGTGTACTTGCATGGTGGACACAAAATGGCAGAAGCGGAGTTTCGAATTGTTGAACAAGACGGACCATATTTCAGAGGGAAAAATGCCTGGAGACATGTCGATAAAAAGCAACCCATGACAACCAAGATCGGCAAATTGATCAGTCAGGATGAAGAACCCTTCGTCGGAGTTATCGGGTTCAACAACACTTCGATCTCCATTGCCGAACAGGATGATATGGGAGCACTCGGAGGTCAATTGGTTAATCGAGATACCATGCAGCTGATCTACTCAGAACCCGGTGCGAACGCTATGGTATTCCGAATTGAACTTAAACGAAAACGTTAGCAGTCTGCCATTTACCGTGGTGCACGTTTTGATGCGAACTCATCATCAAGTCGTTACTACGGAAGGCTGAAAACGCTGTAAGCAAAGGGTACTGAAAACTTAACGGTACTGCCAATTTAAGTCGCGGATTTGGGCTAGAATCGGCCCATGAATACCTACAAACGGCACAGATTCCGACCCCATATCATCAGCTACGCAGTTTGGCTCTACTGTCGTTTAAACCTAAGCCACCGAGGGTACTGACAAGTTAACTCGAGGTCACGAGCTGGCGCTACACAATCGAGCCTAGACTGACCAGAAATATGTCATTGACCCCCACATTGGGCTGTAATTTCACGAGATTTTGGTTTGTGGTTTCCACATTTGGAGCGAATCTGAGTTAACTTGACTCGGAATTTTTCAATCGTTAACTTATCTAATAGTTGTACACAATTTCTAGGAACACCGAATGATATACCTTGCAAGATTGGCTACTGCGTTACTTCTTTCCTCATGTGTCGCGCTGATTACCAGCGGCTGCAGCGACAGTAACAACGACGATAGCTTTGATCTGTCACCGGTTGATCCTCCCGCCAACCCGATCCAGCCGGCCAATGTCAGCCCGCCAGAATGGCTGTATGTACAGACGGCAGCGACGGCACAAATGACGTCCGATACCACGTTAGAAATCCCGTTCACTCGCGATGTCTTTGGCTTCACCGACAGACCTTACCGGCAACATGCTTACTTCACGGCCTCTGAATTTGAGGCGTTCTGGAGTGAGGAAGGGGCCAATAGTTTTTCTGAAGTCCCACCCAATGCTGTACTAACCTGGCTTGAGGGTGAGGAACCGCGTGAGGCCGAGATAACCCTTAACAGCGCGACCGTCTATGCCGATGGCACACAGGAATCCCTAGTATATGAAATCACACTTGAAACTGAGCAAATGCCGGACGCACAAATGTCTTACGTGTCGCTCTTTGTGGATTCAAACACGGATTGCTCGTTGGGAAAGGAAAAACTCGTTATTCTTATTGCAGACGATTCTCGGTTTGAGCGCGTGATTGCCGCAAAATTTTTGAACGACAATGGAATTACTAACATTGTTGAGGCCAGTAACGGAAATGAAGCTATTTCTCAGTTTCGCACATATAAACCCAACCTGGTTCTCATGGACATCAACATGCCGGAACTCGATGGAATTACGGCCTTGAAGGAGATTGTACCCGAGGGGGCAAAAGTGATTATGCTAACAATGGATGGACAACAGGAGTTTATAGTGCAAGCTCTCAAGGCGGGCGCGCTAGGCTATATTGCGAAGCCCTTTAGCGAAAATCAATTAATGGAAAAGGTTAATAGCGTGCTTTGCCCGTCATCTTGAGTGTGTTTATGACGTATAGCCAAAACCGTTGAAAGCGGTTGCGTTGATCAATCAAACCTCGCAATCCGCTACGATACCAGTGAACCCACCCGTTCCAACCAGCCCACTGTTGGTTACTGGGCATCAGTGAGCTGCATAAACCCTGAGCCTTCTCAAGCCCGCCTAGTGCGGGTTTTTTGATGACGAAAGAAGCCAGAGTAAGCTCGCTCGACGGTACTGACAAGTTAACTCGAGGTCACGGGCTGGCGCTACACAAGTTATCCTGGTGCAGCCGGATTTGTGTCATCAAGCTCCACTTTGGGTCTTTCTGGTGGGAAATATCCGCTGGCCATTTCCACTTTTTGAACGAAAACAAGTTAACTTGTCAGTACCGTCTTCTTTCCCCGCAAGTTAAACTGGCAATATCATCTTTTCCCAAACGTATTGAGTCTGGCACTCGACCCCATCGACCAGGTAAGGTTTTGAGGTCAAACGCAAAATTCTTTCATTGAGCCTTGCCGTAGCCCCATAGAAAAAATTTCCGCCTTTAGACATTTCCACCATGTTGGGTGAAGAGCTCGTTAGTACGATATAATGTAATTCATCCCCCTTGATTAGGTACCTGCCGAAAAACGACAGGTGTGTTTTCATTGCTTCTTCATTTTCATCTTTTGTGCCGAACCAGTCGCCATTCTTGAAGGGACTGCGATTCACCGCATTCACTTCAAACCACACCAAATCGTCAATTGTGTAAGCGAGAAAACCAATGGCATCTTTTCCAAAAGGATATTCCACTGTACCGTCCTCGCGTTGCATTTCGCCAGACGCCATCTTGTACGTGCCGATCAAAGTTTGCTTGTTTAGCAAGGTTTTTGTCCACCGTCAGTGTAAATCGCAGGTTATCGATAAGGTAACTTCTCCAGTCCCTGGGAATCAAGCCGTTAGTCTCACGCAACTGCCCTACCCCATTCTCCGGACGCACTTGTCGGTATTGCCAAATTAACTTCAGAAGGCGATTGAAACCGTCACCCAAATCTCAAGCCACTGCCCTACTCCAAGCACCATACGCAACTGTCCTGAGATTCCGATAGTGCTGAGCCCGAACCAGGTGCCGACCCAAATTGAACAGGTTGCTGACTGCGGCATGGGCAGTCTCGAGTCGCTGCGCGTGCTTCATGGACTTGAATCGCCGCATCCGTCGCTCTCTGATTCTGGTCGCCACGTTAGACGGCTCGGCCCTGGGTCGGAAGTTCGGTCTGGGAAACCGCTTAGCAATCTTCCACTTATTCCAACCACCCCTACCAACCCACCCAAACCAGGTTCGGCATACGTTCGGTCTCGGCTTCCCTGCCCTACCCGCCTGAATAATTCTCTTAGCTTTCTTCGACTTACTGAGCAGGTTGGGCTCTCTCCCACCTCCTCATAATCGGCAGGTCGAAGGTTCGAGTCCTTCTGGGCCCACCATATTATTGATTCTTATAGCCTTTCTATAGAATAGAGCATCCGACTTTTTGTCGGTTAGTCGAACCCTTGCCGGTGTCGCAAACAGAGCAGCTGCAAGGATTGATGACTGGGATGTTTCCACACTCTGACAATGCCGACCCTATACCGGGCCTCTGGGATACAAAGGCCAAATTAACCCGACGCCCTCGACGCACCCGATGCGTCTCCATAGAGTTCATGGCGTTGCAGCAATTACATTGGCGTCGGGTACGTCAGGTTTGTCGGGTGTGAATCTGTTTCAGGGGGTAGCTACCCACTCTCCCCCTTGGGGTCGATTATCTTGAATGTTGATACGCCTGCGCAGAGCGGGCGGAGTTTCGGTAAACCTTCTAACCATGACCCCGCGTTCGGCCAGCAGATCTTCGACATCTCGGTGGCTGGGATTAAATCGATGGTAGAGCCAGATGGCATAGGCAATGATATCGGGTGGGGGGCGCCGAGGCGGAATCGATGACGCTTGTAATTAGTCACCCTCCGATTCTATCAATTCAGCATAGTTAAGTGAGCGACACCGTCAGGTTTCCTTACACCTTCATTATCACTGAACCCCGTAATGGCTTGTATCACTCGCCAATCCTCTATTGGCATAGATATTGCTATTGATCACATCGACTAAACGTTATATGACAGACGATGCTGCTAATGACCTCAACCACAACAACACCACAGCGTGGCGTACTCGCCTCATTCGCATTCTTGCTTATTTCGATGCTATCGGCTCAGGCTTTCGCCTTTGATGTCGGTGGCTTGCGTTATACCGTTACAAGTGGAACGACTGTTTCTGTGGTGTGGATTCTTCTAAGGAGTAACCCAAACAAAGACTTAGTGATTCCTGCCACTGCATCTGATGGCACAACGACCTACAGCGTTACGACCATTGGGGGTTATGGTTTCTACTTCAAGGCCCTCACCAGCGTGACTATTCCAGACAGCGTTACGACCATTGGGGAATCTGCTTTCTACGGCAACGCCCTCACCAGCGTGACCATTGGGAACAGCGTTACGATCATTGGGGAGGCAGCTTTCGAACGCAACGCCCTCACCAGCGTGGTTATTCCAGACCGGGTTACGACCATTGGGAAGGGGGCTTTCACTGACAACAACCTCACCAGCGTGGTTATTCCAGACCGGGTTACGAGCATTGGGAGAGCTGCTTTCAGCTTCAACGATCTCACGAGCGTGATCATTCCAGACAGCGTTACGAGCATTGGGAGAGCTGCTTTCACTGACAACAACCTCACCAGCGTGACTATTCCAGCCAGCGTTACGACCATTGGGGAGAGTGCTTTCGAAACCAACGACCTCACCAGCGTGACTATTGGAAACAGCGTTACGACCATTGGGTCCTTTGCTTTCCAAAACAACGCCCTCACCAGCGTAGTTATTCCAGACAGCGTTAAGAGCATTGGGCAAAATGTTTTTAACAACAACGCCCTCACCAGCGCGCACTTTGGAGGCAACTT
>NZ_SHNO01000004.1 GCF_026262645.1 Candidatus Marimicrobium litorale
GAAGCCAGAGTAAGCTCGCTCGACGATACTGACAAGTTAACTCGAGGTCACGGGCTGGCGCTACACAATCGAGCCTGGACTGACCAGAAATATGTCATCGGCCCCCACATTGGGCTGGAATTTCCCGAGATTTTGGTATGTGGTTTCCACATTTGGAGCGAATCTAAGTTAACTTGTCATTACCATCTAACGCTTTGCGCTATACCGCCGATCAACATTTAGTGAGCAATGTTCTCCAAGCTTATTTCTGCTGGTAGCGCTAAAATCGAGAATCCCGCCGAACCACGTTTGCATAGCATGGAGCTATCTTAGCGATTCTGGATCCGTAGGAAGTGGAATTGGAATTGGAATTGGAATTGGATATAGCTTTAGCTTTAAAATCACTTGAGATCAAAAACCTGGAGCGCACCGATGAAACAACTGACAATTAGCCTAACAGGCGAAATAAACAGATCGAATTTCGATGAATGGAAAATCGATCTCATAGAACAGATTCGCGCCACCAAAATGGAACTGGTGAGTGACAATGATTTCGCAACTGCTACCGAAAAGGTAAAGCTCTTCAAAAGTGCTGAAAATGCGCTCAAAAACGCGAAGCAGGCTGCAATAGAACAAGCAACTGACATACAAAATCTTTTCGCAGCTATAGACGAGGTTTCAGAGGAAACAAGGCAAGCAAGACTGTCACTGGATCGACAGATAAAGTCTCGTAAAATGGAGATTAAACAAGATTTTATACGGTCAGGAATTGATACAATCACAAGATTTATGGACCAGCAAAGCAATGATTTTCAGGCTATTGACCCCACGAGTTATATTTCTCACGCTCGCTTTGAGTCCGCAGTGACGGGTAAAGCAAGTACAAAGGGAATGCAAACCGCAATTGACAGTTTGTGCGAAACCATAAAGCAGGAAATATCAGTTAAGGCTGTGGAAGTTGCCAAAAAAGCGTCAGTTTTAGATGCACTTCCTTCAGGCTATCAATTACTATTTCAAGATCGGGGGGCGTTACTTGATTTACCCAAACAAGAGCTAGATTTAACGGTCGATAAGCGTATTGCAAAGTTTGAAGAGGAAAACTCACGAGCAACAGCTCAGCAGGCCGCCAATAAATTGGAGCAACTAGAAAAAACCGAATTAAACCCTGAGTTAGCCAAACAATACGATAATTCCCCTGCAGAGCAACAAAAATTTAAAATCGTCATAGACATACTCTCTAGCAAAGAAACCGCTATGGAGTTAGCTCGATCCATTAAAGAGTCCTACTCTGACAGAGTGTCTATAACTGAAATCAGTCTATCCCGTGATCACAGCTAGGATTCCAGCCATGACGTTTCTGAACCACCCCAGATTAAGCTCCTGCTAGCTCTGAGCGATCAAGATTCGCTGGGTTGATCCTTGTCGCCCAAACTGAGATTTTTGCCAACAATGACAACCTCTAATTCGGAGTAGTCATTTTGGTAACTAAAGAAACATCTTGCCATTCCACTGCCAGAGCAAGACTGAACTTCAGTAACGCCGCTCTCCGTTTTGGTGCTCAATGTGGCATGACCATTGGAACGCTTGGGTACTGACAAGTTAACTCGAGGTCACGGGCTGGCGCTACACAAACGAGCCTAGACTGACCAGAAATATGTCGTTGCCCCCCACATTGGGCTGTAATTTCCCGAGATTTTGGTTTGTGGTTTCCACATTTGGAGCGAGTCTGAGTTAACTTGACTCGGAATTTTTCAATCGTTAACTTGTCTAATAGTTTTACACAATTTCGAGGAAAACCGCATGATATACCTTGCAAGGTTGGCTACTGCACTATTCCTTTCCTCATGTCTCGCGCTGATTGCCAACGGCTGCAGCGACAGTGCGCAGTCACAGTCCGGTGAGTATGAGGTCGTTCAGCTCATCGGCAACTACAATAACGCCACCATAGAAGCGGTGCGCAGTGACCTGGTCGTCGTGCCTTTTTCGCCTGACTATAATCCGCAACTGACACCCATGATGATTGCGCCCGGGGTGCTCGACGCGGCAGACGCCCTCACGCAGCAGGAAAAAGACGCAATCAAGGCGTCTTATGAGGCAGGACAAACCCTGGCCCTCATCGCCCCGAGTACCATCGATGTGAAAGCCTTTCATGGGCTATTGGGCGCTGGTGCAGCCTTCGAATCAACCACTGATCCCGTTCTGCTAGCGTATATCATGCGCCGTGAAGATGGCATGCCGACTGCTAGCGCGCTGTTTAACATCAGGCCCACGCCGGATACGGAAAACCCCGGAGCGGATGAGCGCGCATACGCGCGGGCGTACGACCTCGTGGTGGACGATTTGTCGCGGTCGCCTCTGCCGAGCAGTGAGCCCACGTCAGATTTGACCGGCGCTCCCATCGATTTATCCAAGAATTACGTTCAGACCACTGAGCTCAGGGAAACAACCGGCGGCTACTATACTATGTCGGTGAAAGTTTCTTCCGGTCGTGTCTGCAAAGAGAAGAATGTAACACCCATGGATTTCTACGTGATCACTTCAGGCGGCGACTGGGACGCAACGGAAGCCCAATGGCAGTCTGCAAGTTATGAAAAGGGACAAATTACACTGGAAAGTAACGATGAGGATTTGTCGATTGATTGGCAAAACAACGATGACTACTGTTCGGGCGGGATCGCGGTGGTTCCGTTTCCCGGGGGGGGTGATAAGCGCATTTGTCGCTACACAAATTATCCACTTAATTACTACATCGGATTCGAGCCCCCTGCATATGGGAGTACAACGCAAGTGAGTGCGGCTCCTTCAGCTGACCAAGGCAAGAGTACGACCTATAGCAATAGCTTCACCTACGGCGTGAGCGGCCAAGTCAGTGTCAACGGAAAAGGCCCGCAGGCAGGGCTTGGAGTCTCTGCCTCGTGGCAAAAATCGGTGTCGACAACGGTTCCGGCGATGGTCACGGAAGCGGGCGACATTGGCCCTTTCAACCTTGGCGCGTACACCAAATACGAGTACTGCACCGAGGATGATGCATCTGCCGGGAATTGCAGTTCGATGATCCAAATGGACAAGGGAGACAACATATGTCAAGACTACACCGTGGGGGATCCGGAAGACGGGCAAAAACCCAGCGGTAAATTGTCCGGCACTATCCAAGCTGCGGCTTGGCAAGTCACGCCGGGGACCTACGGCAACGCTACATCCTTCGACATTGTCGTTAACTGGGATGTTGAGTTAGCAACGAGTACTGTCAATTTTTGGGGTGGTTCGTTCACGACCAAGCCTGATGGCTTCCGCCCGATCAATGTCGGCCCTACCGGGTCATGCAACGCGGAAGGCTGTAGTTGCTCCTTCAAGTCCGAGACAACCCAAACACTCCGAAAAAGCTATACCTTCAATGTACCCTTGCCGTCGGACTGTTCTGCTCCCTCGCCTCCCACCCCGCCGCCGCCCACTCCCGGCAGCGACTGCTCCGCAGCGTTTTGTGCCGCGAACCCCGGCGCCAGCTGCACCGCGAAACCCAGTTGCGAATACTGCGACAAGGGTGAATGCCACGAGTAAACCGGACGTAGAAGCTGCCGGGCGCTGGGGGCGAAGTCCCTCGCCGCCAGTGCAACCTTCAGCTTCTATCGTGTCTTGTTTTCGGTACTGACAAGTTAAGTCATGGAATCCGCAGCAATCCAGGCTGGGAGTAACAAGCAGCCAGCCTATCCCGTTCTCCGAACGCACTCACCCTCAGATCCCGATAGTGTTGAGCCCTGACCCGGTGCCTGCCAAGATTGAACAGATTGGACACGGCGGCATGAGCAGTCACGATTCTCTGCACCTGCCTCACTGATTTGAACTTCCGCATCCCCCGCTCCCTAACCCTGGTCGACTCGTGCGATTGCTCGGCCCCGGTTCGGAAGTTCGGTCTGGAAAATCGCTTACCGCTCTTCAGCTTACGTCAATCAATCCCGCCAGCCAGCCCACTTCAGGTTCGGCATAGGCTCGGTTGCAGCAATGATGCTCTGCCCCGCTGAGGCAACTCGTTACTTTTCTTCGGCTTACTGGAGTACGTTTCGTACTGTGCGTACTACTCATAATCGGCAGGTCGAAGACGGCGGTCCGACGACTCGGCGGCCGCTGCCGTTCGAGTCCTTCTGGGCCCACCATCTTATTGATTCTTATCGTCTTTCTATAGAAGAGAGCGTCCGATTCTTAGTCGGATAGTCGACCCCTTGCCGTTGCCACAAACAGAGCAGCTGCAAGGATTGATGACTGGGATGTTTCCACACTCTTACAATACCGACCCTATACCGGGCCTCTGGGATACAAAGACCAAATTAACCCGACGCACTCGACGCACCCGACGCCGCTCCATAGAGTCCATGACCTTGCAGCAATTACATTGGCGTCGGGTACGTCAGGTTTGTCGGGTGTGAATCTGTTTCAGGGGGTAGCTACCTACTCTCCCCCTTGGGGTTGATTCTCTTGAATCTTGATACGCCTGCGCAGAGCGGGCAGAGTCTCAGTAAACCTTCTAACCGTAATCCTGCGTTTAGCCAGGAGATCTTCGATATCACGGTGGCTCAGGTTAAATCTGTAGTAGAGCCAGCTGGTGTAGGAAATGATACCGGGTGGGGGGCGCCGAGGCGGAATCGATGACGCTTGTAATTAGTCATCCTCCGATTCTATCAATTCAGGATAGTTAAGTGAGCGACACCGTCAGGTTTCCTTACACCTCCATTCTCACTGAACCCCGTAATGGCTTGTATCACTCGCCAATCCTCTATTGGCATGGATATTGCTTTTGAGCACATCGACTAAACGTTATATGACAGACGATGCTGCTAATGACCTCAACCACAACAACATCACAGCGTGGCGTACTCGCCTCATTCGCATTCTTGCTTATTTCGATGCTATCGGCTCAGGCTTTCGCCTTTGATGTCGATGGACTGAGTTATGGCGTCATTAATACGACTGACGTCGAGGTAACGGGTCGCGCATCGGGCAACACTGCCACGGGTATAGTGATTCTGATTCCTTCCACTGCATCTGATGGCACAACGACCTACAGCGTTACGAGCATTGGGGATGGTGCTTTCTTAGGCAACACCCTCACCAGTGTGATTATTCCAGACAGCGTTACGAGCATTGGGAAAAATGCTTTCGAAGTCAACGCTCTCACCAGCGTGACTATTCCAGACAGCGTTACGAGCATTGGGACTGACGCTTTCTCCCTCAACTCCCTCACCAGCGTGACTATTGGGAACAGCGTGGCGAGTATTGGGGAGTTTGTTTTCTCCAACAACGACCTCACCAGCGTTATTATTCCAGCCAGCGTTACGACCATTGGGACAGCTGCTTTCATCAACAACGCCCTCACCGGCGTGACTATTGGAAACAGCGTTACGGCCATTGGGTCCTTTGCTTTCCAAAACAACGCCCTCACCAGCGTAGTTATTCCAGACAGCGTTAAGAGCATTGGGCAAAATGTTTTTAACAACAACGCCCTCACCAGCGCGCACTTTGGAGGCAACTT
>NZ_SHNO01000005.1 GCF_026262645.1 Candidatus Marimicrobium litorale
AATACGCTGATCCCCTCTCACGGTGCAACACACTATGCGCAAAGAGGCGTCGATCCAGCACATTCGTCACCCATAAAAAATCCCGCAGCACTGACGCACTGCGGGATTGGGTTTAGAAGCCTGGCGATGACCTACTCTCACATGGGGAATCCCCACACTACCATTGGCGATGTATCGTTTCACTACTGAGTTCGGGATGGGGTCAGGTGGTTCCAATACTCTATGGTCGCCAGGCAAACTGGCTTGCTGTCGTCGGTCTTATCTCCATAACATGAAGTGCCTCGTCTCAACAAATAGGGCGGTATATCAAACTGTCTGTTCCTGCGTGTTGCTTCATCAACACTGGACTTGCCACAACATCCGTCAGTCTACTTGAGCACCATCGCGATCTCATCAGCAGAGGTTTTATCCCCTGCCTGATACGCACGACAGCACAAATATCTGAGTTATATGGTCAAGCCTCACGGGCAATTAGTACTGGTTAGCTCAACGCCTCACAACGCTTACACACCCAGCCTATCAACGTAGTAGTCTTCTACGGCCCTTCAGGACCCTCAAGGGGTCAGGGAGAATTAATCTTGGGAGAGGCTTCCCGCTTAGATGCTTTCAGCGGTTATCCTGTCCGAACGTAGCTACCGGGCAATGCGTCTGGCGACACAACCCGAACACCAGAGGTTCGTCCACTCCGGTCCTCTCGTACTAGGAGCAGCTTCCCTCAATTCTCCAACGCCCACGGCAGATAGGGACCGAACTGTCTCACGACGTTCTAAACCCAGCTCGCGTACCACTTTAAATGGCGAACAGCCATACCCTTGGGACCGGCTTCAGCCCCAGGATGTGATGAGCCGACATCGAGGTGCCAAACACCGCCGTCGATGTGAACTCTTGGGCGGTATCAGCCTGTTATCCCCGGAGTACCTTTTATCCGTTGAGCGACGGCCCTTCCATTCAGAACCGCCGGATCACTAAGACCTACTTTCGTACCTGCTCGTCTTGTCAGACTCGCAGTCAAGCGCGCTTGTGCCTTTACACTAACCTCATGATTTCCGACCATGATTAGCGCACCTTCGTGCTCCTCCGTTACTCTTTGGGAGGAGACCGCCCCAGTCAAACTACCCACCACACACTGTCCCCGATCCCGATAAGGGACCTAGGTTAGAACCTCAACATTACCAGGCTGGTATTTCAAGGACGACTCCACGTACGCTAGCGCGCACGCTTCAAAGTCTCCCAGCTATCCTACACAAGTAAGGTCAAAGTCCAGTGTGAAGCTATAGTAAAGGTTCACGGGGTCTTTCCGTCTAGCCGCGGGTACACTGCATCTTAACAGCGATTTCAATTTCACTGAGTCTCGGGTGGAGACAGTGTGGCCATCGTTACGCCATTCGTGCAGGTCGGAACTTACCCGACAAGGAATTTCGCTACCTTAGGACCGTTATAGTTACGGCCGCCGTTTACCGGGGCTTCGATCAAGAGCTTCTCCGAAGATAACCCCATCAATTAACCTTCCGGCACCGGGCAGGCGTCACACCCTATACGTCCACTTTCGTGTTTGCAGAGTGCTATGTTTTTAGTAAACAGTCGCAGCCACCTGGTCACTTCGACCAACCTCAGCTTAGGGAGCAAGTCCCATCACCAAAGTCGGCGTACCTTCTCCCGAAGTTACGGTACCATTTTGCCTAGTTCCTTCACCCGAGTTCTCTCAAGCGCCTTGGTATTCTCTACCTGATCACCTGTGTCGGTTTACAGTACGGTTCCTTACTATCTATGCTTAGAAGCTTTTCTTGGAAGCATGGCATCAACCACTTCTCCCGAGGGTCTCCCCAGGGGATCGTCATAAGTTCTCAGCCTTAGGGTTCCGGATTTACCTAAAACCCCAGCCTACAACCTTAAACGCGGACAACCAACACCGCGCTGGCCTAGCCTTCTCCGTCCCTCCATCGCAATAATAAGAAGTGCGGGAATATTAACCCGCTTCCCATCGACTACGCATTTCTGCCTCGCCTTAGGGGCCGACTCACCCTGTCCCGATTAGCGTTGGACAGGAAACCTTGATCTTCCGGCGGGGAGGTTTTTCACCCCCCTTATCGTTACTCATGTCAGCATTCGCACTTCTGATACCTCCAGCATACCTCCCGGTACACCTTCACAGGCTTACAGAACGCTCCTCTACCATGCACAGAATCCGAAGAAACCGTGCATCCGCAGCTTCGGTTACCAATTTAGCCCCGTTATATCTTCCGCGCAGGCCGACTCGACTAGTGAGCTATTACGCTTTCTTTAAAGGGTGGCTGCTTCTAAGCCAACCTCCTAGCTGTCTAAGCCTTCCCACATCGTTTCCCACTTAACTGGTATTAGGGACCTTAGCTGGCGGTCTGGGTTGTTGCCCTCTCGACAACGGACGTTAGCACCCGCTGTCTGTCTGCCGTGATTGTACTCCTGGGTATTCGGAGTTTGCATCGGGTTGGTAAGTCGGGATGACCCCCTAGCCGAAACAGTGCTCTACCCCCCAGGGTAAGACACGACGCTCTACCTAAATAGATTTCGAGGAGAACCAGCTATCTCCGGGCTTGATTAGCCTTTCACTCCGAGCCACAGCTCATCCCCTCATTTTTCAACATAAGTGGGTTCGGTCCTCCAGTGCCTGTTACGGCACCTTCAACCTGGCCATGGCTAGATCGCCCGGTTTCGGGTCTATTGCCTGCAACTAAGTCGCCCTATTAAGACTCGGTTTCCCTACGCCTCCCCTAAACGGTTAAGCTCGCTACAGACAATAAGTCGCTGACCCATTATACAAAAGGTACGCAGTCACACCACGAGGGTGCTCCCACTGCTTGTACGTATACGGTTTCAGGTTCTATTTCACTCCCCTCTCCGGGGTTCTTTTCGCCTTTCCCTCACGGTACTGGTTCACTATCGGTCAGTCAGGAGTATTTAGCCTTGGAGGATGGTCCCCCCATGTTCAGTCAGGATAACACGTGTCCCGACCTACTTGTCGCAAGCTCAGTACCACAATCAGGCTTTCGTGTACGGGGCTATCACCCTCTATCGCCACCCTTTCCAGAGTGTTCCACTAACCCAACTGCTATCACTTGCAGGCTGTTCCCCGGTCGCTCGCCGCTACTGGGGGAATCTCAATTGATTTCTATTCCTACGGGTACTTAGATGTTTCAGTTCTCCGCGTTCGCCTCCTTAACCTATGAATTCAGTTAAGGATACCCAGCTTACACTGGGTGGGTTTCCCCATTCGGACATCTCCGGATCAAAGGTTGTTTGCCACCTCCCCGAAGCTTTTCGCAGGCTACTACGTCCTTCATCGCCTCTGACTGCCAAGGCATCCACCGTATACGCTTAGTCACTTGACCATATAACACAGTTATCTGTTCAAGCAGACTGCACCTGGCCCCCTTTAGCACGGGCCAAGCACTGAGACACTCTTAAGTGGTACTGACATACCACCGCAACAATACTGCCGTTGCCAGAGTGCCCGCCGGATGTTGTGACGCTTAAGTCACAGTGTTTATTACAACTCATTTGGTGATAACGGGGAATTGAAACCCGCTACCACCGGAACAATTTTATCTATGAACCGCATACCTCACTCCTAAGAGTGTTGCATGTCAGTCCAAAGACTCAGCTTGATATACCTTGTTAAAGAACTTTCCGGTTG
>NZ_SHNO01000007.1 GCF_026262645.1 Candidatus Marimicrobium litorale
CGGGAAATTCCAGCCCAATGTGGGGGCCGATGACATATTTCTGGTCAGTCCAGGCTCGATTGTGTAGCGCCAGCCCGTGACCTCGAGTTAACTTGTCAGTATCGTCGAGCGAGCTTACTCTGGCTTCTTTCGTCATCAAAAAACCCGCACTAGGCGGGCTTGAGAAGCCTCAGGCTTTACGCAGATTCCTGAAACCCACCAGCGACAGCAGTCCTGCCATGATGCCCAGTAGCCACAGTGGGCTAGTTGGGACAGGCGTTGCGCTAGACGGCAGCGTGCCGGAAGGCGGAGGCACGAAGGTGTCTGGGGCCCCGACAACGAATGGTTCACTCGTTGCAGATGCGGGACTCGTTCCTATAATGTTCGTCGCTGTTACAAAACACTCATACGTGTCGCCATTGTACATCGAGGGGACTGTAATAGGTGACGTGGGGCCAACTACGTTTACCCGAACCCGCCCCGAACCCACCACACGGAGGCAGGAGGCTGTGTAGCGGGAAGCTGGCGAGCCATTGTCAATCCCCGGGGTAAAGGCGACGGTAAGCTGACCGGCGCCTGGCGTTATCGAGTCTATGGTCGGGGCGTCCGGTGGCGAGCAAACTATCGACGTCGCTGTGATCGTGGTCGAGCCATTGCTAAAGTCCTGCGGCCAACCCGCTGTCCCTTCACAGTAGGTGATCGTCGTCAGGTTGGGATTGACATCGAACATGTTGAGTTGAAAGTCACCAAAGTTGCCTCCAAAGTGCGCGCTGGTGAGGGCGTTGTTGTTAAAAACATTTTGCCCAATGCTCTTAACGCTGTCTGGAATAACTACGCTGGTGAGGGCGTTGTTTTGGAAAGCAAAGGACCCAATGG
>NZ_SHNO01000008.1 GCF_026262645.1 Candidatus Marimicrobium litorale
ACGGAGTGATTCATGACTGGGGTGAAGTCGTAACAAGGTAGCCCTAGGGGAACCTGGGGCTGGATCACCTCCTTAAACGATAAGTGACACATTCTGCAAGTGCTCACACATTTGTCTTCATCAAAACTGGTATCTGCAAAGCGTCACGGTGCTTGTTTGCACTTTTAGTTGCAGGCGAGGTCGTGCAACCCTGATCAGGGTACGGATGACAGGCCTGTAGCTCAGTTGGTTAGAGCGCACCCCTGATAAGGGTGAGGTCGGCAGTTCAAATCTGCCCAGGCCTACCAAATCGCTCCAGCTTTTTATCGCTTCACCGTCTTGGTGTTTCGCGTGTCGCGCTTCGATCTGAAACGCTTCGGCAACCAAACCATTGGGGCTATAGCTCAGCTGGGAGAGCGCTTCCCTTGCACGGAAGAGGTCTGCGGTTCGATCCCGCATAGCTCCACCATCTTCAAACGGTTTGAACCCTATGCTTTTGTTGGGCAGGCTGGCGGGATAATCGCAGTAAGATTGTTTGCGACACAGGGCTGGCTCGCTGGGTCATTCTTAGTGTTATTACTCTTTGCAGATTTGAAATCACAAGGAAGCATACAACGTATGCTTCCTTCTGGTTTTAACAACCGGAAAGTTCTTTAACAAGGTATATCAAGCTGAGTCTTTGGACTGACATGCAACACTCTTAGGAGTGAGGTATGCGGTTCATAGATAAAATTGTTCCGGTGGTAGCGGGTTTCAATTCCCCGT
>NZ_SHNO01000009.1 GCF_026262645.1 Candidatus Marimicrobium litorale
ACGGAGTGATTCATGACTGGGGTGAAGTCGTAACAAGGTAGCCCTAGGGGAACCTGGGGCTGGATCACCTCCTTAAACGATAAGTGACACATTCTGCAAGTGCTCACACATTTGTCTTCATCAAAACGGTTGATGCGAAAGTAATCGCGAGCACAGATTCTGTACAGCAGGCCTGTAGCTCAGTTGGTTAGAGCGCACCCCTGATAAGGGTGAGGTCGGCAGTTCAAATCTGCCCAGGCCTACCAATTTGCTCCCACGTTTCGTTGTCGCGCCGCCCACGCGCTATTTTGTGCAGTTGAGGCGAGTGATTCTGTAGTGAACAGCGTGGACGAATTGGTTTACTTGGCAGGCTTTGTGGTTGCTGACGACACTTTTCTGGGGCTATAGCTCAGCTGGGAGAGCGCTTCCCTTGCACGGAAGAGGTCTGCGGTTCGATCCCGCATAGCTCCACCAATCATTAAGTGTAACGTTTGTCGCTATCGCATCATCGGGTTCAGAAAGAAGTACACATCGTGTACTTCTTTCTGGTTCTGGCAACCGGAAAGTTCTTTAACAAGGTATATCAAGCTGAGTCTTTGGACTGACATGCAACACTCTTAGGAGTGAGGTATGCGGTTCATAGATAAAATTGTTCCGGTGGTAGCGGGTTTCAATTCCCCGT